>NZ_JAFCWC010000009.1:0-128373 GCF_049897365.1 Brevundimonas sp. DC300-4
GTCGGCGGCTCTCGACCTGCCGTGCCAGGCAAGGACGTGGTCCTGACGCTGGACGCCGACGTGCAGAACCGGGCGCTCGAGGTGTTCGGCGACGAGTCCGGGGCCTGCGTGGTCATGGAGGTCCGCAATGGCTATATCCTGTGCATGATGTCGGCGCCGTCGTTCGACCCGAACCTGTTCGTCACCGGCGTCCCCAGCCGCACCTATCGGGCCCTGTCCGACTACGAACGCAAGCCGCTGTTGGACAAGGCCATCGGGGGCGTCTTCCACCCCGGTTCGACTTTCAAGCTGACGACCTCGCTCGCGCTTTTGACCGCCGGTGTGGATCCGACCGAACGCGTCAACTGCGGCGGAGGCTACCGCTTTGGCAATCGGACCTTCCGGTGTTGGAGCCGAAGCGGTCACGGCCCGCAGACCATGCACGACGCGATCAAGAATTCCTGCGACGTCTATTTCTACCACATGTGCAACAGGGCCGGGGTCGACGGCATCCACGAGGCCGCCAAGAACATCGGCTTTCTTCAGACGTTCGACATCGGTGTCGACAACCAGAAGAGGGGCTCCGTGCCTAGCCAGGCCTGGAAGGCGGAGTACAACAAGAACAATCCCAATTCGGATTCCCGCGTCTGGTATCCAGGCGAGACCCTGTCGGTCGCGATCGGCCAGGGCGACGTGAACGTCACCGCCCTGCAGCTTGCCGTGATGACCTCGCGCATCGCGAACGGGGTGAAGGCGCTTCAACCACGGTTGATCAAATCGGTCGGCGGCGTGGACCGGCCGTCGGGGGCGGAAGTGCCTGATCTGGCCTTTGCCCGTGAGCATCTGGACGTCGTGCGCCAAGGCATGGTGGCGGTGGCTAACGATCGCTCCGGCGGGGCTTATCGCCAGAGTCAGCTGGGCCTCGGCGACATCCAGATGGCAGGCAAGACCGGCACGGCCCAGGTGCGCAGCTATGACAATGTCGGCTCGCGATCCAGCAGCAGCGTTGGCTGGGCTCTGAAGGACCACAACCTCTTCGTCGCCTTCGCGCCGGTCGATCAGCCTCGGTACGCCATCGCGGTGATCGTCGAACACGGCGGTATGGCCGGATCGACGGCGGCCGCGCCGCGAGCCCGCGAGATAATGCGCACCGTGCTGCTGAAGGACCCCGAGATGCGCGAGCGGATCACCCGCCCGCCGCCGCCCGAGGCCACCGGCCCGCAACTGGACGAAGGCGCCATCGGCGCCGCGCCCGAGCCGGTCGGCGTGCCTGTGTCGCCTGGCCCGACTGCGGGTCCGCGCCCGTATCTGTCGGAGCCTCGCTGACGCGTACCTCAACGGCGGGGTGAACGGTCTGGCGTGCGACCTGCTGCCACAATGTGTCAGCAGCGCCCGGCCTTTTGTCGCGCCGCCCCCTTGACGGCAACGAAACCGGAACAGATGTGTTAGGCCGACGCGGGCGACCAGGAGGGCCGGTCTCGCAATGCTGGAGCACGTCCGATGAAAGCATCTGCGAGAGTCGCCTCCCCCGGGGCGGATGATCTGCGTCGCTACGGCACCATCCGCGCCGCTATGCCTGCACTGGCCGCAGATCTGTCGGCCGAGGATCTCGCCGCGCAGTCCATGCCCGACGCCAGTCCGGGCAAATGGCATCTGGCGCACACCAGCTGGTTCTTCGAGGCGATGATTCTGGCGGCCGAGCCGGGATACAAGCCCGTCGATCCGCGTCTGCAGCAACTGTTCAACTCCTACTATGAAAGCCTGGGCCGGCGGGTCGAACGCCACGAGCGCGGCCTGATGACCCGGCCGTCGCGGGACGAAGTCCTGGCCTATCGCGCCGAGATCGACCGGCGCATGGCCGACCGGATCGGGCGGGGCTTTGGCGATCCGCTGGAAGCGTATCTGTTCGTTCTGGGCCTGCATCACGATCAGCAGCATCAGGAGCTGTTCCTGATGGACCTGCTGAACCTGATGTCGCGTTCGCCGCTCGATCCGGCAGCCTACGACGTCGAACCACGGCCTGGCGGGCCGCTGCAGCCGGGGCGGGGCGGTCAGACCCGATTCGAGGGCGGGCTCGTCGACATAGGGCATGATGGGTCGGGCTTCGCGTTCGACAACGAAGGACCGCGTCACCGGGCGTGGCTGGAGCCCTTCCTGCTGGATCATGACCTGGTCACCAATGGCCTGTGGCTGGCATTCATGGCCGATGGCGGCTACCGGCGGCCCGAACTGTGGCTAGCCGACGGCTGGGCGGTGGTGAAGACCGAGGGCTGGGACGCGCCGCTCTACTGGCGTCAGGATGATGGCGAATGGACCGTCCTGGGTCTCGCCGGGCGCGCGCAGGTCGATCCTGAGGTTCCGGTGCGGCACATCAGCGCCTATGAGGCCGACGCCTTCGCCCACTGGACCGGCAAACGTCTGCCGACCGAGGCGGAGTGGGAAAGCGCGGTGGCGACCGCGCCGGACGTCTTCTCCAACCTGTTCGGCGAGGTGTGGCAGCACACCTCCAGCGCCTATTCACCCTATCCCGGCTTCAGGCCCACCGAGGGCACGGCGTCGGAGTACAACGGCAAGTTCATGGCCAACCAGCGGGTCCTGCGCGGCGGCGCGTTAGCCACGCCGCCGGGGCACACGCGGGCCACATACCGCAACTTCTTCTATCCGCATCAAAGGTGGGCCTTCATGGGTTTGAGACTGGCGTCCGACGCCCCGGCGGGCGAACGCGCGCGCATCGAGGACCTGGAGACCGCACGCTTCCGGGCCGAACTGGTCGCCGGCCTCTCGCGGCCGGAAAAATCGGTGTCGCCCAAGTGGTTCTACGATGCCGCCGGGTCGGAACTGTTCGAGGACATCACCCGGCTGCCGGAATACTATCCGACGCGTCAGGAGGCTGCCCTGCTGCGCGAGATGGCGCCCGGCCTGACCAGGCATTTCGGCGACAACGCCGTCCTGGTCGAGTTCGGCTCCGGGGCCAGCGAGAAGACCCGCATCCTGCTGGATTCCGCGCCGACGTTGCAGGCCTATGTCCCTATCGACATCAGCCCAGACGCCCTGAACGCCGCCGCCGCCGGCATCGCCGAGGCCTATCCGCACATGGAGGTGGCGCCGATGGTCGGCGATTTCCTCAACCTCGCGCCCCTGCCGGAACTGGGGCGCGGCCGTCGGGTCGGCTTCTTCCCCGGCTCGACGATCGGCAATCTGGAGGAGGACCAGGCTGTGGCCTTCCTGGCCAATGCGCGCGATCGCCTCGGCCCGTCGTCGCTGTTCATCCTCGGCGTCGATCTGGTCAAGGATCCGGCTGTGCTGATCGCCGCCTATGACGACGCCCAGGGCGTGACGGCGGCCTTCAACAGGAACCTGCTGGTCCGCGCCAATCGCGAATTGGGCGCCGATTTCGATCTGGACGGGTTTGCGCACGTCGCGGTCTGGAACCTCGAACGGTCCCGGATGGAGATGCACCTTCGCGCTGCACGGGATATGGAGGTCCATATCGGCGGCGCCGTGATCCCGTTCGTCGCCGGCGAGATCATCCACACCGAGAGTTCGCGCAAGTTCACCGAGGCCTCCGTGACGGGGATGGCCGAGGCTGCGGGCTGGCGGGTTGTGTCCTTCCAGAAGAGCCCTGATCCGTCCGTGGCCCTGGTTCTGCTCGCGGCCTGATACGCCGCCAGGGGCGGTGCGCTGACGATACGCCCGGACGACGTCGAACAAACTTTTCTGTTCGACGTCGAAATTCCGATCTGGCCAGTCGTGGCGCGCCTGCACCAGCCGCGAGCGCGCCCTGGTCCGACGTGGGTGTAGTGTTCGTGATCACGGTTCGCGGAGAGGGTGAGCGCGGATTTCGTCCGTTTCGTCCGTATCGTCAGGGTGTTTTTGTCGTCCGGTCGGA
This sequence comes from Brevundimonas sp. DC300-4, assembly GCF_049897365.1. NCBI lineage: Bacteria > Pseudomonadati > Pseudomonadota > Alphaproteobacteria > Caulobacterales > Caulobacteraceae > Brevundimonas > Brevundimonas sp. DC300-4. Next base: position 3,869 of record NZ_JAFCWC010000009.1, read on the forward strand.
CGGGTGAGTTGCGGCGCCCTTGGAGCGCGGACCTCCAGGTCCGCTCTTCGGCGGCGCAAAGAGCGGACCAACAAAAAGGGCGGCCGGTTCGCACCGGCCGCCCTGTCTGTTTCACCTTCGGCTCGACCTATTCAGCCTGGCCTTCAACGTCGTTGAGATCGCCGGGACGACGCGAGCCGTGGGAGGCCTCGCCCCCCTTTCGGCCGGCCTGTGCGGCCAAACTGCGGTCCTGGGAGAAGCTGCGCTTCTCGCTGGGCACGCTGGCTCCGCCCTTGCGGGCGATCTCGCGCTGTCGCTCGGGGTCCATCGAGGCGAAGCCTCGTTTGGAGACACCGGAGGGACGGGTGGGCTGTCCTTGGGCCATGTGAGGCTCCCTTTCGACTGTCATGCTCGCGCTCGCAGATGAGAACCCCGAAGCCCGGCGCGGGTTCCGAAGGCTCGATATTTCAACAGTCTGCGAATCAGTCTGCGCCTGGCCTTTCGACCTCCCCGTCGTTTTCGCCGGGCTGTGGCGGCACCTCGTATGGCGTACCCGCCGGATCGATTTCCGGTTGCGGCGACGGCGTCATCGGCGGGGTGATCTCGGGCTGGGGGGTGGGGTCGGTCATGGTGTGATCTCGCGGCCCGGATTGGGCTTCACAAGAAGGAACCGCCGACCGCCGCCCGGGTTCAATCGGCCTGATCACAAGCCCGGCAGGAGTTCGCCATGACCGACATCAATCCGACCAACCTCAGCGCCGAAGACATCCTCGACGACGCCGATGATCAACGCGTCCGTCTGGATCGTGCAGGCGATCGCTGGATGGCCAATGCCGAGGCGCGCACCTTCGCCCGTGAGCAGGGGCTGCGCGAGGCGGTCCGCTCGGATATCGAGACCGGCCGCAACTGGGCCCGCGAACGGACCTTCGTCGCTCGCGCCAGGATCGAGGAAAAGCCGTTGAAGGCGACGGTCTATGCCCTCGGCGTCGGCGTGCTGATCGGCCTGTTGCTGCGCCGCTGAGGCGTCAGGCCGGACCGGTCGCCGGCCGGACCAGCGGCGTCCGGGCGACCGCCGCATCGGACACGAACGGATTGGTCCGGCGCTCCTCGCCGAAGGTCGAGATCGCGCCGTGGCCAGGCACAAAGGTGACGTCGTCGCCGAGCGGCCACAGCTTCGTCACCACTGACCGGATCAGGGCCTCCGGATCGCTGCGCGGGAAGTCGGTGCGGCCGACCGAGCCCTTGAACAGCACGTCGCCGACCTGGGCGAACCGCGCCGCCCGATTGAAGAAGATCACATGCCCCGGCGTGTGGCCCGGGCAGTGGGCGACCTCCCAGGTCGTCTCACCCAGCGTCACAGTGTCGCCGTCGCCAAGCCAGCGGGTCGGGGTGAAGGTCCGCGCATCGGGAATACCCCAGCGCTGGCCATGCTCGGGCAGGTCGGCGATCCAGAACTGATCCTCGGGATGCGGCCCGATAATCGGGGCCCCGGACTTCTCGGCCATCTCTGCCGCGCCCGCGGCATGGTCGAGGTGGCCGTGGGTGATCCAGATCTGCTCCAGCGCCAGGCCGCGTCGGGCCACCTCGGCCTTCACCGCATCGACCGAGCCGCCCGGATCGATCACCGCGGCCTTCATCGTCGCCGTGCACCAGACGGTGGTGCAGTTCTGTTGCAGCGGCGTGACCGGGGTCACGAATACGCCGACGGGTGAGGGAGCCAGAGAAGCGGAGTGGGTCATTCCATCGACATAGCGAGCCGGGGTGTCTGGTGAAACCGCCTCCGCGTTGACCTTTTGGGTCCATCTCGACATAAGGGCGGGCTTCGAGGCGCCGCTCCGGATGGGGCGGCCCTTTCTGCTTTTCCCCATCTTTGCGCGCGCCGATGCTCGGCGCCGCTCCAGAGCGTCAGATTCGTCCCATGCAAGTCGTCCAGAACACCACCGAAGGCCTGAGCCGCATCATCACCGTGACGGTGCCGGTCGCGGAACTGAACGCCAAGCTGGACGCCAAACTGGCCGAGATGGCCCCGAAGATGAAGCTGAAGGGCTTCCGTCCCGGCAAGGTGCCTGCGTCACACGTCAAGAAGACCTTCGGTCGCGACATGATGGGCGAGATCGTCAATGACGCCATCAACGAGTCGAGCCAGGCCGCCCTTGAAGAGATCAAGGTTCGCCCGGCCGCTCCCGCCGACATGAAACTGACCTCGGACATGGACAAGGTCCTCGCCGGTTCCGACGATCTGGCCTTCGAAATGGCCCTGGAAGTCATGCCCGACTTCACTCCGGTCGATCCCAAGACCCTGAAGCTGGACCGTCCTGTCTACGAGGCCTCCGACGAGGATCTGGACGAGGCGCTGAAGGAACTGGCCGGCCAGGCCAAGTCCTACGAGGACAAGAAGGGCAAGACCGTGAAGGCCGCCGACGGCGACCAGGTCACTATTGATTACCTCGGCAAGCTGGACGGGGTGGCTTTCGACGGCGGGACCGCCGAGGACGTCGACTTGGTGATCGGTTCGAACCGCTTCATCCCCGGCTTCGAAGAGCAACTGAAGGGCGCCAAGGTCGGCGACGAGAAAACGATCGAAGTCACCTTCCCGGCCGACTATCAGGCGGCCAATCTGGCCGGAAAACTGGCCACTTTCGACATCAAGGTGAAGGCCATCAAGGCCGAGATCGAAGCCACGGTCGATGAAGAGTTCGCCAAGCGCATCGGCCTTGAGTCGCTGGACAAGCTGAAGGATCTGCTGCGCCAGAACCTGAACCAGCAATACGCCGGCGCCGCCCGCTACAAGCTCAAGCGCGCACTGCTGGACCAGCTGGACACTGCCCACTCCTTCGAGCTCCCGCCCAAGATGGTCGAGGCCGAGTTCGACGGCATCTGGCAGCAGGTCGAGGCCGACAAGGCCGCCGGCAACCTGCCGGAGGAGGACGCCAAGAAGTCCGACAAGAAGCTCAGGGAAGAGTACCACAAGATCGCCGAACGCCGCGTGCGTCTGGGTCTGGTGCTTGCCGAGATCGGCCGGGCCAACAATGTCGGCGTCACCGATCAGGAACTGAACAACGCCATCATGGCCGAGGCCCGCAACTACCGTGGCCAGGAGCGCCAGGTCCTGGACTTCTATCGCCAGAACCCGAACGCTGCCGCCCAGATGCGCGCCCCGATCTATGAGGAAAAGGTCGTCGACCTGATCTTCGACCAGGCCAAGGTGACAGACACTCCGATCACCAAGGAAGAGCTGCTCAAGGACGAAGACGAAGGCTAAGGCTTGCCACTCGCCTGACGGGTGGATAGCTTCGACGTTTCGCGTTTGAGTAGTGGGTTGTGATGTTGGTTTCGGTTCTTTCGATCGCGCTTATGCTCGCTGGGGCGCCGGCTGCTTCCCCGGCCGCGGGCGTCCAGGCTGCGCCTCAGGACGAATCGACCACTCTGTCCACCATTGAGGTCGAGGGCCAACGCCGCACCGCCTACGACGCGGCCCGCACCTTCACCAACGAGATTCTGGTCACGCCGCCCCGGCGCGGCATCGCCCGCTGGCGCACGACGGACCCGATCTGCACCGGCGTCGTGAACATGCAGCGGGATGTGGCGCAGGCCCTGGCCGACCGGATCGCCGACCGGGTGGTCGGATTGGGACTTCAAGCGGGGGAGCCGGGCTGCAAGGCCAATATGATCATCGTCGGGGCCGACGACGGCGCCGCCATGGCCAGCAGCCTCATCGAGGCCCGCCCGAGGGCCTACATCACCGGCATCGCCGGAACCTCGCTGACCTATCGCGCCCTGAACTTCTTCCGCACCTCCGACGCCCCGGTTCGCTGGTGGATGCTGACCGTGCCGCTCGACGCACGGACCGGAGAAGTCACCGTTCGAACGCCAGATTCGGAAGACGCGCCGATCCGCCGCATCGACGGCGCGGGTCGCCTGCGCAGTCAGGACATCAACGCCATCTTCCAGGTCATGGTCGTCGTCGATGTGAACCGCATCGGCACGGTCGATGTCGGACAGCTCGGCGACTACATCGCCATGGTCACCCTGGCCCAGGTCGACGCCCAGGCCGATGTGGCCGGGTTCGAGACCGGGCTGAACCTGTTCCAGGATCCTGCCGGCGTCTCGGGTCTGACGGACTGGGACCTGACCTATCTGCGCCAGCTCTACGCCGCCGATCTCAGCGTCCTGAGCGCCTCCGCACAGGTCGGCAGGATTGCGGGCGCCATGGCGCGGGCCGAGCAAGCGGACGATGGGAACGCCGACTGACGGGGCGGCGATGACCCGTCCAGCCTGTTCGTCGCGTCTGGTTGACCGTTTCGGATCCCCCCGGCTTGTATCGCTTGCACCGGACCGCAATATGAGGACGGAACCGCGACCGACGTGAGTCGCGGGCCCCAGCATTCAGCGAGACCTCATGCGCGACCCGATCGACTACATCTCCTCGAACCTCGTCCCCATGGTGGTGGAGCAGTCCAGCCGCGGCGAGCGGGCCTTCGACATCTTCTCCCGCCTGCTGCGCGAACGGATCATCTTCCTGACCGGCCCGTTCGAGGACAGCATGGCCAGCCTGATCTGCGCCCAGCTGCTGTTCCTGGAATCGGAGAACCCGAAGAAGGAAATCAGCATGTACATCAACAGTCCCGGTGGTCAGGTGACCTCGGCGCTCGCGATCTACGACACCATGCAATACATCAAGTCGCCGGTCTCGACGGTGGTCATGGGCATGGCGGCGTCGGCCGGCTCCCTGATCCTGACGGCCGGCGAGGCGGGCCAGCGTATCGCTCTGCCGAACGCCCGCGTCATGGTCCACCAGCCCTCGGGCGGCTTCCGCGGCACGGCCTCGGACATCGAGCGCCACGCCGAAGACATCATCGCCACCAAGCGCCGCCTGAATGAAATCTACGTCCACCACACGGGCCGAACCTACGAGGAAGTCGAGCGCACCCTGGACCGCGACCACTTCATGACGGCCGAGGAGTCGAAGGCCTGGGGCATTGTCGACCACGTCTACGACAAGCGCAGCGAGGCCGAGGCAGACGGCATCAAGACCGTCTGACCCATTCGGACGAATGAACGGAGAAGGGCGCGCCGGGATCGGCGCGCCCTTTTCGTTTGTGCTATCAGCGCCCGATGCAGCACACGCGCGATCTCAAAGGCGTCGTCCAGGTCGACGGCGAAGACTACGGATGGGAGGTCCGGCGCCAGCCCCAGCGGACCACCGGCAACAACTGGGACGGCATCGGCATCGCTCTGAAGCTCGTTGACGCCCAGCGCGAGGCCATCGTGATGTTTCCGATGGTGATGCGCGCCAACGGCACCCCGAACTTCGAGCGCCAGCGCATCAATCTGGAGAGCGTCAAGAACGCCATCGCCTCGGCGATCGCCGCCGGCTGGGACCCCACCTCGCGCGGCAAGGTCGTCGTCTTCGACGTCGACGCAGACGGCAACTAACGCCGCGCCGGTTGTCCGGTAAACACGCGGAAGCCCGGCTGTTCTGCGATCGCCAGCATCTCGGTGTCGCCCGAGGTATCGCCATAGGCGGCCGTCAGCTTCAGATCCGGCCCGAACGCCTCCTGCAGACGACGCACCTTTTCCTCGCCTCGGCAGTTGGGGCTCGAGAAGGCGCCGGTGACCCGGTCCTGGTCATCGAAGGTCAGGTGCGTGCCCAGCAGGCCCTCCGCCCCCAGTCGCCGGGCGAACGGAGCCACGGTGATCTCCGGCGAGGCAGTCACGATCACGCGATGGGCGCCCTGCCGACCCCAGTCTTCCCAGACCCTCAGCGCGTCCGGTCGCAAGAATTTGTCCCAGGCGTGATCGGCGAACCGGGCGGCATCTGCTTCCAGCTCGGCGCGGGTGACGCCCTTGAGAAAGATCTTCACGGAGGCGGCCTTGATGGCGCCCCGGTCGCGATCCCGCGCATAGGCCGCCGTGGCCCGGGCCATCTTGACCAGTCCCAGGGCCCAGCCGCCCGACCCGGCCCGCCAGCGCAGGAACTGGGTGAAGCTGTCGCGAACCGTCAGCGTACCGTCGAAATCGAACGCGACGATGGGTCGCGAGCGATCCTCGGACTGGCGAAAGCCGCCCGTGGCGCCCATGTCACCCATTCGCCGTGATCTCCATCCAGCCTGAACAGTCCCCGTCACACGCGCTTCGCCGGTCTTCGGCGGGGTTGTGGCGAGCGTGCGGATGGTTGATTGTCATTTTTTGAATATCTTCGCGTCCATAGTGGTGGAATCAACGCGAGGAAAGCGTGTCCGTCTCCCAGAGCGGCGCGAGAGTGAGAAGGGTCTATGACCAAAGCAGCCGGCACCGACGCCAAAAGTACGCTCTACTGCTCGTTCTGCGGCAAGAGCCAGCATGAGGTGCGCAAGCTCATCGCCGGACCCACCGTGTTCATCTGCGATGAATGCGTCGAGCTGTGCATGGATATCATCCGTGAAGAGCACAAAATTGGTTTCGTCAAATCCAAGGATGGCGTGCCCACGCCCAAGGAAATCCGCGAAGTCCTCGACGACTATGTGATCGGCCAGAGCCACGCCAAGAAGGTCCTCTCGGTCGCTGTCCACAACCACTACAAGCGCCTGAACCACGCGACGAAGAACAACGACGTCGAGCTGGCCAAGTCGAACATCATGCTGATCGGCCCGACGGGCTCCGGCAAGACGCTGCTGGCCCAGACCCTGGCCCGCATCATCGACGTGCCCTTCACCATGGCCGACGCCACCACCCTGACCGAGGCCGGTTATGTGGGTGAAGACGTCGAAAACATCATCCTGAAGCTGCTGCAGGCGTCGGACTACAACGTCGAGCGGGCTCAGCGCGGCATCGTCTACATCGACGAAATCGACAAGATTTCGCGCAAGTCCGACAACCCCTCGATCACCCGCGACGTCTCGGGCGAGGGCGTGCAGCAGGCCCTGCTGAAGATCATGGAAGGCACCGTCGCCTCCGTGCCTCCGCAAGGCGGCCGCAAACATCCGCAGCAGGAGTTCCTGCAGGTCGACACCGCCAACATCCTGTTCATCGTCGGCGGCGCCTTCGCCGGCCTGGAAAAGGTGATCTCTGCCCGCGGGGCAGGGGCCTCGATCGGCTTCGGCGCCAAGGTGTCGAACGTCGATGAACGCCGCACGGGCGACATCCTCAAGGGTGTCGAGCCGGACGATCTGATGCGTTTCGGCCTGATCCCGGAGTTCATTGGCCGTCTGCCCGTTCTGGCGACGCTGGAGGACCTCGACGAGGAAGCCCTCGTCACCATCCTGACCGAGCCGAAGAACGCCCTGGTGAAGCAGTACAAGCGCCTGTTCGAGATGGAGAACGTGGCTCTGACCTTCACCGACGACGCGCTGAATGCGATCGCCAAGAAGGCCATCACCCGCAAGACCGGCGCCCGCGGCCTGCGGTCCATCCTGGAAGGCATCCTGCTGGAGACGATGTTCGAACTGCCGACCTTCGAAGGCGTCGAGGAAGTCGTCGTCAACGCCGAGGTCATCGAGGGCAAGGCCCAGCCTCTGCTCATCTACGCCGAGAAGAAAAAGGCCGCCGACGGCGCCGCATAAGGCGGGTTGCCGGCAAGAGAACAGGGGCGGGGCCTTGGCGGCTCCGCCCCTTTTTCATGTCCGGTCAGTCAGTTCGTCGGTGGCTTGGGATGGAGATTCGTCTCCTCCGCCGCCGTCTGGGCATTGGCGCGGGTCTCATCGGTAACCTGACCGACATCGGCTCCGGTCGGGCTGGCCATGCTGGAATCTGCGGGCGCCATTGTTTCCGATCCGGCATTGATGCTGGTCGCCGTGCTGGATGAACCGACGGGCGAGCCTGTCGATGCATCCGAACCTGCGCTGTCGGCGGACATTGCATCCGCGCTCGCGCCCGCGTCATCGGCGGCCGGCCCTGTCTCGGTGTCGCGGTTGCAAGCGGACAGCGTCAGCAGGGATGCGGCCGCAGCCAGAGTGATGATCCTGTACAAGAAGGTCTCCCAATCTCGGTTAATGTTGCGTCCGCAACGGCTCCGGTTGGGTTCGGTTGCTGATCGTGAATCAGGCTGCGGCGCACAGGCCACAGGGGTCTGTGTGGTCTCATTGCCGCCGAACACGCCTGCGGAGGTAGTCCGACCCCGGGCGGCTCGGAGTCTGCACGGTTCGTGCAGCTTGACCGTAGCTGCGCGCATCTGTGCATCGTCCCGTGGCGAAGCTTGAACCCCGGGGCCAAGGGACCACATACTCACATGAACGCCGTCGGAATCGACGGGCCTCTCCAGGGTGTCGCTGCATATCGCGGGGCGTCAGGGGCGGGCGGACCGGAGATGATCGAAGGTCCAGGAGCGCATTATGTCCGAGAGTAAAATTCTGCCCGTCCTGCCTCTGCGGGACATCGTCGTCTTCCCACATATGGTCGTGCCGCTCTTCGTAGGGCGCGAGAAATCCGTGCGGGCGCTCGACGAGATCATGAAGGGTGAAAAGCAGATCCTGCTGGCCACCCAGAAGAACAGCATCGATGACGATCCGTCGCCAGACGCCATCTATCCGGTCGGCGTGCTCGCCACCGTGCTGCAACTGCTGAAGCTGCCGGACGGCACCGTGAAGGTCCTCGTCGAGGGCAAGGGCCGGGCCCGCCTGACCCGTTTCACCGACCGCGAGGAGTATTTCGAGGCCGAGGCCGTCGAGATCGAGGACGACCTGGGTGAACCCGCTCAGGCCGAGGCCCTCTTGCGCGCCGTGGTCGAACAGTTCGAATCCTATGTGAAGCTGAACAAGAAGGTGCCGCCCGAGGCCCTCAGTTCCATCCCCCAGATCACCGATGCGTCCAAGCTGGCCGACAGCGTCGCCGCGCATCTGTCGGTCAAGATCGCCGACAAGCAGAGCCTGCTTGAAACCATCGCCGTGCCCGCCCGTCTGGAGAAGGTCTATGGCCTGATGGAGGGCGAGATATCCGTCCTGCAGGTCGAGAAGAAGATCCGCTCGCGTGTGAAGCGCCAGATGGAGAAGACCCAGCGCGAATATTATCTGAACGAGCAGATGAAGGCGATCCAGCGCGAGCTGGGTGAGACCGACGATGCGCGCGACGAGATCATGGAGCTGGAGAAGCGCATCCGTAAGACGCGCCTGTCCAAGGAAGCCCGCACCAAGGCCGAGGCCGAGGTCAAGAAGCTGCGCAACATGAGCCCTATGTCGGCCGAGTCGACCGTGGTCCGGAACTACCTCGACTGGCTGCTCGCGATTCCGTGGGGCAAGACCAAGCAGAAGGCCATCGACCTGAACAAGGCCGAAGCCATTCTCGAGGAGGACCACTACGGCCTGGAGAAGGTGAAGGAACGGATCATCGAGTATCTGGCGGTGCAGGCGCGCACCAACAGCCTCAAGGGCCCGATCCTGTGCCTTGTCGGCCCTCCGGGCGTCGGCAAGACCTCGCTGGCCAAGTCGATCGCCAAGGCGACCGGTCGTGAATACGTCCGCATGTCCCTGGGGGGGATGCGCGACGAGGCCGAAATTCGCGGTCACCGCCGGACCTACATCGGGTCGATGCCGGGCAAGATCATCCAGTCGATGAAGAAGGTGAAGACGACGAACGCCTTCATCCTGCTGGACGAGATCGACAAGCTGGGCGCCGACTGGCGCGGGGACCCGTCCTCGGCCCTGCTGGAGGTGCTGGATCCGGCGCAGAACAATGCGTTCGGCGACCACTATCTGGAGGTTGACTACGACCTGTCGAACATCATGTTCGTGACCACGGCCAACAGCCTGAACATGCCTCAGCCCCTGATCGACCGGATGGAGATCATCCGTGTCAGCGGCTACACCGAGGATGAGAAGGTCGAGATCGCCAAGCGTCACGTCCTGCCCAAGGTCACGTCCGACAACGGCCTGACGCCGGCAGAGTTCGTGGTGCCCGACGAACAGATCCGCGACCTGATCCGCTATTACACCCGGGAAGCCGGCGTGCGGTCGCTGGAGCGCGCTCTGGGCGGCCTGGCCCGCAAGGCCGTGCGCGAGATGTCCAAGGAAGGCACGACCACGATCACGGTCGATGCCGAGAAGCTGGCCAAATACGCGGGTGTTCAGAAGTTCCGCTATGGCGAGACGGACGAGGAGGATCAGGTCGGCATCGTCACCGGCCTGGCCTGGACGGAGTTCGGCGGCGAAATCCTCACCATCGAGGCGATCAAGATGCCGGGCCGCGGTCGCATGACCGTCACCGGCAACCTGAAGGAGGTGATGAAGGAATCGATCTCCGCCGCCGCCTCCTACGTCCGGGCGCGCTCGCTCAGCTTCGGCGTCAAGCCGCCGGTGTTCGAGAAGACCGACATCCACGTCCACGTGCCGGACGGCGCCACGCCCAAGGACGGCCCGTCCGCCGGCGTCGCCATGACCGTGGCCATGGTCTCGGTCCTGACCGGCGTGCCGATCCGCAAGGACATCGCCATGACGGGCGAGATCACCCTGCGGGGTCGCGTCACTGCCATCGGCGGCCTGAAGGAGAAGCTGCTCGCGGCCCTGCGCTCCGGCGTCAAGACCGTGCTGATCCCACAGGAGAACGAGAAGGACCTCGCCGACGTGCCTGACAACGTGAAGGGCGCGCTGGAGATCATCCCGATCTCGACGGCCGACGAGGCGCTGAAATGGGCCCTGACCGGCTCCCTGACCGCCGTCGACTGGGACGAGGTGGCCGAGCCGCTGAACCCCGGTCCGACCCCGCCCCCGGCGGTCGATGGATCGACCGTCGTCAGCCACTGACCTGAACAGCCTCCCCGCCAACCGGCGGGGAGGTTTTTCTTTGTTCGGCGCGGGTTGAACCGACGGCGTTGACCGGGCACTTAGACCGCGTGGAGGGCGGCTAGCTCAGCTGGTCAGAGCATCTCGTTTACACCGAGAGGGTCGGCGGTTCGAACCCGTCGCCGCCTACCACCGGACACAGAAAAGGCCGCCGGAGCGATCCGGCGGACTTTGTCATTTTGAGCCCGATTGGGATCAGAACCGGAAGCTGGCCCGCAGCAGCAGGGTGTAGCGGACGTAGTCCTCGATCATTTCGGCATCGGCGCTGATGGAAATCTTGCCGAGGTCGTTGCCGACGCTGAGGTGGAAGCCGGCGATCGGGCCGCCGCCTTCGATCGACTGCGGCGTCAGGGTAAACGGCGAGCCGCCAGAGGCGAAGCGGGCGATGGTCTCGCCCGGATCGACCGAGAAGTTCTGGCGCCAGCCGAGGCGAACCTCGGGGCGGATCCAGCCGTCCTCGCCGAAGCCGTAGCCGATGTTCACGGCAGCGACGCCGGTGAACATGTGGCCGGTGCGGTCTTCGATGTTCAGGTTGAAGCCAGGCTCGCGACCTTCTTCGGTGTGGGCGTCTTCGTTGAGCGAGAAATACTCGGCATAGGCTTCAGGCCGGATGCTGAGGCGGCCGAAATTCTTCTCGTAGGAAGCGCCGCCGCCCAGCGACAGCGTGAAGCCGTTCCAGCTGGAGGTGTTGATGAGGTTGATGTTCTCGGTGACCAGCTGGCGCGTGGAATCGAAGGTGGCGTAGCCGCCCGCCGCCCGCGCCCAGGTGCTCCAGGCCTGACCCTGGGCCCGCCAGTAGAGACCGAGCTCGACCAGGTTGGCGGACAGGATTTCCTCGGCCTCGGCCTCGGGATCCTGGATGTCCGACGAGGTAAAGGCCACCGACACGCCGATGGCGCCCAGGCCCGTACCGCGCTCGATCCCGCCCGCGACGCCGAAGCCCTCGGAGCGGAAGCCGTAGGTGTCGGTCTTGTCCTTGTCGGCGTAGAAATTGATTTCCTGCAGCCAGGCGCTGGTGTCGCCGGGCTCGACCGTGGCGTTGCGGCCGCTCAGGGCGCGGGTGACGGCGTCCACGCCGGATGCCAGCGAAAGCAGCGGGCCGCCAGAATGGTCGGGCAGCAGCTGCTCGTACAGATTGATGAAGCCTTCGCGGCCGGTCTGGGAGATGAAGGCGTCGCGCAGCGCGGTGCTGGAGCTCAACGCCCCGTAGAAGGAGTCGAAGATCTGGGCCTCGACCGGGATCAGATTAGCTTCGGCCGCAGTGCGGCGACGGGCATCGATGTAAACGTCGCCGGCGGCCACATCGGCACCGGCGTTGACCACGTAAAGATAAGGCGAGTTCGCCTGCACTGCCGTCTGGTCGATCGTGCCCAGGATCAGGGTGTTGGCGTCGATGACGGTGAACCGCTGGGGCCCTGTGAGCAGCGAGTTGAACCGCACCCCCAGGCCGGCGCCGGTCGCCAGATTGGCGGTGCCGTTGACGCGGAAGCCGGCGTTGGTCGAGGTGGCGGGATCGACCGTGACGATCAGATCGCCCGCCGCGCCTACGTTCAGGCTGGTGACACTGGTGCGGGTCAACTGGCGCGCATCCAGCGTGCCGTTGGTCACATTGATGTCCAGACGGCCGTCGGTGTCGGTGATGGCGCCAGTCAGGATGCCGCCGCCCGTGATGTTCAGCCGGTCCGCGCCGGCGCCGAACGAGACGTCGCCGGTCATGAAGCCGTTTTCGAGGTTCAGGGTGTCGGCGCCCGAGCCGAAGCGAACGGCGCCGATCAACACGGGCTCGTTCGAATCCGTCACTCCGTCGCCGTCAGTGTCGGGATCGGTTGTCGAGGGCGTGCTGGTCTCGCCGAACTGGCGATAGGTGACGCCCGTGGTGTTGGCCGAGACGTCGATCGCCGTCACCGTGCCGGTGAGCGCGGCGCCGGCCGTATTGGGAGCCAGCGCCGCCGTGATGGAGCCGGCGTTCTGAATCGAGGTCAGGGTGCCCGACAGGTCGCGGATCGCGTTGACGTTGGAAATGCCGCCGCCCGCCGTGGCCAGGATCGCGCCATTGTTGAACAGGACGGGAAGGTTGGCGCCGGCCGCGATGTTGACGCCCGTCGTCGGTGAGTTGGCCAGTTCGCTGGAAACGCCCGCCGTGATCGTTCCGATATTGTCGAAGCGCGGGGTGGTGACGCCGGCGCCGATCGACACGGCGGTCGCGCCGCCGCCGCGGCCCAGGGCCGTGATGGAGCCTTCGTTGCGAACACCGCCGGCGATGGCGACGGTCTGCCCGCCCGCGACGCCCAGCTGCATGGCCAGGCCAGTGATGTTGTTATAGACGCCGTCGCCGGTGATCACGCCCCGATTGATCAGGCCGTAGTTGGTGGTCGCAGTCGTTCCGGCGGCGCCCAGGGTGATGCCCCGCGTGGAGGATCCGACGGTCAGGGCCGCGCCGCCGCCGTAGCTGTTGATGACCGAGCTGTTCTCCGACAGGTCGGCGACGCCGTCGCCGTCCTCGTCGGTCGTGGTCGAGTCCGTGGCGACATCCGTGATCAGGTCCGCCGGGCGGACATCCAGCACAACGCCGCGAGCGACGTTGCCGCCGATGACGACGGCCGAGCCGCCCTGCAGCAGGTCGTCGGCGTCTAGCAGGGCCAGGGCGGTGTCGCCGGGGCGGGTGGTGTAGCGATAGCCGGTCGCGGCCATGTCACCCTGGAGTGTCAGGCGCCCGCCGATGTCGCCCTGGATGTTGACCGCGTTAACGCCCAAACCCTGAGCCGTGACAGGACCGCCAAGATTCACAGCCCCGGAGACGTTGCCCGTCTGGGAATAGCCGATGGCGTTGTCGCCCACGGCGCGCAGCGAGCCATAGGTGGTGACCGTGCCGGTCAGGGCGCGTTCGATCGAGATGGCGCGCGAATTGGCGCCTTCGGCCAGGATCGCGCCGCTGCTCTCGACCAGGATGTTGCCGGTCAGGGCCGTGCCGCCGACCAGACGCAGGCCGTAGCGGTTGGAACCGGCCGCGATCGGGCCGTCCAGATCGCCGTCGCTGTCCGTGTCGGTATAGGTGTCGATGTTGTCGGTGACCGTGATGGTCCCGCCGATGGTGATGTTCGCTGCGGTCGCGCCGGGCCCGACCAGGATCGCGGTCGATCCGTCGGCCGAGTTGGCCATCGTGATATTGGTGCCGCTGTCCAGATCGATGTTGTTGTTCGAATCGACCGTGATCGCCGCCCCGGTGTTCACGGCGATGGAGCCGCCGGTGCCGAGGCGGATGTCGTCGCGCGCCGTACCGGTGGCCAGAGAGGTGACGATGGGCGTCGTGCGGGCGGTCGAAATCACGACCTCGGCATGCGCTCCTGCGGCCGTCATCAGAGGGGCAAGCGCCACCGCGGTCGCAAGCAGTCTACGCATTCGAGAAATCACCCCAAGTGGACACGCGCACGGGCGTCGGGCGCCTTCTAACAGGGGCGTCGCGACCTGTCTCAAGTTTCGCGAATTTGAGGCGAATGCAAGGCCGAAAGCGATGTGTCGGGTGACCGGAGGTCACTGAAAGCGTTGCCTTGCGGCCTGAAAAGTGATATCACTTCTATATCAAACGGAGGGCGCAATGACCGATCAACGTACAATCTCGCAGGAGCGGCCCGCACAGACCGCCAACGGCATACTGATGCTGCTGGTCGGGCTGGGCCTGATCATTCTGGGGCCGGTCGCCGTGGCGCAAGGGCCTGAGACCCCCATCTACGTCGTCGGCGGCATCGTCCTGGCGGTCATTGGACTGTTTCTGGTGTGCGGTCTTTATGCGCTGCAGCCGAACGAGGGCGCGGCCATCATGCTGTTCGGATCCTATCGCGGCACGGATCGGACGACGGGTCTGCGGTGGATTCTGCCCTGGTACACACGCAAGAAAATTTCGCTCCGCGCCCGGAACGTCACCTCGGACAAGCTGAAGGTGAACGACAAGCGCGGCAGCCCGGTCGAAATCGCGGCCAATGTCGTGTGGCGCGTCGAGGATTCGGCCCAGGCCCTGTTCGATGTCGACGACTATCAGGCCTTCGTGAACATCCAGATCGACACGGGCCTGCGCGATATCGCCTCCCACTACGCCTACGACCACGGCGAGGAGCAGGACGGCGTCGAGCAGGAACTGACCCTGCGCGCCGACGCCGAGGACGTGGCCGGGCGGCTGCGCGACGAACTGGCCAACCGTGTCCGGGTCGCGGGCGTCGCCATCGACGAGGCCCGTCTGGCCCACCTGGCCTATGCGCCGGAGATCGCCGGAGCCATGCTGCGTCGCCAGCAGGCCGAGGCCATCCTGTCGGCGCGTCGCCTTATCGTCCGCGGCGCCGTCGGCATGGTCGAAAGCGCGCTCAAGGATCTGGGCGAGCGCGGGGTCGTGCATCTGGACGAGGACCGCAAGGCCGCCATGGTCTCCAACCTGCTGGTCGTCCTGTGCGCGGACCGCGAGGCCCAGCCCGTGGTCAACACCGGCACCCTCTACGGCTAGGACGTGGCCAGGGTCCGGAAGCCCTTCCTGATGCGCGCCTCCGCGGGCGTGATGACGGCGGTCGAACGGCTGGCGGCGGCGGAACTGCGCTCCGTCAACGCCCAGATGGAGATTCTCCTGCGCGAGGCCCTGGCCCGCAGGGGTATCTCCACCCCGCCGCCGGGCGATCCCGACGATCAGGCTTGAGCTTGACCGGCGGCGGGTCTACGGCCGCTTTATGGCTCGGCCCAAATCGTCCGCACGCATCCCAAAGTCCCGGACGCGCGTTCAGCCGCGGCAGTCCCCGGAGCACGACCCCATGAGCCTGACCGATCTCGACGTCCACGAAGGCGAGCTGCGGCTCATTCCCGGCTGGGACGAAGAGGTGGCCGAAACGCTCAGGGTTCTGAAGGCGTCCACCCAGGATCCGCGTCCGCGCATGGTCGACACGACCATGCTCTATGCGCCGCGCTCCGGCGGGGTGAAACGCTATCTGCTGTCCAAGAAGGCCTGGCTGGAGGCGAACCGTCCGGGCGTCGCCCACTCCCTGGTCGTGCCGGGCGCCCAGCACAAGGCCGGACGCGACGGCATTATCCAGCTGCACGCGACCAAGCTGCCGTTCGGCGACGGCTATCGCTGGCCGAGTTCGGTCAAGCGCTGGGGCGCCTGGGTCGCCTCGATGAAGCCGTCTCTGATCGAGGCCGGCGATCCCTATACGCCGGGGCAGGGCGCGCTGGAGGCGGGCCAGAGGGCCGGCTGTCCGGTCGTCGGCTTCTGCCACTCCGATCCTGCGGGCCTCGCCGCGCTTCACTTCGGCGAATGGGCCAAGAAGCCGGTCGAGAAACGCTGGGCCCGGCTGTTCGGCCAGTTCGACCGCGTCATCTCGCCCAGCCGCTTCATCGCCCGCCGCCTTGAAGAAGCCGGCATCCGCGACATCGTCATCCGCCCCCTGGGCGTGGAGATCGACACATTCCGGCCCGATCGGCGCGACCGCGACTGGCTGCTGAAGCGGCTGGGCCTGCCCGCCAGCGCCCGCCTGCTGTGCTTCGCTGGTCGCCCGGCGCGTGAGAAGAACATCGATGTCCTGATCGAGGCGGTGCAGAAGCTGGGCGCCCCCTATCACCTGGTCCTGGTCGGGGCGGGGCAGGGGATGCCCGCAGAGGACCGCGTCATCGCCCTGCCGTACGAGCGCGACCCCAGGGCCGTGGCCCGGATCGTCGCCAGCTGCGACGCCTTCGTGCACGCCAACGACAAGGAGCCCTTCGGCCTGATCGTGCTGGAGGCCATGGCCTGCGGCCGCCCGGTCGTGGGCGTCAACGCCGGCGGCGTGGCCGAGACGGTCACCAATGACGTGGGCCAGCTGGCCCGCAGCGCCGATCCCGACGACTACGCCCAGGCCATCGAGGCCCTGTTCGCCCGCGACGTCGAAGCCATCGGCGCGGCGGCGCGGGTGCATACGGTCGAGACCTTCGCCTGGAACCGCGTCTTCGAAGGTCTGTGCATGACCTACGCAGAGGTCAGCGGACGGCCGGAGTTCGTGCAACCGGGCGAGGAACTGGCGGTTCACTAGACGGCGCGCCGCACAACCGGGGCTTGACTTGGTCTCCAACTGCCCGCGTCGTGTGGGCTGGACATTTGGGGGCTTTCATGGGTTTCGGAATCGCGGCGCTCGCTGTCGCCGCTGCATTCAGCGGCTCGACCGTCACTGCTCAGGCCAGCGAGCCGCTCACCGGCAGCCAGGACGAGTCCCAGCTCGACGACATCGTCGTCCTGGGCCGCCCGCTGCGGGAGGCGACGGTGGCCTTCATTGAAGAGGTTGCAGCGCCCGTGGAGGGCAGCGGCGCCGCAGCTTGGCGGCAGACCCTCTGTATCGGCGTCGGCAATCTCCAGCGCGACGCCGCCGAACAGATCATCGAGCGGATTTCGGCGACGGCTGAGGGCCTCGGCGTCCGCCTGGGTCGGCCCGGTTGCGAACCGCGTGTCTTCATCACTTTCACGATCGATGCCAACGAAACGACCAGGGCGATGGTCGCCTCACGCCGCCGCGAGTTCAGGTTGAACATGTCTGGCGCCAACCGGGGTGGGCGGGCCCTGGCGCGGTTCCAGAACACGGACGCGGCGGTGCGCTGGTGGCATGTCAGCATTCCGGTAGATATCGACACCGGAATCGCGGCCAACCGAAGCCCCGGGGACGAGCCGTTCCAGGCGCCGCCTGACATCACGAGCCCGAACGATCTCGGCGACAACCGCCGGATCATAACGGGCTCCATGCTGCGTAACGATCTCCGGGACGACCTCGCCCAGGTGATCATCGTCGTCGACGTGGACAAGATCGGGGCGGTCACGACCGACCAACTGGCCGCCTATCTGACGATGGTCGCCCTGGTTCAGATCGATTCCGAAGCGCAGCCTCGCGGCTATGACACGATCCTCAACCTGTTCGATCAGCCGGACCGAGCGCCCGCCAGCCTCACTTCCTGGGATCTGGCCTTCCTGAGCGGCGTCTATGGTGCGGAACAGAGCCAGATCTCTGATGAGGGGAGGCTGGGCGCGGTCGCTGCCGCCATGGCCCACTCCGTGCGCGTCCAGCAGGCGACGCCCCGCGACTGATTGCGGTTTCGGCCGACCTGGCCGGAGGTGTTTGCGGTATCGGCGGTTCGACACGCGAAACTTTTGCGGTCGCACGACGACGAACGCACGCGCTCATCGACACTGCGATGACCGCTATTCAGTTCAAGGAAGAAGGGGGGGGCGCGCCACTTTCTGCAATCACAGAAAGTGGCGCGAGTGACGGGACTCGAACCCGCGACCTCCGGCGTGACAGGCCGGCACTCTAACCAACTGAGCTACACCCGCGTTTCCCGCCGCGTCGTTTCCGTCGCGGCGAGGGGCGTCGTTTAGGCGGGGGGTCGCCCCGGTGTCAAGCGACCTTTCGGGCCTTTGCGACAGTTTTCCGCGCACACGTCCGGTCGCAGAACGAGGGCGTCCCGGAGTCGGATTTGTGCGAACTATTCGCAAGAAAAATCCTTTCGCCGCTTGGGTTTGAACCGTCGCCGGGTTGGGTCTAGAAAGCGCCGAATCCGCCGCCCTCCCTCGCGGCGTGGACCTATCCAATGAACGCATTTCTTCTTCAGTATCTGCCGATCGTGATCTTCGTGGGCATCGCCACGATCATCGGCGTCGGCTTCATGGCCGCCTCCTGGGCGATGGCGCCGTCGAACCCCGACTCGGAGAAGCTCTCGGCCTACGAGTGCGGCTTCAATGCCTTCGATGACGCGCGGATGAAGTTCGACGTGCGGTTCTACCTGGTGTCCATCCTGTTCATCATCTTCGACCTTGAAGTGGCCTTCCTGTTCCCCTGGGCCGTGTCGATCTTCGACCTGACCAAGGGCGGCATGATCTTCGCCTTCTGGTCGATGATGTCCTTCCTGGGCGTCCTGACCGTCGGCTTCATCTACGAATGGAAGAAGGGCGCGCTGGAATGGCAGTGATTTCCCCCACCGGCCTGATCGCCCCCCCCGCTTCAGGTTTGGCGTCGCCGCTGCCCACAGCCTTTGGCCAGGGCGCGCGTTCGACGGTCCAGGGCTATGACCCCAAGCTGCACGACAAATTCTTCGAGGCGGTCAATACCGAGGTCGCCGAGCAGGGCTTCCTGACCGCTTCGCTCGACGACGTCATCAACTGGGCCCGGACGGGGTCGCTGATGTGGATGACCTTTGGTCTCGCGTGCTGCGCCGTGGAGATGATCCAGGCGTCGATGCCGCGCTATGATCTCGAGCGGTTCGGCATGGCCCCGCGCGCCAGCCCGCGTCAGTCGGACCTGATGATCGTCGCCGGCACCCTGACCAACAAGATGGCTCCGGCCCTGCGCAAGGTCTACGACCAGATGCCGGATCCGCGTTACGTGTTGTCGATGGGTTCGTGCGCCAATGGCGGCGGATATTATCACTATAGTTACAGTGTAGTGCGCGGTTGCGACCGCATTGTACCTGTCGATGCCTATGTTCCGGGCTGTCCGCCGACGGCGGAAGCTCTGATCTACGGCCTGCTGCAGCTGCAGAAGAAGATCCGTCGCACCGGGACGATCGAGCGATGAGCGTTCCTTCTATGAACGGCCACCTCGCGACCGTCGCGCGCAATACCGAGAGCCTGACCCCGCTGGGTCAGGAGATGGTCGCCGAGCTTAAGGTCGATGCCAGCCTGGCCTGGGGCGAGCTGACCATCGCCTGCCACCGCGACCTGATCGTCGAGGTCCTGACCTCACTGCGCGACCGGTTCGGCTTCCAGCAGCTGCTGGACGTCTGCGGCGTGGACTATCCGGACCGGGCCGAGCGGTTCGACGTCGTCTATCACCTGATCTCCCTGACGCGGAACGCCCGCATCCGGGTCAAGTGCACGACCGACGAGGTCCAGCCGGTCCCCAGCGTGATCGAGGTCTATCCGTCGGCCGGCTGGTTCGAGCGCGAGGCGTTCGACATGTACGGCATCCTGTTCTCGAACCACCCGGACCTGCGCCGGCTCCTGACCGACTACGGATTCCAGGGGCACCCGCTGCGCAAGGACTTCCCGATGACGGGCTATGTCGAGGTCCGCTACGACGAGGAGCAGAAGCGGGTGGTCTATGAACCCGTCAAGCTGACGCAGGAATATCGCAACTTCGACTTCCTCTCCCCCTGGGAAGGCGCGGAGTATCCGGCCCCGGTCCTGCCGGGCGACGAGAAGGCGGCGCAGGCCGCTGCTGTCGCAGGCGCCGCGCCTTCGGGAGGCAAGGCCTGATGGCTGACGGACACCCCATCGCCAACGCGACCCCCGACCGCGCCACGCTCGACCAGGTCGCCGACGACCTGGGTCACATCGCTTTCGACGACGGCCGGACCGCGCATGCGCGCGAGATGGACGACCGCAAGTTCACCATCAACTTCGGCCCGCAACACCCGGCCGCGCACGGCGTGCTGCGTCTGGTGCTGGAACTGGACGGCGAGGTCGTCGAGCGCGTCGATCCGCACATCGGCCTGCTGCACCGCGGCACCGAGAAGCTGATGGAGGCCCGCACCTACCTCCAGAACGTGCCCTACCTTGACCGGCTCGACTACGTCGCGCCGATGAATCAGGAGCACGCCTTCTGCCTGGCCATCGAGCGTCTGCTCGAGATCGAGGTCCCGTACCGTGCCCAGCTGATCCGGGTCCTGTATTCGGAAATCGGCCGCATCCTGTCGCACCTGCTGAATGTGACGACCCAGGCCCTGGATGTCGGCGCCCTGACGCCCCCTCTGTGGGGCTTCGAGGAGCGCGAAAAGCTCATGGTCTTCTATGAGCGGGCCTGCGGCGCGAGGCTTCACGCCAACTACTTCCGGCCCGGCGGCGTCCACCAGGACCTGCCGATGGCCCTGATCGACGACATCGGCCGCTGGTGCGCCGAGTTCCCGACGGCGCTGAAGGACATCGAGAGCCTGGTCACCGAGAACCGCATCTACAAGCAGCGCAACGTCGACATCGGCATCGTGTCGAAGGAACAGGCCCTGCAGTGGGGCTTCACCGGCGTCATGCTGCGCGGCTCGGACATCGCCTGGGACCTGCGCAAGTCGCAGCCCTACGAATGCTATGCCGAGCTGGAATTCGACATCGTCGTCGGCAAGAACGGCGACTGCTGGGACCGCTACCTCGTGCGCATCGAGGAGATGAAGCAGTCGGTTCACATCATGGAGCAGTGCATCCACAAGCTTCGGAACTGCCCGGGCGAGCCGGTCATGGTCGAGAACAACAAGATCGTGCCCCCGTCGCGCGGCGAGATGAAGCGGTCGATGGAAGCCCTGATCCATCACTTCAAGCTCTACACCGAAGGCTTCCACACGCCGGCCGGCGAGGTCTACGCCGCCGTCGAGGCGCCCAAGGGCGAGTTCGGCATCTATCTGGTCTCCGACGGCACCAACAAGCCTTACCGCGTGAAGATCTCGGCCCCCGGCTTCCGTCACCTTCAGGCGATGGACTGGATGAACCGCGGCCACATGCTGGCTGACGTCTCCGCCATCCTGGGCTCGCTCGACATCGTCTTCGGCGAGGTCGATCGGTGAGCGACCAGACCTTCACCGCCATCCTCGTCGGGCTGTGCGCCATGGGCGGCGGCCTGATGCTGCTGACCCTGCTGGTCGTCGGCTTCTCGACGGACAGCAAGGCCATTCGCCACCCTCAGGGCCGCGTCGGTCTGGTGAAAGACAATCTGCTGCTGATCGGTCCCACCGTCGCCCCCCTGACCATGCTCGCGCTCGCCGAACTGACCACGCTGGATGACAGCGCCGTTTGGCTTTGGCTGTGGGCCGCGGTCCTGGTCGGGATCGTCGGATGGGCATTCATGCCGGCGCAACGTCGGGCCCGCGAGCGGCTGTACGTCGTTCATCGGTATCCGCCGCAATGACCGCCTTTGTCGTCGAGCCCGTCTTCACCCAACTGCAGGTCATCGCCTTCGTCGGCTTCCTGCTGTTCGGCGTGGCCGTTCAGTTCTTCTTTTCGCCGCGCCGTCGCGAAGTCATGGGTAGTGCGAAGTTCGCGCTCGCGTCCGCCGTCATCGCCACCCCGGGCATCGCCGGAGTCACCCTCGTGCGCGGAGCGTACCGTGCCGGCTATCTGGCGGAGGGCAGGGGCTTTCTGGAGGCCAACCTGCGCTCGATGATCTGGATGAGCGGCTTCATTTTTCTCAGCCAGCTGGCCGTGCGGTTCCTGCCGCCGATGTCCTGGCTTTCCCGCGACCTCGCGAACGCCGGCAGGGCGGTCTGGGGCGCGCGTCTGAACCGTTGGATGGGTAGAGCATGAGCGTCCGTCGTCTCGCCAAGGAACAGCCCGCCTCGTTCGCCTTCTCGAACGACACGATGAGGAAGGCCGAGTGGTGGATCGCCAAATATCCGGCCGACCGTCGTCAGTCGGCGGTGATCCCGATCCTGTGGCTGGTTCAGAAACAGGAAGGCTGGGTTTCGGAACCGAGCCTGCGCGCCATCGCCGACCTGCTGGGCATGGCCTACATCCGGGTGCTGGAGGTTGCGACCTTCTACACCATGTTCATGCTGGAGCCGGTCGGCTCGGCCGCCCTGATCCAGGTCTGCGGCACGACCCCCTGCATGCTGCGCGGCTCGGGCGACCTGATGAAGGTCTGCAAGGACCGGATCGGCCCGAAACAGACCCTGTCGGCCGACGGCAAATTCTACTGGGAAGAGGTCGAGTGCCTGGGCGCCTGCGTCAACGCGCCGATGGCCATGATCAACGACTACTATTTCGAGGACCTGACGGCCTCGGACATGAACCAGATCATCGACGACTTCGCGGCCGGCAAGACGCCGAAGCCGGGTCCGCGCGTCGATCGCGTCAACTCGGCGCCCGAGGGCGGGGCTTTGACCCTGACCGACCCCAAACTCTATGACGGCTCGGCCGCCCAGCCGATCAAGAAGCTGCCGAACTCAGATCCGGCGCCGGTGCCTGCATGACCGCTCCCGATCCGCAAGCCGAGGCCCAGGTCGCAGCCTATCGCGCCGAACTGCGCACCGTGGGTCGCACGCCGCGCCTGGCTGGTTTCGGCCTGGTGCTGCTGGGCGCCATCCTGGTCTGGTTGGCCGGGCGTGCGGGCGACTTCGGCCCGACGGTACGGGTGTCCGGCTATGTCGCCCTCGGCGGCGGCTGGGCCCTGATGCTCGCTGCCATCTTCCTTCGCACCCGGTATCATCGCCGCCGTCTGGCCGAGCTCGATGGACGCGGACAATGAGCGCGCTGCTTCGCGCCCACGGGGAACCGTCGCGTGATTGTCTGACCGCGCGTGCACACTTCGTGATCCCAAGACGTTCGGGGGACCGTCGTGACATCGAAACATCCGAAGCGCGGCGTCGCCGGCCTGTTCATGGCCAATCTGATGGGCGCCGGCGCTCTGCCCCTGGGCGGAGCCTCCGCACAGCCCGTTCCGCCGGCGCCCGCTGCGCCGTCCCCTCCGTCTTCTCCCGCCGGTTCCCCGAATGCGCCTGATCAGACACCCACGAATTCGGGCGGCCAGCGTCCGCCTCCGCCAACCGAGCGCCAGACCGGCGACCGGCGCAGCGAACTCTCGCGCCCGCGCGGCAAGGGCGTCGGCGGCTCCGGCCGTGGAGGGACCCCGCTGATGGCCGGGCTGTTGCAGGACAAGGATCGCATCTTCACCAACCTGTATGGGGTCCAGGACTGGGGCCTTGAGGGCGCGAAGACCCGCGGCTGCTGGAACGCGACCAAGGACATGCTGGACATGGGCCGCGACTGGCTCATCACCAACGTCAAGAACTCCGGCCTGCGCGGACGCGGCGGCGCCGGCTTCTCGACGGGTCTGAAGTGGTCCTTCATGCCCAAGGAACTCAAGGATCGTCCGCATTATCTCGTCGTTAACGCCGACGAGAGCGAGCCCGGCACCTGCAAGGACCGGGAGATCATGCGCCATGACCCCCACCTGCTGATCGAAGGCTGCCTGATCGCCTCCTTCGCGATGCAGGCCCACGCCTGCTACATCTATCTGCGCGGCGAATATGTGCTCGAGCGCGAGCGCATGGAGGCGGCGGTCAAGCAGGCCTATGAAGCCAGGCTGATCGGCAAGAACAACGTCCACGGCTGGGACTTCGACGTCTACATCCACCACGGAGCCGGGGCCTATATCTGCGGCGAAGAGACCGCCCTGCTGGAATCGCTGGAGGGCAAGAAGGGCCAGCCACGCCTGAAGCCGCCGTTCCCGGCGGGCGCGGGCCTCTACGGCTGCCCGACCACGGTGAACAACGTCGAGTCGATCGCCGTCGTCGGCACGATTCTGCGTCGGGGGGCCGAGTGGTTCGCCGGCTTCGGTCGTCCGAACAACACGGGCACCAAGCTGATGTCGATCAGCGGCCACGTGAACAGGCCGTGCAATGTCGAAGAAGCGATGTCGATCCCGCTGCGCCAGCTGCTGGAAGAGCATTGCGGCGGCGTGCGCGGCGGCTGGGGCAACCTGAAGGCCGTGATACCGGGCGGAGTCTCCGTGCCGCTGATCACGCGCGAGATGTCCGAGACGGCGTTGATGGACTTCGATTCCTTGCGCGACATGAAGTCGGGCCTGGGTACTGCGGCCGTCATCGTCATGGACAACGACACCGACCTGGTGAAGGCGATCGCTCGCATCAGCTATTTCTACAAGCATGAGAGCTGCGGCCAGTGCACGCCGTGCCGCGAAGGCACCGGCTGGATGTGGCGCGTGCTGGAACGCATGGCCGTGGGCGAGGCCGATCCGTCGGAGATCGACCTGCTGCTCGACGTCGCCGGTCAGGTCGAGGGTCACACGATCTGCGCCCTCGGCGACGCGGCCGCCTGGCCGGTCCAGGGCCTGATCCGTCACTTCCGTCACGAGATCGAGGATCGCATCTCGGCCTACCGCACCCGCCGCGCGAACTTCGCCGGCCACGCCATCGCGGCGGAGTAGGGGATGCGGGCTGTGCTCATCCTGACCGTGGCCATCGCCGCTCTCGTCGCCTGCAACCAGGCGCCGGAGAAGGCCGAGCCGACGCCGACCGAGATCGTCGCCGCCGAGGCGCCGGTGTCCGACGCCGTGGCGCAGACGCCCGCCGTCCTGACGGCCGTCGACCTGCGCCGCGTGTGCAAGGCCGGCCTCGCCGCCATTCACGGCCAGGACGTAGCAGCTATCGAACTGACCGGCATCGAGGGCGATGCGGTCAACGCCCAGTGGCGCGCGCCGGTCGACGGCGGCCTGATGAAAGCCCAGTGCCGGGCCTCCGACGGCCTGGTCGTGTGGAAGCCGCTCGATCTGCCCGACCCCGCCTCCGTGCGGTGGATGAATGAATCCGGCGATCCGGTCGTGCGCTACGCCATGCGCGGCGACGAGATCGAGATCACCCAAACGCTGCCTGACGGCACGACGCAGACGGCCGCCGAGGTTGTTCGCGCTGAAGAAGAGGTCCGCTGATGCCCGTCGCCAAGGTCAACGGCGTCGATGTCGAGTTCGAGCCCGGCATGACCGTGCTTCAGGTCGCCGAGCGCGCCGGGCACGAGATCCCGCGCTTCTGCTACCACGAGCGACTGTCGATCGCCGGCAACTGCCGCATGTGCCTGGTCGAGGTGAAGCCCGGACCGCCCAAGCCGCAAGCGTCTTGCGCGCTTCCGGCCGCCGAGGGCCAGATGATCTTCACCGACACGCCGATGGTGAAGAAGGCCCGCGAAGGGGTGATGGAGTTCCTGCTCATCAACCACCCGCTCGACTGCCCGATCTGTGACCAGGGCGGCGAGTGCGACCTGCAGGACCAGGCCATGGGCTACGGCCGCGACGGTTCCCGCTATGCGGAGAACAAGCGCGCAGTCGAAGAAAAGCACATGGGTCCGACCATCAAGACCTTCATGACGCGGTGCATCCAGTGCACCCGTTGCGTGCGCTTCATCAGTGAAGTGGCGGGCGTGCCCGACATCGGCATGATCTCGCGCGGCGAAGACGCCGAGATCACCACCTATCTCGAACAGGCGGTGAACTCCGAGCTGTCGGGCAACGTCAATGACCTGTGCCCGGTCGGCGCCCTGACCCACCGTCCTTGGCAGTTCCACTATCGTCCGTGGGAACTGAAGAAGACCGAGACCATCGACGTCATGGACGCCCTGGGCTCCAACATCTCGGCCCAGTCCAAGGGCGCCGAGGTGATGCGCATCCTGCCGCGCGTCCACGAGGGCATCAACGAGGAGTGGCTGTCGGACAAGAGCCGCTACGTCGTCGACGGCCTGCAGGCGCGTCGCCTGGATCGGCCTTACATCCGTGAGAACGGCAAGCTGCGCGCCGCCTCGTGGGACGAGGCGCTGAACGCCGTGGCGTCGAAGTTGAAGGCCGCCCCTGCAGACAGGATCGGCGTTATCGCCGGCGACCTGCAGGACGCGGAATCGATGAAGGCGGCGCTGGACCTGTTCCGGGCGCTGGGCTCGCCGAACACCGACTGCCGTCAGGACGGCGCAGCCATGGGCTATGGCCCGCGCGAAGGCTGGCTGTTCAACACCGGCCTGCAAGGGCTGGAAGAGGCGGACTCCATCCTGCTGGTGGGCGTCAACCCGCGCACCGAGGCGCCGCTGCTGAACCAGCGGATCCGCAAGAGCTGGCTGGCCGGCAAGACCCGCGTCGGCGTCATCGGCGACGCCGCCGACCTGACCTATGATTTCGACGTCGTAGGCCGCGGAACAAAGACCCTGGCCAAGCTGCCCAAGGTCGCCTCAGACGCCCTGTCGAATGCCGAACGCCCCGCCATCGTGGTCGGCGCCGGCGCCCTGTCGGGTCCGGATGGCGCCAAGGTGCTGCAACAGCTCGGCAAGCTGGCCGCCAAGGTCGGCGTCGTGAAGGACGGCTGGAACGGCTTCAACGTCCTGCATCACGCTGCTGCCCGCGTCGGCGGCCTGGACATGGGCTTGGTGCCTGCAGCCGGCGGCCTGTCGGCTCACGAGATGGTTCAACCGGGCGCTCTCGATGTCCTGTTCCTGCTGGGCGCCGACGAGATCGAGACCGGCCCGTCCGGGGCCTTCAAGGTCTATCTGGGCAGCCACGGCGACCGGGGCGCGCACACCGCCGACGTCATCCTGCCGGGCGCCGCCTGGACCGAGAAGTCGGGCCTCTATGTCAACACCGAGGGCCGGGTGCAGATGGCCGAACGCGCCGTCTTCCCGAAGGGCGATGCCAAGGAAGACTGGGCCATCCTCCGCGCCCTGTCGGAACGCGTCGGCCAGACCCTGCCGTACGACACCCTTGATCAACTGCGCACCAAGCTGATGGGCGATCATCCGACCTTCGGCCGCATCGACTATCTGGCTCCGGCCGGTTCGTTCGACGTGGCGGCTCTGGGCCAGAAGGGCGACGCCGGCGATGTCGGCTTCACCTCGGCCGTGGTCGATCCCTATCTGAACAACCCGATCGCGCGCGCCAGCGCGACGATGGCCGAGCTCAGCGCCCAGCGCATGGCTCCGGCCCTGCTGGCGGCGGAGTAGGGCGATGGAATCCACTTCCTTCTGGACCACGCCCGTCGGCTGGACCCTCGCCACGACCGGCGCCGTTCTGCTCGTCACCGTCGGTGTCCTGATCTCCGTCGCCTTCCTGCTGCTGGCGGATCGCAAGATCTGGGCGGCCGTCATGATGCGAAAGGGCCCCAATGTCGTGGGTCCGTTCGGCCTGCTTCAGTCCTTCGCCGACATGATCAAGTTCGTTCTGAAGGAGATCGTCGTCCCGGCCGGCGCGGACAAGGTCGTCTTCCTGATGGCGCCGGTCATCACCGTGATCATGGCCTTCACCGTCTGGGCGGTCATTCCGTTTGCGCCGGGCTGGGTCATCTCCGACCTCAACGTCGGCATCCTCTACGTCTTCGCGATCAGTTCGATGGGCGTCTACGGCATCATCATGGGCGGCTGGGCCTCGAACTCGAAATACCCGTTCCTGGGTTCGCTGCGCTCCGCTGCGCAGATGGTGTCCTATGAGGTCTCCATCGGCCTCATCATCATCAACGTCATCCTGCTGGCCGGGACGATGAACCTGTCCTCGATCGTGACGTCGCAGGAAGGCTGGATCTGGAACTGGTACGTCTTCGGCGGCGGCGCCGACACCTGGCCGCTGGTGCTCGTCATGTTCCCGATGATGATCATGTTCTTCATTTCCGCCCTGGCCGAAACCAACCGCCCGCCGTTCGACCTGCCCGAGGCTGAGTCCGAACTCGTGGCCGGCTATCAGGTCGAGTATTCGTCGACGCCCTATCTGCTGTTCATGATGGGCGAGTATGTGAACATCATCTTCATGTGCGCGATGATCTCGATCCTGTTCTTCGGCGGCTGGAACCCGGGCTTCCCAATCGACTTCACCGCCGACTGGAACCCGTTCCTGGTCAACCTGCTGCTGTTCGGTGTGCTGTTCATCAAGATCCTGTTCTGGTTCTTCATGTTCGCGATGGTGAAGACCTTCGTGCCCCGCTACCGCTACGACCAGCTGATGCGTCTGGGCTGGAAGATCTTCCTGCCGACCTCACTGGTCGCCGTGGTCGCTGTTTCGGCCTGGCGCGTCTTCGCGGTGGGGGCATGATCCGCATGGCTCTGCTCGCCCTGACGGCCGTGACCCTGGCCGGCTGTCTGCCGCCCGCCTATGAGGCCGAGCCCGCGTCCGTCTATCAATGGCAGCGGCGCCAGGATGACATCCAGCGCCGAGAGACCGAACGGGTTCGCCTGTGCGCCATCATGAACAAGGACACGGATCGCTACGAGCGCGACTGCACGCGTCCGGGAGACCCCGTCCGATGATCACCCGTATCGCCCAGGCCGCAAAGGGCGCGCTGCTGCTCGATCTGGTCGGCGCATTCGGCCTGACCATGCGCGAGTTCTTCCGTCCCAAGAAGACGGTGAACTTTCCGTTCGAGCGCGGCCCGCAATCGCCGCGTTTCCGGGGCGAGCACGCTCTGCGTCGTTACGCCAACGGCGAGGAACGCTGCATCGCCTGCAAGCTGTGCGAGGCCATCTGCCCGGCCCAGGCGATCACGATCGAGTCCGAGCCGCGGTCTGACGGCAGTCGCCGCACGACCCGCTACGACATCGACATGGTCAAATGCATCTACTGCGGCCTGTGCCAGGAGGCCTGCCCGGTGGACGCCATCGTAGAGGGACCGAACTCGACGTTCGCGACCGAGACGCGCGAAGAACTCTACTACGACAAGGCCCGACTGCTGGATAACGGCGACCGCTGGGAACGGCAGATCGCGAAGAATCTGGAACTCGACGCCCCCTATCGCTAAACGAAGCGCGCGATTCCCTTACGGGTCGCCGCCCAACCGACTGAAAGGGGCATCGTCCCTCCCATGCTGCAAGGCATAGCCTTCTATCTGCTGGCGGCGACCGCCGTTCTGTCCGGCCTCCTGGTCGTGACGGCGCGCAACCCCGTGCACTCGGTCCTATGGCTGATCCTGGCCTTCTTCTCGTCAGCGGGACTGTTCGTCCTTCTGGGCGCGGAGTTCCTCGCGATGTTGCTGGTGGTCGTCTACGTCGGCGCCGTCGCGGTGCTGTTCCTGTTCGTGGTCATGATGCTGGACGTCGACTTCGTCCGCCTGCGCGAGGGATATGCGACCTATCTGCCCCTGGCCGCGCTCGTGGCGGGCATCCTGCTGGCTGAGATGATCATGATCTCGATCGTGGTGGTGCAGGGCGGTGCGGCCGCTGACGCCGTGGGCCCCGCCGTGGCGACCGCAGACGCCTCGAACGTCGAGGTCATCGGGCGGGTGCTCTATACGGACTATATCTACTTCTTCCAGGCGGCCGGGATCGTGCTGCTGATCGCCATGATCGGCGCCATCGTCCTGACCCTGCGCAAGCGGACCACCGTCCGCCGCCAGGATCCGGGCTCCCAGACCAACCGCGACCGTAAGACCTCGGTCGAGATCAAGGGCGTCGTCACCGGCGTCGGCGTCACCGGCGAGGAACTGCGCTGATGGAAGTCACCCTGCAGCACTATCTGGCGGTGGCGGCGATGCTGTTCACCATCGGGGTCTTCGGCATCTTTGTGAACCGCAAGAACGTCATCATCATCCTGATGTCGGTCGAGCTGATCCTGCTGGCCGTGAACATCAATTTCGTCGCCTTCTCGGCCTATCTGAACGACGTGTCGGGGCAGATCATGGCCATGTTCGTCCTGACCGTGGCCGCCGCCGAGGCCGCCGTCGGCCTCGCCATCCTGGTGACCTTCTTCCGCAACCGCGGCGATATCGCGGTTGACGACGCCAGCGTCATGAAGGGCTGACCGCGTGAGCCTCGAACTATTGGTCACCCTGGGCGTCTTCGCCCCCCTGCTCGGCGCGGCGATCGCCGGCTTCTTCGGGCGCCGCATCGGCGACATCCCGTCTCAAGCCGTCACGACCGGCCTGCTGTTCTTCTCGTGCGCCGTGGCCTGGACCGTGTTCAGCCAGTGGACCTGGGGTCATCTCGAGCCGTTCACGGTCGTCGTCTCGCCCTTCATCAACGTCGGCGATTTCCAGTCGAACTGGTCGATCCGCATCGACGCCCTGTCGGCGACCATGCTGGTCGTGGTCACGACGGTGTCCTCGCTCGTGCACCTGTATTCCTGGGGCTACATGGCCGAGGACGACTCGAAGCCGCGCTTCTTCGCCTATCTGTCCCTGTTCACCTTCGCCATGCTGGCCCTGGTCACCGCCGCCGACTTCATGCAGCTGTTCTTCGGCTGGGAAGGGGTGGGCCTCGCCTCCTATCTGCTGATCGGCTTCTGGTTCAAGAAATCGACCGCCTCGGCCGCCGCCATCAAGGCCTTCGTCGTCAACCGCGTCGGCGACTTCGGCTTCGCGCTCGGCATCATCACGGTCTTCTGGATGTTCGGCACGATCCAGTTCGCCGAACTGTTCCCGATGATCGCCTCAAAGGCCGGCACGGGCTGGGAGTTCCTCGGCTACACCTGGTCGGCGCTCGATCTGGCGGGCGTGCTGCTGTTCATCGGCGCCATGGGCAAGTCGGCGCAGTTCTTCCTGCACACCTGGCTGCCCGATGCCATGGAAGGCCCGACACCCGTGTCGGCCCTGATCCACGCAGCGACCATGGTCACCGCCGGCGTCTATATGGTCTGCCTGCTCAGCCCGATCTACGAATACGCCCCGACGGCGTCGCTGATCATCGCTGTCACCGGCGCGGTCACCGCCCTGTTCGCCGCGACGGTCGGTCTGATGCAGAACGATATCAAGCGGGTGATCGCCTATTCGACCTGTTCGCAGCTGGGTTACATGTTCTTCGCGGCCGGGGTCGGCGCCTATGAGGCGTCGATGTTCCACCTGTTCACCCACGCCTTCTTCAAGGCCTTGCTGTTCCTTGGCGCCGGCTCGGTGATCCACGGCATGCATCACGAGCAGGACATGCGGAAGATGGGCGGGCTGTGGAAGCTGCTGCCCGTGACCTATGCGGTCATGATGATCGGCACGATCGCCATCACCGGCCTGGGCATCCCGGGGATCGGCGGCTTCGCCGGCTTCTATTCCAAGGACTCGATCATCGAGAGCGCCTTCGCGGCGGCGACCAGCGGGCATTCGCCGGCCGGCTATTTCGCCTTTGTCGTCGGCATCTTCGCGGCGGGCCTGACCAGTTATTACTCGTGGCGGCTGATATTCATGACCTTCCACAACAAGCCGCAGTGGACGGAAGAGGCGATGGCGGCGCACTCGCACGACCATGGTCACGACGACCATGCCTCTCACGCCCAGCTCGAGACCCATTCCGAGCCGCTGCCCGATGATCATGCGCGCGACGATCACGCCCACGACGACCACGGCCACCACGGTCCGCTGAAGCCGCACGAGAGCCCGTGGATCATGCTGGTTCCGCTGATCGCCCTGTCGATCGGGGCCATTGCGGCCGGCTTCGTCTTCGCCCCGAACTTCATCGGTCACCACGAGACCGAGTTCTGGCGCGGCGCGATCTTCAACGGCCCGACCAACCACGTCCTGCACGAGAGCCATGATGTTCCGCTGTGGGTGAAGTGGTCGCCCTTGATCGTCACCCTGACCGGCGCCTTCATCGCCTTCTGGTTCTACGTCCTGAAGGAAGGTCTGCCGAAACGCATGGCCGCCAACGAGGGGCCGTTGTGGAGCTTCCTCTACAACAAGTGGTATTTCGACGAGATCTACGACGTCATCTTCGTCAAGGGCGCCAAGACGCTGGGCGACTTCTTCTGGAAGGTCGGCGACGTCAAGATCATCGACGGGCTGGGGCCGAACGGCGCCGCCTGGGCCTCGCTGAAGTCCGCCGCGCGACTGGCGAAGATCCAGTCCGGCTATGTCTATCACTATGCGTTCGTGATGCTGCTCGGCGTGGCCGGTCTGCTCGCCTTCGCCATCTACGCCTGGGGCGCATAGGATGAGTGCGATCCCCAATATCCTGAGCGTCGTCACCTTCCTGCCGCTGGTCGGCGCGGGACTGATCCTGCTGGCCAAGCTGATGGCCGGGTCCAACGAGGATACCATCGCTCGCTGGGTCGCCATGATCACCACCCTGGTGGTGCTGGCCGTCTCGACCGTGCTGGTGCTTCAGTTCGACAGTACGAATGCGGCCTATCAGTTCGTCGAGAACTACGTCTGGTTTGCGGGCGCGGGCTATCATCTGGGCGTCGACGGGGTTTCGATCCTGTTCGTCCTGCTGACGGCCTTCCTGATGCCGATCTGCATCCTGGCCAGCTGGAAGTCGGTCGAGACCCGCGTCGGTGACTACATGATCGCCTTCCTCGTGCTGGAAACCCTGGTCATCGGCGTGTTCACCTCGCTGGACCTGTTCCTGTTCTACATCTTCTTCGAGGGCACCCTCGTTCCGATGTTCATCATCATCGGCGTGTGGGGCGGGGCGAACCGGATCTACGCTGCCTACAAGTTCTTCCTCTACACCCTGCTCGGGTCCGTCCTGATGCTGCTGGCCATGCTGTGGATGGCCAACGAGGCCGGCACGACCTCGATCCCGGCGCTGAAGGAATATGCCTTCGGGCCGCAGGCCCAGTCGATCCTGTGGCTGGCCTTCTTCGCCTCCTTCGCGGTGAAGATGCCGATGTGGCCGGTGCACACCTGGCTGCCCGACGCCCACGTCCAGGCGCCCACGGCGGGCTCGGTCATCCTGGCGGGCATTCTGCTGAAGCTGGGTGGCTACGGCTTCATCCTGTTCAACGTGCCGATGTTCCCCGATGCCTCGGTCGCGTACCGGCCGCTGGTCTTCACCCTGTCAGTGATCGCCATCGCCTACACCTCCCTGGTCGCCTTCCGTCAGACCGACATCAAGAAGCTGATCGCCTATTCGTCGATCGCCCACATGGGTTTCGTGACCATGGGCATCTTCGCCGGCAACGCCCAGGGCCTGCAGGGCGCCGTCTTCCAGATGCTGAGCCACGGGCTGATCTCGGGCGCGCTCTTCCTCTGCGTCGGCGTCGTCTATGACCGGATGCACACGCGTGAGATCGCCTTCTACGGCGGCCTGACGAACCGGATGCCCTGGTACGCCGCCATCTTCCTGATGTTCACCATGGCCAACGTCGGCCTGCCGGGGACCTCGGGCTTCATCGGCGAGATCCTGACCCTGACCGGGGTCTACCAGGCCTCGACCTGGGCCGCCTTCGTGGCGGCGACCGGCGTCATCCTGTCGGCGGTCTATGCCCTGACCCTGTACCGCAACGTCATGTTCGGCGAGATCACCAACCCGGCCCTGGCCACGATCAAGGACATCGACCTGCGCGAGCTGGTCATCTTCGTCCCCCTGATCGTCGGCACCATCTGGCTGGGCGTGCAGCCGGACCTGGTCCTGAACTACACCGCCGCCTCCGTCGACGCCGTCGTCAACGGCTGGCAGCTCGCGACCGGCGGGTGAGAGAATAATGCCTGACCTGTCATACGCCCTGAACCTAGCCGCCTCTGAGCTGACGCTCGCGATAGGCGCTCTCGTCCTGCTCCTGCTCGGCGCCTTCATCGGCGAGAAGTCGGCACGGCTGATCTCCATCCTGTCTGTCGCCCTGCTGGTCGCAGCGGCCGCCGTCGCCGCCACCGGCCCGCTGGGTCAGGCCTTCAACGGCGCCTATGTCGCCGACCCGCTGGCCATCTACGCCAAGGTCGCGATCTACATCGCCTCGGCCTTCGCCGTGGTTCTGGGCGGCGGCTGGATGCAGCGGATGAACATCGCCCGCTTCGAGTTCCCGATCCTGATCGTCCTCGCCGCGGTCGGCATGGGGATGATGGTGTCGTCCGGCGACCTCATCTCGCTCTACGTCGGGGTCGAGCTGCACTCCCTCGCCCTCTACATCCTCGCCGCCTACCATCGCGACGATCTCAAGGCGTCCGAAGCCGGCCTGAAGTATTTCGTCCTCGGCGCCCTGTCGTCGGGCCTGCTGCTGTACGGCGCCAGCCTGATCTACGGCTTCGCCGGCTCAATGCGGTTCGAGGACATCGCCGCCTATGCGGCCGCCAACCCGGGCCCGGGCCTGATCTTCGGCCTGGTCTTCCTGATCTGTGGTCTGGCCTTCAAGGTCTCGGCCGCGCCGTTCCACATGTGGACGCCTGACGTCTACGAAGGCGCGCCGACCCCGGTCGTAGCCCTGTTCGCCACGGCGCCCAAGATGGCCGCCATGGTGCTGTTCGCCCGCGCCCTGTCGGAAGGCTTCCTCGGCGCCCACGACCAGTGGGCCCAGGTCCTGATCCTGATCGCCTTGGCCAGCTTCGTGGTCGGCGCCTGGGGCGGTCTGGCCCAGAAGGACGTCCAGCGCCTGCTGGCCTATTCATCGATCGCCAACATCGGCTACGCCGTCCTCGGCATCGCCGCCGGCACCGAACAGGGGCTGCAGGCCATGGTCATGTTCATGACCCTGTACATGATCGACACCATGGGCTTCTTCGCCATCCTGCTGTCACTCAGCCGGAACGGCCGTCCGATCCGCAAGATCGCCGACCTCGCGGGGCTCAAGAACGATCGTCCGTTGACGGCCCTGGCCATTACCATTCTGTCGCTGTCGGTGCTGGGCATGCCGCCGTTCGCCGGCTTCTGGGGCAAGTACTACGTCTTCGGCGCCGCCGCCTCGGCCGGCTACTGGATGGTCGCTGCCGCGGGTCTTGTGGCCTCGGTCGTGGCCGCCTTCTACTACCTGCGCATCATCAAGCTGATGTGGTTTGACGCGGCGCCCGAGGGCACGGCGCCGACCGACAAGGCGCCGGTTGAAGCCCAGTGGATCGGCTGGGCCTGCGCGGCCTTCAGCTTCCCGCTCGTGATCGTCGGCCTGACCTGGCTGGAGCCCCTGACACGTATCGCAGCCACCGGTTTCGGAGCGGGGTAGGGCGGTGACGCCCGCCATCCACCTCCTCGACGAGAGCGATTCCACCAACGCCGAGGCCCGCCGCCGCGCCGAGGCCGGGGAAATCGCGAGCCAGTGGATCGTTGCGCGCCGCCAGTCCGCAGGACGCGGCCGGCGGGGCCGCGCGTGGAACAGCGACACGGGCAACCTGTTCGCCACCCTGCTGACCCTGACGCGAAAGCCGCCCGCCGAGGCCGCACAGGTCACCTTCGTGGCCGCGCTCGCGGTCGCCGACCTGCTGGACGCCTTCGCCGTTCCGGGCGTGGTCTCGATCAAATGGCCCAACGACGTGCTGATTGCCGGCGGCAAGGCTTCGGGCATCCTGATCGAGTCCGGCGTCCATGCGTCCGGCGCCCTGTGGCTGGCCGTCGGCATAGGGGTGAACCTGGCCCATGCGCCGGAGGGGACCGAGCGCCCCGCGACCAGCCTCGCCGCCCATCTGCGCGCGGACATCGCCTATCCGCCCTCGATCGAAGCCGCAGCTACCGTCCTCGCCGAGGCCTTCGCCGTCTGGCAGGCGCGCTGGGACAGCCTGGGCTTCCAGCCGATCCTCGACGCCTGGACGGCGCGCACCGAAGGCCTGGACGGCCCCTGCGTCGCCCGGCTGGGACATGAGACGCTCGAGGGCCATGCCGAGGGCGTGGCCGCGGACGGCGCCCTTCGCCTGCGCACCGGGGACGGGGCCCTGCGCCTCATTTCGGCGGGCGACGTCTTCTTCGGTTCGGACGCGCACGGAAGGGCCGCCTGATGCTTCTCGCCATCGAACAGGGCAACACCAACACGCTGTTCGCGGTCCATGACGGCGAGACCTGGATCGCCCAGTGGCGCACGGCGACCGAGGCCAGCCGTACGGCCGATGAATACGCTGTCTGGCTGACCCAGCTTCTGGCGATGCGCAAGATCGACCTGGCGTCGCTGAACGGCTGCATCATCTCCAGCGTCGTGCCTCAGTCGATCTTCAATCTGCGAAATCTCGCGCGCCGCTATCTGGCGGTCGAGCCCCTGGTTATCGGCGACAATGTCGAACTGGGCATCCCGGTGCGGATCAGGAAGCCTAGCGAGGCCGGCGCCGACCGGCTGGTCAACGCCATCGGCGCGCACCTGGTCTATCCTGGCGACCTGATCGTCATTGACAGCGGCACGGCGACCACCTTCGACGTCATAGCCGCCGATGGGGCGTTCGAGGGCGGGGCCATTGCGCCCGGCATCAATCTTTCCCTGCAGGCCCTGCACGAGGCGGCCGCCATGCTGCCGCGCATCGCCATCCAGAAGCCGGACACGGTCATCGGCAAGGACACGGTGTCCAACATGCAGTCCGGCGTCTTCTGGGGCTATGTCGGCCTCATCGAGGGCATGGTCTCACGCATCAAGGCGGAGTGGGGCAAACCCATGACCGTCATCGGAACCGGAGGCGTCGCCTCCCTGTTCGAGGGGGCGACCCCATCCATCGACCGGTTCGATCCGGACCTGACCATCCGCGGCATGCTCGAAATCTGGCGCCGCAATACCCATCTGACGGACACATGACAAAACAAACCAAGGCTTCGGCCAACGACGAACTCGTCTTCCTGCCGCTCGGCGGCTCTGGCGAGGTCGGTATGAACCTGAACTGCTACGGCTACGGGCCGGAAGACAATCGCCAGTGGATGATCGTCGACGTCGGCGTGACCTTCGGCGACCTGTCGACGCCCGGCGTGGACATCATCGTCCCGGATCCGTCCTTCCTCGAGGGCGAGAACATCCGCGGCATCGTCCTGACCCACGCGCACGAGGATCATATCGGCGCCCTGCCCTGGCTGTGGAGCCGCATGAAGGCGCCACTGTACGCCACCCCCTTCACCGCCTTCCTGATCCGCGAGAAGCTGCGCGACAACGGCGTCAGGGACGTCAAGATCATCGAGATCCCGATCGGTGGCCACGTCGACCTCGGCCCGTTCCAGGTCGATTTCGTCACCATGACCCACTCGATCGCCGAGCCGAACGGTCTGAAGATCACGACGCCCCTGGGCACGGTCTTCCACACCGGCGACTGGAAGCTGGATCCCGCCCCGGTCATCGGTCAGCCGACCGACATCGCCACGATCACGAAGATGGGCGATGACGGCCTGCTGGCCATGGTCTGCGACAGCACCAACGTCTTCGTCGAGGGTGAGGCCGGTTCGGAGACGGAGGCCCAGGACGGCCTCATCGAACTGATCGGCAGTCTCAAGAAGGGCCGCATCGCTGTCGGCTGTTTCGCCTCCAACGTCGCCCGCATGGTCAGCGTCATCAAGGCGGCGGACAAGGCCGGGCGCCGCGTCGCCCTGGCCGGCCGGTCGATGCACCGCATCACCGCCGCCGCCCGCCACGTCGGCCTGTTCAATGACTCGCAGCGCATCCTGACCGAGGATGAAGCCCGTCACTGGCCGGCGGACGAGATCCTGTATCTGTGCACCGGCAGCCAGGGCGAGGATCGCGCCGCCCTGTCGCGCGTCGCCGACGGTTCGCACCCCTTCATCAAGCTGGGGCTGGGCGACCACTGCATCTTCTCGTCGCGGGTCATTCCCGGCAACGAGCTGCCGATCGCCAACCTGCAGGACCGGATGGCCGACCGGGGCGTGCGCCTCTACACCGAGAAGGATCACCCCGGCATCCACGTCTCCGGCCAC
Source organism: Brevundimonas sp. DC300-4 (assembly GCF_049897365.1). Taxonomy (NCBI): domain Bacteria; kingdom Pseudomonadati; phylum Pseudomonadota; class Alphaproteobacteria; order Caulobacterales; family Caulobacteraceae; genus Brevundimonas; species Brevundimonas sp. DC300-4. Next base: position 41,564 of record NZ_JAFCWC010000009.1, read on the forward strand.
CCGTGCCGCGACGAGATCAAACAGATGTACGCCTGGGCCCGTCCGCGCATCTCGGTGCCGACCCACGGCATGCGCCGCCACCTGATGGAACACGCCGCCTTCGCCCGCGACCTCGGCGTCGAGGAGACGGTGACGCCGCGCAACGGCGACCTCGTTCGTCTGGCGCCCGGCAAGGCCGTGATCATCGACGAGGTGCCGAACGGCCGTCTTTATGTCGACGGCGGCATGGTCGTCACCGAGAAGGGAGAGGCCCTGCGCGAGCGTCGTCACGCCTCGACCAACGGGGTTCTGGTGGTCAGCTTCGCCATGGACAAGCGCGGCAGGATCGTCTCGGACATCGATGTCCGCGCCATCGGTCTGCCGGGCGACGAGGTCACCCCGTTGGGCGATGCCCTGGACGACCTGGCCGAGCGCGTCGAGCAGGTTGTGGGCTCCCTGAAGAACGATGCTCGCGATGACGACACGGTGGTCGAACAGGCCGTGGCGCGAGTGCTGAAGAAGGCCTCGCAACAGATCTGGGACCGCCGCCCGATCGTCGAGACGGTGATCCTGAGGCTGTAATGATCGGCAAACTGAACCACATCGGCGTCGCCACGCCCTCCATCGAGGCCAGCGTCGCCCTGTATCGCGACATGCTGGGGGCAACCCAGGCCGGGAAGCCGTTCGACCTGCCGGCCCAGGGCGTGCGCGTCTGTTTCATCGACCTGCCCAACAGCCAGATTGAGCTGATCGAGCCGCTGGGCGACGACAGCCCGATCCATGGCTTCCTGGCCAAAAACCCGAGAGGCGGCCAGCATCACGTCTGCTTCGAGGTGCAGGACATCCTGATCGCCCGCGATGCCATGCGGGCCAGGGGCGCGACCCTCCTCGGCACTGGCGAACCCCGTATCGGCGCCCACGGCACCCCCATCCTGTTCCTGCACCCGAAGGACATGGGCGGCGTTCTGGTCGAGCTGATGGAAACTCCGAAGGAAGCTCACTGACATGCCCATCGGCCCGATCACCATGTTCGCCATCTACATTGTCGTCTGGTGGGTGGTTCTGTTCACCGTCCTGCCGCTGGGCACGTCCAGCGAGACGCACGAGCCGCCGACCGACGGCAGCCAGTGGGGCGCGCCGAAGACGCCGAACCTCAAGCGGAAATTCATCACCACGACCTGGGTGTCGTTCCTGCTGTGGATGTTCGTGATGTGGCTGGTCTTCATCGGCTGGATGCCTCTGCCGGACCTCGCCCCGCCGGTTCCCTGAATCCTCCCCCATCTGGGGGTGGAGGAAGGATCGCATGCGATCCGACGACGGGCCCGCGAAGCGGTTGAGGGCGCCGGCCCCAGACACGGAGTGCGCGGCGAGCCCCCTCCGTCTGCTCGCGAAGCGCTCGCTTCCACCTCCCCGACGGGGGAGGATTGGCCTAGCTTTCGCCCTGTCCTCGCGTTTAAAGCTGACCACCCCTGACGCCTTCCGAATTCGAGACGCCCATGCGCCTGTCGCGCTATTTCCTGCCCACGCTGAAAGAGGCGCCGTCCGACGCCCAGATCGTCTCGCACCAGCTGATGCTGCGCGCCGGAATGATCAAACAGGAGGCCGCCGGCATCTACGCCTGGCTGCCGCTGGGTCTGCGCGTCCTGAACCGCATCGAGCAGATCGTGCGCGAAGAGCAGGAGCGGGCAGGGGCCGTCGAGCTGTTGATGCCGACGCTGCAACTGGCAGACCTGTGGCGCGAGTCGGGCCGCTACGACGCCTACGGGCCGGAGATGCTGCGCATCACGGACCGGCACGAGCGCGAGCTGCTTTACGGCCCCACCAACGAGGAGATGATCACCGACATTTTCCGGAGTTTCGTTAAATCTTACAAGGCCTTGCCGCTGAACCTGTTTCACATCCAGTGGAAGTTCCGCGACGAGCGTCGGCCGCGCTTCGGCGTCATGCGGGGCCGTGAGTTCCTGATGAAGGACGCCTACAGCTTCGACATCGACGAGGCCTCCGCCCGCCGGGCCTACAACCGCATGTTCGTGGCCTATCTGAACACCTTCGCCCGTCTGGGTCTGAAGGCCGTGCCGATGCGCGCCGACACGGGTCCGATCGGCGGCGACCTGAGCCACGAGTTCATCGTCCTGGCTGACACGGGCGAGAGCCAGGTCTTCTGCGACAAGGCCCTCGTAGAGATGCCGGCGCCGGGTCCCGACGTCGACTGGAACGACCTGCAGTCCATCGTCGACGGCCGCACCTCGCTCTATGCGGCGACCGAGGAGATGCACGACGCTGCCCAGTTCGAAAGCCAGACGGAGGAAGGCGACCGCCTGACCGCGCGCGGCATCGAGGTTGGCCACATCTTCTACTTCGGCACGAAGTACTCGGCCCCTATGAAGGCGAAGGTCGCGGGGCCGGACGGCGTCGATACCGATGTCCACATGGGCTCCTACGGCGTCGGGGTGTCGCGTCTGCTGGGCGCCATCATCGAGGCCAGCCATGACGATGCTGGGATAATCTGGCCCGACGCCGTGGCTCCGTTCGACGTTGTTGTCATCAACCTGCGCGCCAACGACCCGTCGGTCTGCGAGGCCTGCGAGGCAGCCGTGGATGCCCTGGAGAAGGCTGGAAAGTCGGTCCTCTATGACGACACCGACGAGCGCCCGGGCGGCAAGTTCGCCACCGCCGACCTGATCGGCATCCCGTGGCAGCTGGTCATCGGTCCCAAGGGCGTGGCCGAGGGCGTGGTCGAGCTTAAGCGCCGGGCGACCGGTGAGAAGTCGACCGTGCCGCTCGCCGTTGCGCTGGAGGCCATCGGTTGACGGCCACATCGGTCACGCCGGCGCCCAGGCCCGCCGGCGCCTTCTCTTCCTGGGAGATCGGCCTCGCGCTGCGTTACCTGCGCGCCAGGCGCAAGGAGGGAGGGGTCGCGACCATCGCCATCATCTCCTTCATCGGCATCATGCTGGCCGTCGCCGTGCTGATCAGCGTGATGAGCATCATGGCCGGGTTCAGGAATGAACTGCTGGGCCGGATGCTCAGCTTCAACGGCCATATGTATGTCCAGGGCGAGGTCCTGAACGCACCAAACCGCGACGCCATCGTCGACCGCCTGCGCGGAGTCGAGGGCGTCGTCGGCGTCACCCCCCTGACCGAGTCCCAGGCCATCATTCGCGCGGGTGGCCAGACGACTGGCGCCTTCGTACGCGGCATCGCCCCCTCCGACCTCGACACCATGCAATACGTCAACGCCAGCCTGTCGGACCAGGCGCGCGCCAGCTTCGGCCAGGGCGCCTATGGCGGCGACAATGTCCTGATCGGCCAGGCCCTGGCGGATTCGCTGGGCCTGCGGGTCGGCGATCCGATCGAGATCTATTCGCCGACCGGCGCCGACTCGGCCTTCGGCAACCTCGGTGGACTGAACAAGACCTACACCGTCGGCGGCACCTATTCGTCGGGCACCGCCGACTACGACCGCGCCTTCATCTTCATGCCGCTCGAACAGGCCCAGTTGTTCTTCGGCAAGGAGGGTCTGTGGGACGTCATCGAGATGAAGGTCGCTGATCCCGACCGCGTCGGCGAATATCTCGCGCCTGTCCGCGAGGCGGCCGGTCCTGGCGGCTTCGTCGTCGACTGGCGTGACAAGCTGGCGGCCTTCTGGGGCGCGCTGAAGGTCGAGCGGGTGGCGATGTCCATCATCCTCGGCCTCGTCGTCGCCATCGCCGCCATGAACATCATTTCCGGCATCGTCATGCTGGTGAAGAACAAGGGCCGCGACATCGCCATTCTGCGCACCATCGGGGCCAGCCCCTCGTCGATCCTGCGCGTCTTCTTCATGGCCGGCGCCACCATCGGCGTGGCCGGAACACTGGCGGGGCTGACCCTGGGCCTGTTGTTCTGCCTGAACATCGGCGCGATCCAGCATTTCCTGGAGGCGATTACCGGCGTCCAGCTGTTCAACGCCGACGTCTATATGCTCGATGCCATCCCGGCCGAGGTCGATCCCGTCGACGTTATGTGGGTCGCCTTCTGGTCCCTGCTGATGAGTTGTCTCGCCAGCCTGCCGCCGTCATGGAACGCGTCGCGGATCGATCCGGTGGAGGCCCTGCGCTATGAGTAGCCCGGTTCTCTCCCTGCGCGGGGTGACGCGCACCTATACGACCGGCCAGGGCGACCTGACGGTGCTGAAGGGCGTCGATCTGGATATCTTCCCCGGTGAACTGGTCGGGCTGATCGGCCCGTCGGGATCCGGTAAGTCGTCCCTGCTGCACGCCGCGGGTCTGCTGGAGCGTCCCACCTCGGGAGAGGTGCGGATCGACGGCGAGGATGTCGGTCAGCTCGATGAGCGCGCCCGCACCCGCCTGCGCCTCAGCCGCGTCGGCTTCGTCTACCAGTTCCACCACCTGCTGCCGGAGTTCGACGCGCGCGACAATGTCGCCCTGCCGATGCGGATCGCCGGCCATTCTCTGGATCAGGCCCGCGCGCGCGCCGAGGAAGCCTTGGGCGCTCTCGGCCTTTCCGAACGCACCCTGCACCAGCCCGCCCAGATGTCGGGCGGGGAACAGCAACGCGTCGCCCTGGCTCGCGCCCTGGCCAACAGGCCGCGCCTGTTGCTAGCCGATGAGCCGACGGGCAACCTCGATCCCGCCACCAGCCAGACGGTCTTCGAGTCGCTCCAGAAACTGGTCAAGGAGACCGGCGTCGCCGCCCTGATCGCCACCCACAACATGGAACTGGCCGGCCATATGGACCGCGTCTTCGCCTTGAAGGACGGCCATCTGGAAGAGCGCCAGGCCGAGAGTCGGGAATACTGATCGGATCAGCGGAGGCTGGCATGGATGATCTGGAACGGGCCTACGAGCTTCGTCACAGCTCTGACCTTGCGCGTCTGGAGGCCCGGGCTGCAGCCGCTCTGGCCGAGGCGACCGAGGCGGCCGATATCTATTTCGGTTTGCCGGATCGGGGGCTTGATCTCGCCAATTCGCTCCGGCTCAAGGCCTTGGCGCTGGACGCCCTGGGACGGTCCGGGGAAGCGGTCGTTGACTGGACCGAGGCGCGGCGACTCTATGTCGACCTCGGGGTCGCGGAGGGTGTGGCGGAATGCGACACCCGCTTGTCACGCTGACGCTTCACCTCGCGGCTGCTTGGTCCTAAGACCACCGCATGAACACCGAAGACGTCCTGAACGAGTTCCGCGCCGCGGGCGCCCTGCGCGAGGGACATTTTGTCCTCTCGTCGGGGCTACACAGCCCGGTCTTCCTGCAGAAGAATCTGGTCTTCATGGACGGCGCCCGTTGCGAGCGGCTGTGTAAGGCTCTGGCGGACAAGGTCGTGGCCACGGTCGGTCCGGTCGATGTGGCCATCTCTCCGGCCGTCGGCGGCATCATCCCGGGCTATGAGACGGCGAAACACCTGAACGTGCGGTCGATGTACGTCGAGCGCGAGGGCGGGGCGTTCAACCTGCGGCGCGGCTTCCATGTCGAGCCGGGCGAGAGGGTCGTCATGGTCGAGGACATCGTCACCACGGGCCTGTCGAGCCGCGAATGCATCGCCGCCATCCAGGCCGCCGGCGGCACCGTCGTGGCCGCCGCCTGCATCGTCGACCGCTCCGGCGGCCGGGCCGATGTCGGCGTGCCGCTGGTGGCCCTCGCGACGCTGGACGTGCCGGCCTGGCCCGCCGACGCCCTGCCGCCTGAACTGGCGGCGATCCCGGTCGAGGATCCGGGCAGCCGGCGGCTGTCCAAGTGATGCGCCCGCCCGTCCGCCTCGGCGTCAATATCGACCATGTCGCGACGGTCCGGAACGCGCGGGGCGGCGTCCATCCCGATCCCGTGCGCGCGGCCGAAGAGGCCATCGGCGCCGGCGCCGACGGCATTACCGCCCACCTGCGTGAGGATCGCCGCCACATCGGCGACGCCGACATCGATCGCCTGACCGCCCTGTGCTCGGCGGCCGGCAAGCCGCTGAACTTCGAGATGGCCGTGACCGACGAGATGCTGGCCATCGCCCTGCGTCACCGGCCCCACGCCGCCTGTCTCGTGCCCGAACGGCGCGAGGAGGTCACCACCGAAGGCGGTCTGGCCGTGGCCGGACACGAGGCGAGCATCGCGCCCGTGGTCCGGGCTTTGAGCGACGCCGGTATCCGCGTCAGCCTGTTCATCGATCCCTCGGCCGACCAGGTCGAGGCCGCCGCCGCCGTCGGCGCCCAGGTCGTGGAGTTCCACACCGGCCGCTATTGCCACCTGCCGGCTGGACAGCGCGGCGTGGAGTTCGATCGCCTCGCCGCCGCCTGCGCCCAGGCCGAGATCCTTGGATTGGAGGTCCACGCCGGCCACGGTCTGGACTACGACACCGCCGCCGAGGTCCTGGCCATCCCCGAGATCCGCGAGCTCAACATCGGCCATTTCCTGATCGGGGAGGCGGTGTTCGTGGGGCTCGCCGCCGCCATCCGACGGATGCGCGGGGCTATGGAGGCCGCCCTGACCGGACCTGGGACGTGATCATCGGCGTCGGAGCCGATCTGACCGACATCCGGCGCATCCAGGGATCGATTGACCGCTACGGCGACCGTTTCAAGACCCGCTGCTTTACTGCGGTCGAACGCGCCCGCTCCGAACGCAAGCCGGACGTCGCCTGGAGTTACGCCAAACGGTTTGCGGCCAAGGAGGCCTGCGCCAAGGCCCTGGGCACCGGCATGCGCCGCGACGTCTACTGGAAGGACGTGGGTGTGGTGAACCTGAGCTCGGGCCAGCCGACATTGGCCCTGACCGGCCCGGCGGCGGAGCACCTGAAGCGGCTGACGCCTGCGGGCCACACCCCGCACATTCATCTGACGCTTTCCGACGAACACCCCTATGCACTCGCCTTCGTGGTGATCGAAGCCTTGCCCACGGCGTAATCGGGCTATACCCGTGCGCGGATACGAGCCGCGTTCGGCGGCCAGGGATCGAGCTTTCACACGATGAGCGACAACAAGCCCGAAGACGGCGAAAAGCCCGTGGTCGACACGACGGACGCTGAATCGTCCTCCGTGGTCAGCCAGGACGTGTCGCCCGACGATCTCGACCTGACCCCGACCGAGCCGGATGCCGTGACGCCCGAGGCGGAGTTCGCCGCCTCCGAGAGCGATCACACGGTCACCCCTGATCCCGTCGTGATCTCGGCCACGCATCGTCCCATCTGGAGCGACGCCGGCGACGCCCCCTTCGACGACAAGACGGAAAAGATCCCCGGCCCCGCCCAGGTCCGCGTCAAGGACGACGAGAACGACGACGACGGCGGTTCTGTCGGCTCGGAGACGCTGGAGATCGTCAAGACCGTCGTCGTGGCCCTCGCCATCGCCTTCGTCCTGCGCGTCCTGCTGTTCCAGCCCTTCACCATCCCGTCGGCCTCGATGGAGCCCAACCTCTACGAGGGCGACTACATCGTCGTGTCCAAATGGGCCTACGGCTATTCCAAATTCTCGTCGGGGCTGCCGATCAACCTGCCGCTGGGCGACGATCGGGTGTTCGGTCGCGCGCCGGCGCGCGGCGACATCGTCGTGTTCAAACTGCCGCGCGACGACAAGACCGACTATATCAAGCGGGTCATCGGCCTGCCGGGCGACCAGATCCAGATGATCGCCAACAAGCTCTATATCAACGGCCAGCCGGTTCAGGACGTCGTCGTCAGCACGGGCGAGGTCAACGACATCTTCGGCCCGCGTCCGGTGACCCAGGTGCGCGAGACCCTGCCGGGCGGCAAGACCATCACCATCCAGGACTTCGGCCCCGGGGGCGATCTTGACGACACCCCGGTCTATGAAGTCCCGGCGGGCCACTATTTCATGATGGGCGACAACCGCGACAACTCGATCGACAGCCGCGTTCAGGAATCGGCCGGCGTCGGCCTGGTCCCGGACGAGAACCTCGTCGGCAAGGCCGAGATCATCATGTTCTCGTGGGAGCCGGGGGCTTCGCTGTTCAATCCGGTCAGCTGGTTCGCCAATGTCCGGCCCAGCCGCTTCTTCCGCGTCCTCGACTGATGGCCAATGTCCGCGCCGAGGCGGTGACCGCGCTGGTCGACCGCATCGGCCATGTGTTCCGCGACCCCGCCCTTCTGGAGCGGGCGCTGACCCATTCCAGCGTGGGGGAGGGGGCCGACAAGGCCGCCGGAAAGCCCGCGCGCCACAACGAACGGCTCGAGTTCCTCGGCGACCGCGTCCTCGGCCTGCTGGTCGCCCAGCGGCTGCACAACGATTATCCCGCGGCCGACGAGGGCGAACTGTCCTCGCGTCTGCATGCGCTGGTCGATAAGCACGCCTGCGGCCGCGTCGGCGATCGTCTCGGCATCGGCGAGGCCCTGCGTCTCTCGCCCGGCGAGACCAAATCCGGCGGTCGTCGCAAGGAGGGGGTCGTCGCCGACGCCATCGAGGCCCTGCTGGCCGCCGTCTTCCTCGACGGAGGCCTGGACGCCGCCCGCGCCATGTTTGACCGCGTCTGGGCCGAAGAACTGGCCACGCCGGCGCCGCGCGCCCTGAACAATCCCAAGTCCGCCCTGCAGGAATGGTCGCAAGGCCAGGGTCGCCCCCTGCCGACCTATCGCGTCGTGGGCCAGACCGGCTCCGACCACGCCCCGACCTTCACGGTCGAGGTTTCCATCGAAGGGGTCGAACCCTTGACCGCTCCTGGACGTTCGCGTCAGGACGCGGAAAAAGCGGCCGCCATGGCCATGCTCCAACGTGAAGGCGTGATTTGACCGATACCAACCCCCAGCACCGCGCGGGCTTTGCAGCCATCATCGGCGCGCCGAACGCCGGCAAGTCGACGCTGGTGAACCGGCTGACGGGATCCAAGGTCTCCATCGTCACCCAGAAGGTCCAGACGACGCGGTTTCCCGTGCGAGGCATCGCCATCGAGGGCGACGCCCAGATCGTGCTGGTCGACACCCCCGGCATCTTCACCCCGCGGCGCCGCCTGGAGCGGGCCATGGTGGCCTCCGCCTGGGGCGGGGCCCAGGACGCCGACGTCGTCGTCCACCTGATTGACGCCGCCTCTCATATCGCCTCCGAGGGCAAGGACGGCACGGGCGCGGACCGCAAGTCGGCGGAGGACACCGAGACCATCATAGCCAACCTGAAATCCACGGGGACCAAGGTCATCCTGGTGCTCAACAAGATCGACGGCATGCGCCGCGACACCCTGCTGGCCCTGTCGCACAGCCTGTTCGAGACCGGCGTCTATTCGGAGGTCTATATGATCTCGGCTCTTTCGGGCGACGGCGTCGACGACCTTAAACAGCGTCTGGCACGCGATATGCCGCTGGGCCACTGGCTCTATCCCGAAGACCAGTCCGCCGACGTGCCGATCCGCGTCCTCGCCGCCGAGATCACGCGCGAGAAGGTCTATCTGCGCGTTCACGAGGAGTTGCCCTATTCCGCCGCCGTGGAGACGACTGCCTTCGACGAGAAAGCCGACGGCTCGGCCCGCATCGAACAGACCATCTATGTCGAGCGCGAGAGCCAGCGCCCCATCATCCTCGGCAAGGGCGGCCAGACCCTGAAATGGATCGGCCAGAAGTCGCGCGAGGAACTGACGGAGTTGCTGGACCGTCCGGTTCACCTGTTCATCACCGTCAAGGTCGATCCGAAGTGGCAGGACAGCCGCGCGCTCTACGCCCAGTTCGGCCTGGATTTCAACGCGTAGTCGAACACCCCATCCGTCGCTCACCCATACGCTTCCGTCGTCCTCGGGCTTGTCCCGAGGACCCAGCCCCCGGGTCTCGACGCACCGTTATCGTTCTGCAGCGACAGGTCGGTGAAGCTGGGTCCTCGGGTTCGCTGCGCCCCCCAAGGATGACGGAAAAGAGTGGGGGATGACTTAAATGGGATCGGTTCGTGGGATGACGAATCCCAAAAACTGGCTAACCAAGCCCGATGTTTCACGTTCCGCGTACCGCCGGGAACCATCCTCGGCTCTTCCTCGGCCTGATCGCCGCCGTCGTCCTGATAGGGGGCGCCGGTCTCGCCGCGGTCCTGACCTCGCAGCCGTCGCCGACGGCTTCGTCGCGTCTCGCGCCCCTGCCGGCGCGCCCACCGGTCGAGGTCGTCGAGGCCCTGCCGCAACTGACCGCCCGCCTGCAACGCGAGGCCGACGCCGGCCGGTTCATGGGCGCCGTCCTGGTCGCACGCGGCGACGAGATCCTGTTCCGCCAGGCCTACGGAACCGCCGACGTCGCCACCGCGGCCCCGCTGCGGGTCGGTTCGCGCTTCCGCCTCGCCTCCATCTCGAAACAGTTCACCGCCGCCGCCATTCTGAAGCTGCAGGACGACGGCAAGCTGACCATCGGCGATCCGGTCTGCCAATGGATCCAGCCGTGCCCCGCCGCCTGGGCGCCGCTGAAGATCCATCACCTGATCTCGCACACCTCCGGCATTCCCGACCTGATGGCCCGCCCCGGCTGGGGCAATCGCCGCACCACCCCCGCGACGCTTGACGAACTGACCGAGGACTCCAGACTGTTCCGGCTGTCGTTCGAGCCGGGAACCAAGGTCCGGTATAACAACGCCGGCTTCAACCTGGCCGCCGCCATCGTCGAGAAGGCCAGCGGCCAGCGCTTCCCCGACTATCTACGCACGGCTTTCTTCGAGCCGCTCGGCATGACCGACACCGGCTTCGACGATGATACGGACCTCGGCATCGTCACCGGCCACGCGACCTTCCCCGAGGGGCTGACGGCCCAGCGCAATCCGAACGTCTCGATCGTGGCCGGCGCCGGCGCCCTCTATTCGACCCTGGACGATCAGCTGGTGTGGAAACAGGCCCTGCACGGCGGTAATGTCCTGAGCCCATACAGCTACGCCCAGATGATCATGGACCATTCTCCCGCCGACCAGCCGAACGAGCGCGGCGGGCGGCCGCATCGCGCCTGGGGCTACGGCCTTATGGCCAACCGGCTGGGCACGCGGGTCAACCCCGCCTTCCAGGACTGGGAAATCTACCATACCGGCAGTTGGTCGGGCTTCCGCAACATCGAGGTCTGGCAGCCGGACAAGCGGATCGCCGTGATCGTGCTGTCGAACAACTATCATCAGCAACAGCAGGTGCTGCTGATCTCGCAACAGGCGATGGCCGAGGCCCTCGGCCACGCTTTCCCGACGGCCTTGGCGGACTAGCCTTCCCGGCGCATCCGGGCCTGACGCGCGGCTTCTTCCTTGTTCGGATCGGACATCTGGAAGGACCCGGTCGTGACCATTCCCGCGCGCTGGTAGCGGCTGGCGACGACGCCGGACGGCGAATGCCGCGTTTCGACCAGCGTCCAGACCCGGGCGTGGCCGCTCGGCTCGAACAGCCGCTTGCCCTGGCCCAGCACGAGCGGGAAGGTCAGAGTCGAGATCTCATCGATCAGGTCGGCTTTCAGCAGGGTCTGGATAAGGGTGCTGCTTCCCTGGATCAGCAGGCTCCTGTCGCCACCCGCCTTAAGCTTCGCGACGGCTTGCGCGACGTCGCCTTCCAGCCGGTGGCTGTTGTTCCAGTTCATGGGCGTGTCCGCGCCGGCCGCTACGTACTTGGCGATGGTCGTAAACAGGGCCCCCATCTCGTCGCCGGAGTGGCCCCAGTGGGCGGCGAAGATCTCATAGGTTTTGCGGCCCAGCAGCAGGTCGTAGTCTTGACCCATGGCCTCGCCGACAAACTGGCCCACCACGTCGTCGAAGAAGGGCGGTAGCCATCCCCCAAAGGGGAAGCCGCCGCTGGGGTCCTCCGTCGGTCCACCCGGCGCCTGCATGACGCCGTCCAGCGAGACGAAGGTGGAGGCGGTGATCCTGCGCATCGACCTACGCTCTGCGGAAGGGGAACAGGGCCCGCAGCTGCGAATCCCGCAGCCACAGCCCGCCCCACATGATCAGGCCGAGGTAGAGGCCGAACAGCTGATGGCTAAACAGGGGATTGCCGATCCGCACCTGGGTCGCCATCGCACCGCCGAGCAGGCCGGTCATCATGACGGCTCCCAGGACACTGGTGCGCGGATAGAGGTAGAGGGCCAGGAAGCCGAACTCCATCATCCCGATCGGCAACACCCACTCCGCCGACCAGCCCAGATCGACCAGGGTCTGGGCCGCGATCGGCATGCCCATGAATTTCGGAGCGATCGAGGCGCCCAGCATGAACAGGGCGAACAGGCCGGTCAGGACGCGGCCGGACCAGACCATGGGCGAGGCCTTCACGATTGCACCGCCGGCATGGTGTTGATCATCCACGGTACGCCGAACCTGTCGGTGAAGCCGCCGAAGCCGGGCGACCAGGGGCTCTCGGCGAAGGGCATGCGGACCTCGCCGCCCTGCGACAGATCCTTGAAGATACGGCGAGCATCCTCGACCTTGTCGAAATGCAGGGTGACGTCGAAGCCGTCCTTGGGCTTGTGAATGTCCGGCGCAAAGTCCGGGTGCATGTCGGAGCCCATGATCGCCTGGTCGCCGACCTGCAGCCAGCAGTGCATCAGCCAGTCGCGGATTTGCGGCGGCGTCGGCATGCCGGGGAAACCCTCGCCATAGGGGATGGCGGCCGTGATCTCGCCGCCGAGAGCGCCGGCGTAAAAATCGAAGGCTTCGCGGCAGGTGCCGGGGAAGCTCAGACTGGTCACGATCTTCATGGTCTGCTCCTTCAGTCGGGGTTGGCGGCCAGCCAGGCTTCCAGCCTGTCGGTGGTGGAGGTCCAGCCGTGCCTGTGGCCGGTCAGGCTCTGTTCGGACTTCAGACCCTCGTGGGTGAAGTCCATGTGTGTCCGGCCGTCCGCCGTGTCGGCGAAGCGGACGGTCACAAGGGTGTCGACGGGCGGACCGTCCTCGTGACTCTCGTCCCACCTGAAGGTGAAGACGATCCGTTCGGGGGCGACGATTTCGCGATAGACCGCGCCCTGCCAAAGGTCCTCGCCGGTCGTCGGTGAGCGCAGGCAGATGCGCCACTCGCCGCCGACCCGGAAGTCGACTGTGGCGCTGACGGCCGGCCATTCGACCGGCCCCATCCAAAGGACCAGGATCTCCGGGTTGGACCAGGCGCGCCAGACCAGGTCGCGCGGCGCGTCGAAGACGCGCTGCAGGTTCAGGGTCGGGCGGGACGGAGCCTCGGCGACGACGGGGCTCATCGGATCAGAACGTCTTCACGATTTCGGCAAGCTGGTCGGCGACCGTGCCCCAGCCCTCGTGGAAGCCCATCTGCTCGTGCTGCTTCATCGCGTCTTCGTTCCAGTGGCTGGCGACGGCCGTGTATTTCGTCTTGCCGTCGGCGGTCGGCTCCATGTCGACACGGGCGACCATGAAGGGCTGGCCCGCGGGCTTCCACCCGGAGGTGAAGGCGTCGGTGGTGATGATGCGGCGGTTCGGTACGACCTCCAGGAAGACGCCGCTGTTCGGGAACACCTCGCCGTCCGGGCCGTGCATGGTGAAGTTGAAGCGGCCGCCGACGCGGGCCTCGATGATCGGGTCGACGATCTTCCAGGGCTTGGGCGCGAACCACTGGGCTAGGATCGCGGGGTCCGTGTAGGCCCTGAAGACCTTCTCCGGCGGCGCATCGATAATGCGTTCCAGCATCAGGTCGAAGGCGTGTGCCGCGCCGTCCGTGTCGCAGGGATTGGTCTCAGTTTCTTTTGCCATCGTCGTTTCCTTTCTGAATCTTGCGCAAATAATCTTCCAGGCGGTCGAAGCTCTGGTCCCAGTAGCGGCGGTAGTGTTCCAGCCACTCGGCCATGCCCTTCATGCCCATCGGCTCCAGTCGGGCAGGGCGCCACTGGGCCTCCTTGCCGCGAGAGATCAGGCCGGCCTTTTCCAGCACCTTCAGATGCTTCGAGACCGCCGGCAGACTCATGTCGAACGGTTCCGCTAGGTCGCTGACCGAACACTCGCCCTCGGTCAGCCGGGCCAGGATGGCCCGACGGGTCGGGTCGGCCAGGGCGGCGAACTTGGCGGAGAGGGGATCGGTCTGCATGGCGGGTTTCGTGTTGAACTGATCGGTTAAATGAACCTGTCGGATCGCGTTGTCAACCGTCCGGTTAAATAAAGGAACGGAACGACGCAGGGGCTCGTATCGTTGGTGCAATCCGCAGCCCGGAGAACACCATGCGCGCCGTCGTCCTGAACTGCACCCTCAAGCCTCCGCCCAAGACCTCATCGACCGAGGCGCTCGCGAAAGTGGTCATCGCCGAGCTTGAGAAGGGCGGCGCCGAGGTCGAACTGATCCGCCTCGTCGACCTGAACATCAAGCCCGGCGTCAGCGCCGACGAGGGGGACGGTGATCAGTGGCCGGGCGTGGACGCGAAATTGAAGGCTGCCGACATCGTCGTCTTCGCCACCCCGATCTGGCTGGGCCAGATGTCCAGCATCGCCCTGCGCGCGCTCGAACGCATGGACGCCTGGTTCGGAGAAACCGACGACACGGGCCGTCCGGTCGCCTTCGGAAAGGTCGCAGGCATCGTCGTCACCGGCAACGAGGACGGCGCGCACAATGTCGTTGCCACGATCTGCCAAGGCCTGATCGACATGGGCTTCACCATCCCGGGGCAGAGCTGGACCTACTGGCACCTCGGCCCGGGACCCGGCGCCGACTACGTCGATACCGACGAAGGCCACGACTATTCCGATCGCGTGGGCCGCAACGCCGCCCGCAACCTGATCGCCCTGGCGAAGGTGCTCAAGCCGACCACCTATCCGGTTCCGGAAAGCGGCGATCGGGGTTAGGACTGGGGTTCATCCCGCTGGAGGCCTCCGCCATGTTCGCAGCCCTCGCCCTCGCCGCCGCGCTACAGGCCACGCCGGAGGCCCAGGTCGCCGCCGTTCTCGATCAGTTGAACGTCGCCTCGGCCGCCGCCGACGCCGACGCCTATTTCGCCCTCTATACGCCGGACGCCCGCTTCGTCGGCACTGACGCCGGCGAGCACTGGACCATCGCGGAGCTGCGCGAATACGCCACGCCGCACTTCAATCGAGGCAACGGCTGGTCCTATCCGGCCACTGAACGGACCATAACCATCGCCCCGATCGAATGCCGCTGCATCGCCTGGTTCGAGGAACAGCTGACCAACGACATCTACGGCCGCACGCGCGGTTCGGGCGTCATGCGGCTGACCGACGGCGGCTGGAAGATCGAGCAATACGTCCTCAGCCTCGCCGTTCCCAACGACCTCGCCAGCCCCATCGCCCGCATCATCACGACCTTCGAGGCGGCGAAAGAGACGCCGGCGCCGGCCGCGGCCCCCGCCGACTGATGGAGTTCCACGAAGAGGCCTTCGTCCTGTCGGCGCGGGCCCATGGCGACACCGGGGTGGTCGTCGACCTGCTGACCGAGACCCACGGTCGTCACTCGGCCTATGTCGCCGGCGGGGCGTCGCGCCGCATGAAGCCCTTCCTGCAGCCCGGCGCCCGGGTCATCGCCGACTATCGCGCCCGGACCAGCGACCACCTCGGCTCGGCTCGTCTGGAGCCCGTGGGGGAGGGGCCCAGCGTCCTGTTCGACGACGGGCTGGCCCTGACCGGCCTCGCCGCTGCCGCCGCCGTGGCGCAAGGCGCCCTGCCCGAACGCGAGCCCCACCCCGGCGCCTTCCTGGCCTTCGAGGCCCTGATGGCGGCCTTCCAGATCCCGTCCGTCTGGCCCGCTATCTTCGTGCGTTTCGAGGCGGGCCTGCTGGAGGATCTCGGCTTCGGCCTGGACCTGTCGCGCTGCGCCGTCACCGGCACGATGGACGACCTGATCTGGGTCAGCCCCCGCACCGGCCGCGCCGTCTCCCGCGAGGCCGGCGCCCCCTATGCCGACAAGCTGCTGAAGCTACCGCCCTTCATGCTGGGCGCCCAGGCGGGTCTGGACGAGGGCGACGTGCGGTCGGGCCTCGACCTGACCGGCCATTTCCTCGAGCAGTTCGTCTTCCACCCCCAGAACAAGCCGATCCCGTCGGCCCGCGTCTGGATGATCGACAAGCTGGCGGAGCAGCGGCGGCTCTAGCCCCCGTGCGCGGTCGGGTGGCGCGGCTCATAGAGCGCCAGCATCCGCCCGCCCGGCCCCTAGATCTCGCAGACGACGCCCCAGCCCCGGTCGGCGCGCGGTCCGCACTTGCCGCCGCGTCCCTCGATCTCCTTCACGGTCGCCTCGATCTCGTCGCACTGGAAATAGAAGGCGAAGCTGCCTTCCCCCTCCGTCTCGTGCACCGCGAGCTCGGTGGGCGGGACCTTTAGCATCCAGCGCCCGCCGCCCACGTCCACACCGGTCAGCCCCAGCACTTGGCGCAGGAAGTCGTTCATCGCCTCGGTGTTGCGGTCGTAGATCATCACGTGCCCGCCGTTGATCATCGTCTTCCCCTCCCAAGTGGCCGACGACCTTGCCGCCCGACGCTTCCCCTTCTAATCCCGAGGGGCAAGACACGGAAGCGAACGCCATGAAACCCATCCTTGAGCAGCTCGAAGCCCGCCGCGAAGCCGCGCGCCAGGGGGGCGGCCCCGCCCGCATCGCCAGCCAGCACGCCAAGGGCAAGCTGACCGCCCGCGAGCGGATCGAGGTCCTGCTGGACGAGGGCAGCTTCGAAGAGACCGACATGTTCGTCGAGCACCGCTCGCACGACTTCGGCATGGAAACCCAGCGCGTCCCCGGCGACGGCGTGGTCACCGGACGCGGCACGATCGGCGGTCGTCTGGTCTATGTCTTCTCCAAGGATTTCACGGTTTTCGGGGGCTCTCTTAGCGGCGCGCATGCCGCCAAGATCGTCAAGCTCCAGACCATGGCCCTGACCAACGGCGCCCCGATCATTGGCCTGTTCGACGCCGGCGGCGCCCGCATCCAGGAGGGTGTCGAGAGCCTCGCGGGTTATGCCGACATCTTCCTCCAGAACACCCTGGCCTCGGGCGTCATCCCCCAGATCAGCGTCATCATGGGCCCCTGCGCCGGCGGCGACGTCTATTCCCCCGCCATCACCGACTTCATCTTCATGGTGAAGGACACGAGCTACATGTACGTGACCGGCCCCGACGTGGTGAAGACCGTCACCAACGAGGTCGTGACGCATGAGGACCTCGGCGGCGCCCGCGTGCATTCGCAGAAGTCCGGCGTCGCCGACGGCGCCTTCGAGAACGACCTGGAGGCCCTCAGCGAGGTCCGCCGCCTGATCGGCTTTTTGCCCTTGTCCAACCGCGAGAAGCCGCCGGTCCGCGACAGCTACGACGATCCCGACCGCGACGAGGCCTCGCTCGACACCCTGGTCCCGGCCAATCCGAACCAGCCCTATGACATCAAGGAACTGATCCTGAAGACGGTCGACGAGGCCGAGTTCTTCGAGATCGGCACCGACTTCGCCCGCAACATCGTCTGCGGCTTCGGCCGGCTGGATGGCCAGCCGATCGGCATCGTCGCCAACCAGCCCCAGGTGCTGGCGGGCGTGCTGGACATCGACTCCAGCCGCAAGGCCGCCCGGTTCGTGCGCTTCTGCGATGCCTTTTCCATCCCGCTGGTCACCTTCGTCGACGTCCCCGGCTTCATGCCCGGCACGCGCCAGGAATACGGCGGCCTGATCAAACACGGCGCCAAGCTGCTGTTCGCCTATGCCGAGGCCACCGTGCCCAAGCTGACGGTGATCACGAGGAAGGCCTATGGCGGCGCCTATGACGTGATGAGCTCCAAACACCTGCGCGGCGACGTCAACTACGCCTGGCCCTCGGCCGAGATCGCCGTCATGGGCGCCAAGGGCGCGGTCGAGATCATCTTCCGCAAGGAAGCCGGCGATCCCGAGGCGCTGGCCGCCCGCGAGGCCGAGTACAAGGCCCGCTTCGCCAATCCGTTCGTGGCTGCAGGCCTGGGCTATATCGACGACGTGATCATGCCGCACGGCACGCGGCGGAGACTGATCCGGGCGCTCCGGACGCTGAAGAACAAACAGCAGACGAACCCGTGGAAGAAGCACGATAATATTCCGCTCTGACCCACCGCCTCTTCCTCTTCTCGCCGACCCACGGGCACGGGGGTGGACACGGCGTGGGCCGCTCACTCCGGCCTTCTCCCCTTGCGGGAGAAGGTGGCAGCCGAAGGCTGACGGATGAGGGGTCACGCCGGCGGTCGGAGTGAGGGGTTGGAGCAGAGCTGACGTTCGATGTCGGCGCGACCCCTCATCCGACCTCGCTTCGCTCGGCCACCTTCTCCCGCAACGGGAGAAGAGCTATCATAACCTATGGATGAATGGCTCCAGGGGCGAGCGAAGGCGATGCGGCGTCAGCCGGTGCTCTATGAGCGCCGTCTGTGGAGGCTGCTGCGGGACCGTCGTCTGCGAGGGCTGAAGTTCAGGCGGCAGGTCGTCATCGGCCGCTACGTCGCCGATTTCGCCTGCCTGCGTCACCGTCTGATCGTCGAAGCGGACGGCCCGACGCATGACGCCAGCCTCCACGATGTCGAGCGCGACGTCTTCCTGCGCGAGCAGAATTTCTGCGTCCTGCGCTTCGCGAATGCAGACATCGAGAACCGGCGGCACGAGGTGGTCGCCGCCATCCTCGCCGCATCAGCCCCGATGACGAACCCGTGACCCCCGGCCCAACGGGTTGAAAATACGGCCCCGCTTGCCCATCTAAGCCCTATCCTGAACCCTTTTTCCGCCCGCCGACGCCCCCCAGCGCCGGCGCGTTCTTGCTTTCGCGGACAAGCCCTCAGGACCCGACAATCCTGAAGGAGACGCCTTGTTCGCTCAACGCAAAGCCCCGTTCGCCCCCCGCTCCAACCCCGGTTCGCGCTACGGCTATCACCCCGCGCCCATCCGCGCCCGCGTCGGTCTGGCCATGCGCCGCGCCATGAATTTCGGCGAAATGCCCGAGGCCGAGGCCACGCTCCGCTCCAGCGGCCTGTCGCTGGCTCCGATGTCGATCGGTGAGGCTGATCTGAATCTCGGGGGGACCAGCGTGCTGGCCACCGCCGGCGTCGCCGACCTCGATAACGGCGCGCTGAAGGCCCTGGTCGTGCCGGGCGGATCCAGCGACGCCGCGTCCCGCGCCGCCCTCGATGACGCCATCACCCGCGCCTGGTCCAAGGGCGCCCCCGTGTTCGCCTTCGGAGACGGCGTGGTCCTCACCCTGGATGCGCTTGGCATGAACAGCGCCCCCTACGCCGATGCCCCCGCCGTCATCGTGACCGGCGACACGGTCGAGACCCTGGCTGACCAGAACGCCGTCGCCGCCGCCGCCGGCCGCGTGGGCTGACGTCCGTCTTGATGCGGCCAGCCTCCCTCTCTCGTTGCGGGCGAGGGAGGCTCCGTTCTGGCGCCATACCCATCAACGGATCGTCCGAATCCGCCTTTGAAATCAAGGCCCGGCTCTAACGAGAGGCCTTTTATCCATCACCCGCTGAAACGCCCCCATACTGATCCCTTTCGTGCGGAAGGGATCATCATGAGCGAACGCTTCGGACGCATTGGACACTTCGCACGGTGTTTTCGCGTTCGGGCCAGCCGGACTCAGTGGACGATCTGTACTGAATTCTCCGGAGTCCGGAAGGCCCAGACCCGCCAGCCGGAGCCGGCGGGGAATCCGGCGACTACTCCGCCGCCTTCTTCGCGGCGGGGGCCTTCTTCGGGGCGGCCTTCTTCGCGGCCGGCTTCTTGGCTGCGGGTTTCTTCGCCGCGGCAGCCTTGGGCGCCGCCTTCTTCGCCGGGGCCTTCTTGGGCTTGGGCGCGACTAGGGCGCGGGCGGCCAGCAGGGGCACGGCGACATCCATGGTCATGTCCTCGGGCGCCGTGCCCTTGGGCAGCGTGGCGTTGATCTTGCCCGACTTCACATACGGCCCGAAGCGGCCGGCCATGACGTGGACCGGCTCGCCCGTTTCGGGGTGGGCGCCCAGGTCCTTCAGCGGCGCTGTGGCGGCGCCCCGGCCCTTGAACCCGCCGGCCCGCTTCTCGGCCAGCAGGACCACGGCGCGGTTCAGGCCGATCTCGAACACCTCGTCGATGTCGGCGACATTGGCATAGGTGCCGGCGTGCAGGATGAAGGGGCCATAGCGACCCAGACCCGCCGTGATCGGCTTGCCGTCCTCGGGGTGGTCGCCCACCTCGCGCGGGAGGCCCAGCAGGCGCAGGGCCTGCTCCAGCGTCAGCGACGCCGGGCTCCAGCCCTTGGGCAGGGAGGAGCGTTTGGGCTTCTCCTCATCCGGCACGGCGGTTTCGACATAGGGGCCGAAGCGGCCGATCTTCAGATGTACCGGCAGGCCGGTCACCGGATCGACGCCCAGCTCCCGGTCACCGCCCTCGGCGCCGCCGTCGGCTGCATCGGGGGCCGCCACCGGCCGGGTGAACTTGCAGTCGGGATAGCGCGAGCAGCCGACGAAGGCGCCGAAGCGGCTGGTCTTCAAACTCAGCTGGCCCTGTTTGCACAGGGGGCATTCGCGCGGGTCCGAGCCGTCTTCCTTCATCGGGAAGATGTGCGCCCCCAGGCTCTCGTTCAGGGCGTCCAGGATGGCCGTGGTGCGCAGTTCGCCCGCCGCCTGGGTCGCGACATGGAAGTCGCTCCAGAACTCGCGCAGCAGCACCTTCCAGTTCAGCTCGCCGGCCGAAACCTCGTCCAGCCGGGTCTCCAGCGCCGCAGTGAAATCGTATTCCACCCATTTGCGGAAGAACTGCTCCAGGAAGGCCGTGACCAGCCGTCCCTTGTCTTCGGGATAGAAGCGGTTCTTGTCCATCCGGACGTATTCGCGGTCGCGCAGGGTCGTCAGGATCGAGGCATAGGTCGAGGGCCGGCCGATGCCGAGCTCTTCCAGCTTCTTGACCAGGGTGGCCTCGGAGAAGCGGGGCGGCGGCTCGGTGAAATGCTGTTCGGTGCGGATCGCCTCGACCTTCGCCTTCGCGCCTTCCTTCAGCGCGGGCAGGCGGGCGGTGTCGTCGTCCTCCTCGGATTCGGCGCCCTTCTGCTTCTCGTCGCGGCCTTCCTCGTAGACGGCCAGGAAGCCGTCGAAGGTCACGACCTGGCCGGTGGCGCGCAGGCCCGTCTGGCCGTCGGGCGTCTCGACCTCGACCGTGGTCCGGTCCAGACGCGCGGCCTCCATCTGGGAGGCGACCATCCGCTTCCAGATCAGTTCGTAGAGGCGCTGCAGGTCGCTCTCGAGCCGCAGACTGTCGGGGCGGCGGGCGATATTGGTCGGGCGGATCGCCTCGTGCGCCTCCTGGGCGTTCTTGGCCTTGGTCTTGTAGTAGCGGGCCTCGGCCGGGACGAAGGCCGGGCCGAAGGTCTCGCTGATGACTTCGCGCGCCTGGGCGATGCCCTCGGGCGTCGTCTGGACGCCGTCGGTCCGCATATAGGTGATCAGGCCGCCGGTCTCATCGACGCCCTCGTACAGCTTCTGGGCCGCGCGCATGGTGCGCTGGGCGTCGAAGCCCAGCTTGCGCGACGCCTCCTGCTGCAGGGTCGAGGTGGTGAAGGGCGGGGAAGGGAAGCGGCGGACCGGCTTCTTCTCGATCGACTTGATGGTGAAATCGCCGGCCTTGATCGCGTCGCGGGCGGCGAACGCAACAGACTCAGAGGGGATGTCCAGACGCTGGATCCGCTTGCCTTCGTGCTTGACCAGACGCGTGGTGAAGGGCGGGCTGTCGGCGGCCAGGTCGGCCTCGATCGACCAGTACTCCTGGGCCTTGAACCGCTCGATCTCCATCTCGCGGTCGACGACGATGCGCAGGGCGACGGACTGAACCCGACCCGCAGAACGGGCGCCGGGGAGCTTGCGCCACAGGACCGGAGACAGGGTGAAGCCGACCAGATAGTCCAGCGCGCGGCGGGCCAGATAGGCCTCGACCAGTTCCATATCGAGCTGGCGCGGATTGGCCATGGCTTCGAGCACGGCCGACTTGGTGATGGCGTTGAAGGTGACGCGCTCGACGTGCGTGTCCTTCAACACCTTCTTCTTGGTCAGGATTTCCAAAACATGCCAGCTGATCGCCTCACCCTCGCGGTCGGGGTCGGTGGCCAGGATGACGCGGTCGGCGCGCTTGGCCGCCTCGGCGATCTCCGAGAGACGCTTGGACGCCTTGGCGTCGATCTCCCAATCCATCGAGAAGTCGTCGTCCGGCTTCACCGATCCATCCTTGGACGGCAGGTCGCGAACGTGCCCGTAGGACGCCAGAACCTCGAAGTCCGGGCCGAGGTATTTATTGATGGTCTTGGCCTTCGCGGGGCTCTCGACGATAACGAGATTCATTACGGCTCAGTCTGGGAGGAGGGGGGCAGAACGTGGTTGGGGTTGCGAACCCTGTCAACCGGGCGAGACATTGCAGCTCATTCTCTCGTTAAGGTTGCCAAGATACCCAAGGTTGTATCCAATGGCTCCGGTGGCTATGGAAAGGGCTATGGCGATGCAGCGCGCGAGTGAAACGGCAGGAGCGACCCCGATCAGGGCCCCGCAGGACGAAGCAACGACGGATTTCCCCGTGCGTGAATACATCAGCGCCATGGCGCTGGGACGGTTGCTGGAAAGCGCAGCGGCCCTGGCCGGCGAGCCTTTGAGGCGCTCCGGGGCGCAACGCGCCGAGCCGGGCCGGCGTCGCCCGGCCTAGATCGAGGCCGATCCGCCCGGCAGCAGGGTCGCCCGCCCGGCGAGGCTGAGCTCCAGCAGCGCGGCGGCCACTTCGCCGATCGGCGCGTCAAGGGCGCGGGCGATCTCGTCGCGCGGCGTCGGCGTCGGCGAAAGGAGGTCTGCGACCCTGTTGAGGAAGGCAGCGTCGATGTCGTCCGGAGCCCCCTCGAAGGGATGATCGACCGGAGGTTCGCGGAGTGTCCTCAGCGTCTCGAAGGCGCGGCGGACATCGTCGATCCCTTCGCACAGGATGGCGCCCTGCCGTAGCAGTTCGTTCGGCCCCTTCGAGCGGGGATCCAGTGGTGAACCCGGTACGGCGAAGACATCCCGTCCCTGCTCGTTGGCCGGGCGCGCGGTGATCAAGGACCCTGAACGAAGTTCGGCCTCGACCACGATCACGCCGCGCGACAGGCCGGAGATAATCCGGTTGCGCCTCGGGAAATCCCTCGCCTGGGCCCGCGCGCCCATCGGGCTTTCAGACACGACACAGCCTCGCTCGACAATCTGGTCATAGAGGCCGGCGTTCTCGGAGGGATAGACGTCGTCGACCCCGCCGCCGAGCACCGCAACCGTGCCCGTCGCGATCGCCCCGGCATGAGCCGCTGAATCGATACCGCGCGCCAGGCCCGAGACAACGACGAACCCCGCCTGTCCCAACTGCTGGGCGAGGCCGCGCGCGATCCGCTGACCGCCCGCCGAGGCGACCCGGGCGCCCACCACGGCGACGGATTCGCGCGAGAACAGGGCGACGTCGCCCCGAGTCCACAGAACCGGCGGCGGCGGATCGACGGCGGCGAGCATCGGCGGATAGGCGGCGTCGCCGAGCACCAGAAGCCCGGCTCCGGCGCGGTCGCCGGCCGCCAGCTCCTGTTCGATCTGCTCGACTGGCGGCAGGCTGTAGCCGTGGCCGCCGCCTTTTCGGATCAGGTCGGGCAGGGCGTCCAGTGCGCGCCCGGCGCCGCCGAACCGGTCCAGAAGCTGCCGGAAGGAAACCGGGCCGACTCTCTCTGCTCGCGCGAGGCGCAGGCGGGCGAAGCGCTCGGCTTCCGGGAGGCTCACGTTTTCGCGGCGCCGATACGGGGCTCGGTCCCCTTCAGCAGGCGGCCGATGTTCTCGTTATGCCGGATGTAGATCAGGACCGCCGTGACGATCGCCAGCCAGAAGATCGGCTGGGCGGCCGGCAGGGCCAAGGCGGGCAGGGGCAGCAGGGCATAGATCGGTGCTGCCGCTGCGGCCGCCAGCGCCGCCAGTGACGAATACCGCAGGGCGAAGGCGACGAGCAGCCAGGTGGCCCCGGCCATGAGGCCCAGTGGCCAGCAGGCGGCGATAAGGAGGCCGAAGAAGGTCGCCACTCCCTTGCCGCCCTTGAAGCCCAGCCAGACGGGAAACAGGTGGCCGAGGAAGGCCGCGCCGCCGGCGATGGCGCCCGCGACGTCCGAACCGAACAGATGCCGCGCGATCAGCAGGGCGGCGGCGCCCTTGCCCGCGTCAAGCAGCAAGGTGGCGAGCGCCAGATCCTTGCGGCCGGTGCGGAGCACATTGGTCGCGCCGATGTTGCCGGAGCCGATAGTGCGCACGTCGCCGGCTCCGGCGGCGCGGGTGATGAGCACGCCGAACGGAATGGAGCCCAGCAGGTAGCCGCCGACAGCCACCGCCGCGAGCGTGCCCAAGGCTGGAGCCACAAGATCCTGCAACCGATTCTCTCCCGACATTCGTTGGCCCCGAACATGCGTCGGTGGCGCGGCGCGGGCAAGGGACGCGCCTGTCTTACGCCAGTCGATCTGGAGGGCTATGAGGACAGCCTCGATCGTACAGGCCGCCCCATGACCCGCTTCCTCGCTCCCGCGCTGATGACCGCCCTTCTGGCTTCCGGATGCGCGGTGACGCCGATGCGAAACGCATCGGACGCGCCGGCCCTAGCAGCCTATTTCGACTGTGTGAGACAGAGCGGGGGTGTGGCCATCTCGGCGCACCGGGCGCAGTCGGCCGATGACCAGCCGGAAAACTCCATTGCCGCTATCGAGGCGACGGGGCGAGCAATTCCGGGCGCGATCGTGGAAATCGATGCGGTTCTGACCCGGGACGGCAGGCTGGTGCTGATGCACGACGAGACGATGGAGCGAACCTCGACGGGGACGGGCCGGGTCGCGGATCTGACCTTCGCCGAGGTTCGCGCGACGCGGCTTGAAGCGACCAACGGCGATGTGACCGACGCGCCGCCGCCGACGCTGCGCGAGGCGGTGGTCGCCGCCGGTCGTGCGGGAGCCATCGCCAGCATCGACCTGAAGCCTGCCGATGAGGCGGCGACGATCACCCTGGCGCGGGCCGTCATCTCCGAGGTGCGGGCTGCGGGCGCCGGGGACCGGGTCATCCTGATCACCTATTCGTCGGAGACGGCCCGCGCCGTGGCGGTCCTGGCGCCCGAGATGATGATCTCAGCCGGACTCGACGACGTCGCGGGTCTCGAGGGACTGAGCGTGCCGCAGATCCTGGCCTGGACAGGCACGCGGGAAGTCCGGCCCGCGCTTTGGCGGTCGCTCGCCGCGGCGGGCGTGGAGGTCCAGTTCGGCACGCTCGGCGCGCCGGGCCGGCGGCTGGACGACCAGTATGCGATGGACGGCGACCTGTCCGAATACCGCGCCCTGTTTGACCAGGGCGCGGTCGTGATCGCGACCGACGCGCCGCTCGCTGTGCAGTCGGTACTCGGCGTCCAGCTGGCTGCGGCGCAGCGATGCCCGCGCTGAGGCCCGCGTGTCTTTACGGTCTGCCAGCGGACCCATGATGAAGAGCCCGTCCGGAGCGATCCGGGCGGGCCTTTCGATGTCAGAGACCCAGCCTGGCCTTCAGGATCTCGTTAACCGAGGCCGGGTTGGCCTTGCCGCCGGTGGCCTTCATGACCTGGCCGACGAACCAGCCGAGGGCCTGGGGCTTTTCGGCGACGGCGGCGGCCTTGTCGGGGTTGGCGGCGATCAGTTCGTCGACGGCCTTTTCGATGGCGCCGGTGTCGTTGACCTGGACCAGGCCGCGCGCCTCGACGACGGCGCGGGGCGAACCCTCACCGTTCCAGACGTGGTCGAAGACTTCCTTGGCGATCTTGGAGGAGATCACGCCCTCCTCGATCAGGGCGACCAGTTCGGCGACCTGGGAGGCGGGCAGGGGGCTTTCGGAGAAATCCTTGTGGTCGGCGGCCAGACGCGCCGACAGTTCGTTGGTGACCCAGTTGGCGACCAGCTTGGCGTCACGCCCTTTGGCGGCTTCCTCGAAATAGTCGGCCTTGGCCTGTTCGGAGATCAGGACCACGGCGTCATATTGCGACAGGCCGTAGTCGGCCATCAGGCGACGGCGCTTGGCGTCGGGCAGTTCCGGCAGGTCGGCCTTGATGGCGTCGATCCAGGCCTTTTCCAGCTCCAGCGGCAGCAGGTCCGGGTCCGGGAAGTAGCGATAGTCGTTCGCCTCTTCCTTGGAGCGCATCGAGCGGGTCTCGCCGGCCGTGGGGTCGTAGAGGCGGGTCTCCTGAACGATCTTGCCGCCGTCCTCGAGGATCTCGATCTGGCGACGGGCCTCGTAGTTAATGGCCTGGGAGATGAAGCGGAACGAGTTGACGTTCTTGATCTCGCAGCGGGTGCCGAGGTGGCTGAAGTCGCCTGTGGCCTTGAATTTCTCGTATTGGCCGACGCGGCAGACGGAGACGTTGACGTCGGCGCGAAGGTTGCCCTTCTCCATGTCGCCGTCGCAGGTGCCGAGATAGATCAGGATGGTGCGGATCTTCTTGACGTAGGCGACCGCCTCTTCCGGCGAGCGGATATCGGGGCGCGAGACGATCTCCATCAGCGCCGTGCCCGCCCGGTTCAGGTCGACATAGCTCTCGGTCGGCGACAGGTCGTGGATCAGCTTGCCCGCATCCTGTTCCAGGTGCAGGCGCTCGATGCCGACGTTGAAGAAGGAGCCGTCCTCGGCCTCCACCTCCACGACGCCCTCGCCGACGATGGGGAAGTAGAGCTGCGAGATCTGATAGCCCTGCGGCAGGTCGGGGTAGAAATAGTTCTTCCGGTCGAACTGGCTCTTGCGATTGATCGCCGCGTTGAGGCCCAGACCCGTCTTCACGGCCTGTTCGACGCAGTGCCTGTTCAGGGTCGGCAGCATGCCGGGGAAGCCCGCGTCGATCAGCGACACCTGCTCGTTCGGGCCCGCGCCGAAGCCGACGGCGGCGCCGGAGAACAGCTTGGCCTTCGAGGCGACCTGGGCGTGGATTTCCAGACCCATGACGATTTCCCAGTCGCCGGTGCGGCCCTGGATCAGTTTCGGGGAGGAGAGGGTGTCGGTCATCCGGCTTTCCTAGCGCCGCGTGCGCCGCAGCGAAAGTTCCTGTCTTGAGCCCGTCGCGATTTGCGGGTCATTTGGGGTTCTTTACCTTCCGGAGTGTTGCCATGATCAAGTCCGTCCTCGCCGCCGCCGCCCTTGCGGCCGTTTCCACTGCCGCCTTCGCCCAGACCGCCCCCGCTCAGGATCACTCGGCCCACGCCGGCCACGCGGCTCCGGCCGCCGCCCTGCCGACCATCGACAGCCCGATCAAGGACCTGCTGGCCAATCCGGCGACCGCCGCCGTGGTCGAGAAACACCTGCCGGGCGTCAGCCAGCATCCGGCCCTGCCGCAGTTCCAGGACATGACCCTGGGCCAGGTTGCCCCGATGTCGGGCGGCGCGGTCACTCCGGCGATCATCACCGCCATCGACGCCGACCTGAAGGCCTTGCCGGCGGACTAGGCGGCTTCGGCTCTCCCTCCCCCTCGGGGGGAGGGGCGTCGCGCAGCGACGGGGCGGGGGCGGCAGGGCGATGCGGATACTGGGTTGCGGGGCTTTGCCTTGCCGCCCCCACCCGGTCTTCGCCTTCGGCTCCGACCACCCTCCCTCGAGGGGGAGGGAGAAGACTGGACGTGAGTCATCGCTCTTCCGCTGTGAACGGGTCGGGGAAGCCGACGGAGCCCGGGCGGTCGCCCGGAACCGATATGGCCCCCTGCTTTCGCGTTACGGGGACCGGATGAGCATTTTCGGCTCGCGCCGGGGCTCCGTCGCGACCGGTTCACGCGAGCGGCCGGTGACGGGCTTCGTGCAGCCTGCCGGGGTGGTGTCTGTTCGACCCCCGGACCTTTGCGCCGCTTAAACCCAGTCCGACCTAAGCCCACGACGGGCGGAGGGTGTCAGGTCCCTCCGGGCTCCACGGTTTGTCACCCCGCAGACAGTCCTGCATCAACGCCGGTTCGTGCCTCCACAGATCCAGGTCCTCGCCGGATCAGGGTCCTCGGCCGCGCGCAGCGATGCAGTTTCCCGCTCGATCGCGCCCCCTCGCACGTCCGGGTCCTGGGCCCAGGACGCCTTCCCCTCGCGACGGGACGGGAGAAGTGTACGCCCGGTTCGGAGAGCGCCTGCGATAAAGGCTCTAAATAAAGCCGGGTATTGATTTCAAAGGCGGATTCGGACGATCCGTTGATGGGTATGGGGCCCTTCCGCAGGATGCGAGGCGCCGGTGTCAGCCGCCGGGGCGGACGACCATGCAGGTGACGCGACGTTGGGCGAGGGCTTCGCAGGCGGACTGTGCGGCGGCCTCGGTCATGCCGGTGAAGCGTGAGCGATGCCAGCCGGCGGCGCTGGCGACGCTCCGTTCCGCGGCCGTGAACTGGGTGCGGAAGCGGCGATTGACTTCGGTCAGCCAGTTGCGGGCCACGGTTTCGTCGCGGAAGGCGCCGACCTGGACGGACCAGCGGCCGGCGGGCGGCGTCGCGGCTGGGCGAGGCGGATTGGCGACGGCGCCGCGGTTCAGGCTTGAGGTCGCGCCGGGGGGCGGGGCGACGCCGCCGTTGAGGCTGGCGGTCAGGTTCCCGGTTCTGGGAGCCGGGATCGCCTCGGCGCGGCGAACTGGCGGCGTTGCGGCGGGCGGGACTGGCGTCGCGCGGGTATAACCCGGCGGCGAGGCGGTCGGAGCCACCGGTTGGGATGCAGGCAGGGGCAAGGAGGCGTAGGCGATGCCGCTGGAGCCCTGGCCTTCCTCGACCTCGGCCGGGGCACCGTTGAGGGCCGCATAGGCGACGGCGCCGCCTGTATCTGGGCCGCCGATGCCGAAGCCGCGTGCCTCGAAGAAGGCCTGGGCCACCTGAATGCGCTCACCGGCGGCGCGGCGGTTCTCCACCTCGAAGCCGGTGTCCATCAGGGAGGCGACATGGGCGTTGCGCGTCGGGCTGGACCGGCCGCCGAGCACGATGGTGATGACCCGCTTGCCGTTGCGGACCGCCGAGGCCGCAAGATTGTAGCCCGAGGCGTTGGTGAAGCCGGTCTTGATGCCGTCATAGCCGGCGCCGCTCAGCAGCAGGCCGTTGGTGTTGCGGTACTCGCGGCCCTGATAGTTCCAGTCATGCAGGCCGAAGTAGCTGTAATACTGGGGGTAATCGCGCATGATGGCGCGGGCGAGGATGGCGAGGTCGCGGGCCGAGGTCAGCTGTCGACTGTCGGGCAGGCCGTTCGGATTGACGTAGCGGGTCTGGGTCATGCCCAGCTCCTCGGCCTTCAGCGTCATCATCGAAGCGAAGCGGGCCTGGGAGCCCCCGATCTCTTCGGCGAGGGCCATGGCCATGTCATTGGCCGAGCGGACGGCCGTGGCGCGCATGGCGTCGTCCATACGAATCGTCTGGCCGGCGGCGAGGCCCAGCTTGGATGGCGGCTGGGAGGCGGCGAGCGGCGAGACGGTGATGATGTCGTCAAGCGTCGCCGTACCCTTTTCGAGCGCCTCGAATACCAGATACAGGGTCATCATCTTGGTGATGGAGGCCGGATAGCGACGGCTGTCGGCGTGGCGGGCGAACAGGACCTCTCCGGTGCCGGCGTCGACGACGATGGCGGCGTAGCGGCTGTTCTCGCCCGACTGGGCCTGAACCCGGTTGAAGCCGAGGCCGGCCAGGCCGACCAGAAGGCTGAGTGCACACAGGCCTGCGACGACCCTGTGCAGGGTGGGGCGACGGAGTGGGGTCGATCCGGTACGCATCATCGCCAAGCGAAGCCTCTTACATCCGTGACGCGGCGACGGCCCCCCGGCGCGACGCAAGTGAAGAACCTAGCATGAGGACCGCAGGTTTCACGGTGGTTAAGCAGGTATCAACGCGGATTTGAACGAACCAGTCCTGACAGGCGAACAGGTGAACAGCGATAAGATGGTGCACTGCACAAAAAATCCTTGACCCTTGTTCGCAACTGCACCATAAAAGCCTCGTCGATCCGGGACTCTACCGGCGAGAGCACCATTCAGGCGGGGCAACCGCCACATCAGGTTCAGGAGACCACCATGGCTGACAGCACCGAAACCGTGAAGAAGACCATCGAACAGGCCACCGCGACCGCCAAGGTCCAGGGCGAGCAGTTCAAGGCCCAGGCCGAACAGCTCCAGGCCAAGGGCACGCAAGCCCTGCGCGAAGGCGTCGAGAAGACCTCGGCCACGATGGCTGAACTGTCGGCTCAGTCGAAGCAGAACCTGGAAGCCCTGACCGCCTCGGCCACCGCCGCCCAGAAGGGCGCCGAGGCCCTGTCGGCCCAGGTCGTTTCCTACAGCAAGACGAGCTGGGAAAACGGCGTCGCCGCCGCCCAGACCATCTCGCAAGCCCGTTCGATCCAGGAGCTGATCGAACTGCAGACCAACTTCGCCAAATCGGCGATGGAAACCTATCTTTCGGAAGTCACCAAGATGACCGAGACCCTGACCGGTTCGGTCAAGGACAGCTTCAAGCCCATCAACGAGCGCGTCACCGCCTCGGTCGAGAAGTTCCAGGCCGCCCGCTAGAGCCTGATCGCTTGAGATGGAAGCGCTGCGCGCTTCTGTCGAAAGCGTGAATCAGACTCTCGCTTAATATCTGGAGCAGGATTCACGGCATCAGCGGAATCGCGAAGCGATTCCTCCTCAGCCGATCCTGCTCTAAGGCGACCCGACCTTCCCGTCGCGTAACGAAAAGGCCCCCCGGAGCGATCCGGGGGGCCTTCTTCATGCGCGTCGCCGTGGGGATCAGTCGCGACGTGCAGAGCCGGAAGCGGTCGCGCCAGCCGAGACCGATGCGCCGTTGCGGTTTGCCGCGGTCGCACCGTTGAAGCCGCCAGCGCCGTTGAGGGCGCGTGTACGGGCCGGGGGATCATTGGCCACGGGCTGCGGATCGGCTGCGGGGGCTGCCGCCTGGTCCTCGGACACCGGGCTGGCGGCGTCTTGCTCGACAGCGGGGGCCGAGACGAGGCCGCCCTGGCCGTTGCCAGAGGCTGAGCCCGAGAGCGCGCCATCGGTGAAGGCGGCCGCGCCGTTCAGGACACCGGAACCCTCGCCCTGCAGCGACCCGGCGCGATTGAGCGTTCCGCCGAGGGCGCCCTGGCCGTTGGCCGCCGCGGTTCCGGTCCGGTCGCCGGCGCGGGAGGCCGCAGCGGCGGCGCGCGCCTGTGCGGCCTGGGTGCGGCGTTCGGCACGGGTCAGACCGTCCGTGGCCCGATCCCGCAGCCGCGACGCGTCGAGACCGCCGGTCAGGGATCCGGTCCCGCCGAAGGAACCGGCTCCGCCCAGCCCTCCGAGGCCGCCGCCTAGTCCGCCGCCGAGACCGCCGGTCAGTCCGCCCGATCCGCCGAGGATCTGGGCCTGGGCGCCGCCGGCCAGGGCCAGGCCGAAGGCGACGGTCGCCAGGGTGAGTGTCTTGTTCATGTCAGGATCTCCTGTGGCTCTTGGGGCGTGACGCCCGCACAGGGTCCAACGACCGGCCGTCCCGGTTTCATCCCGGGCGGGCGACGATTTTTCAGCGCGACAACCGGCCCCGGGCGCCCATGGCGTCCGGAGCGACGCGCGACCGGGCGCCGACCAGACCCGCGCCATAGACCGGATCCCGGCCGCGTTCGCCGAGGTCGACGGCTGTCTCCGCGAGGGCCGAGACGGTCTCCCGGGCCAGAAGACCCGCCACGATGGGGGCGGCGAAGGAGGAACCGCGCACGGTCGTCCAGCTTCCGGCCGAGCCGGCGGCGGCCATGTCGGCGCCCGGGGCGGCGAAATCGACCTGCGGCCCGCGCGCGGCCTCGGGCAGGGCCCGGTCGCGCGCGGTGACCGCGGTCACCCCGACCACATCGTCATAGGAGGCGGGGTAGAGGGGCGGGGCGGCGGGGCCGTCGTTGCCGACGGCGGCGACCAGGGTGACGCCGCGCGCCTGGGCCCCCGCGACGGCGCGTTCCACCAGGGCGTTGCGGGGGCCGACGAGGCTGACGTTCACGACGGTGGCGCGCTGTTCGACCATCCAGGCCAGGGCCTGGGCGAGGCCGGTGGCGGTGCCGCCCGCCGCCTGTCCGCCGTAGATGTCGGCCACCATGATGTCGGCGCCGGGCGACCCGCCCGCGAAGGCGCCGCTGCGGCCGATCATCAGGGAGGCGACGGCCGTGCCGTGGGCGCCGACCCGGGCGGGACCGGCGAAGCCGCGCTGGGTGACGCCGGACCCGGTGAAGGCCGGGTGGGTAACGTCGATGCCGGTGTCGATCAGACCCAGTCGGGCGTTCGTCGCCTGGGCACCTGTCGCGGCGAGGCCGCCGGTCGCGCCCGGGCCCTCCATGCTCGCCGGAACGTGGACATGGTTGAAGGCGACGTCCGTGTCGGGCGCGATCCGGCGCAGGCGGTCCACGGCGCGCTTGAGCGACGTCCGTCGCGGCGGCGAGAGGACGGTGGCGGAGAGGCCGAGCGCCTCCAGCGGCTCCTCGCGGAGGACGGAATACCCCGCTGCCAGGGCTAGGGCCCGGGCGTCGGGCGACAGGTCGATGGCGACGATCTCTCCGGCGGCGACCGGCCAGCCGAGCGGATCGGCCTGGAGCGCGCCACGCGAGCGGCGGATCAGGCCGTCCAGCCGGGCCGGCGCCTGAAGCGCGCGGTCCAGAGTGCGATCAATCAGATCATCGCCCCCGCGCGGCAGTCGATCCATGAGGGCGGACGGCAGGGTCGGCAGGGCGGGCCCGGGCAGGCCGCCCAGCTGCGCCCATGACGGGGTGGCGACCGCGAGGGCCGCCAGCGCCAGGCATCCCGCGATCCCCTTGGCTGTGATCCGTCTGGCCAGAGCCATCGTCTTCCTTTCATCCGTCGTGCGCGGCACGGCCTTACATTCGTCCTATGCCATGGATGAAACGAACGGGGCCGGTCGTTTCATCCGACATGGACGAGGTAGGGGTTTGGACGAATTTCAGACGGGGCTTGTGGAGCTGCTTCCGCGCCTGCGCCGCTTTGCACGTGTTCTGCGGCCCCACGATGCGGATGCGCAGGATCTGGTCCAGCAGACCGTCGAGCGGGCGCTGGCGTCGCGGTCGAAATTCAGGGACGGCACGCGGCTCGACAGCTGGACCTTCACAATCATGAGACGGATCGCGATAGACGAAGGCCGATCGATCCTGCGCTGGGGCAGGGTGGTGGCGGCAGAGGACGACGCCACCGTCCGGGTGGCGGACCTGAGCCAGGCCGACGAAAGCCTGCGTGCGGACGCCCTGGCGGCGCGCGACGCCATACATGCCCTTCCGGACGATCAGAGGCGCGCCGTCGCCCTGGTGCTGGTCGAAGGGCTTTCCTACGCCGAGGCGGCCAAGGTGCTGGGCGTGCCCGCTGGGACGCTGACGAGCCGGTTGGTCCGGGGCAGGCAGAGCCTGATCCAGACCCTGGCCGAACAAGGAGTGACCGGATGACCCGGCTGGACGACGAAATCCTGATGCGCCGGGTCGACGGCGAACTGGGCCCGACAGAGGCGGCTGCCGTGGATGCGGCGGCAGAGGCGGACCCGACGATCGCCTCCCGGATTGCGGCGCTGCGGAGGACGCGGACGGCGGCGGTGGGGGCCTTCCCGGCCGCGACAGATGCGCGCGACAGGGATCTGGCGCGGCTGATCGCGGCATCGAGGCGGCCGTCGCCGTTCGAAGGGATCGGCAGGGCTCTGGCGGAGGCGTTGGCGCCGCGCCGGGCGGTCATCTGGGGCGGACTGGCGACGGCGGCCTTCGTCGGCGGGCTGGCGCTGGGGCCGCTGCTGGACGGTCGTTCCGAGGATCTCCGCGTCGAAGGCGGGGCGCTGGCCGACCCAGGGCTGGTCCGGGTGCTGGACACGCGACTGAACGCCGACGGAGCTGACGGAGCGGGCCGATCCGTGGGGCTGACGTTCAGGGATGGGGAGGGGCGCTGGTGCCGGACCTTCCAGGCGGCTGAGGCCGGAGTGGCGGGCCTGGCTTGTCGGCGCGACCACGGCTGGGCCATGCAGGTGCTGGCGCCGTTGGCGCCCTCGTCGGGCGATATCCGGATGGCTGGGAGCGATACGCCCGAGGCTGTGCTGGACCTCGTCGATGCGACGATCGCGGGCGAAACTCTCGGCGCGGCTGATGAAGCGCAGGCGCGAAACGGTGGATGGCGCCAGCGCTCCGCGGGCGTTTCACGACAGCCGTGACTGGACGCGACTCCAAAACCGGCTGACACTTCCTACATAGCGTTTCGACTCCCCCGAAATGACGGACGACGATGCCAACCAAAAGGTCAGGTGAAGGACAGGATCAGGGCTTCGGCGCTGGCACCATCACCGAAACGAAACCGAAGCTTCAGAAGCCCTCGCTGTATCGAGTGCTGATCCTGAACGACGACTACACGCCGATGGAATTCGTCGTCTATGTGCTGGAGCGGTTCTTCCAGAAGAGCCGCGAGGACGCGACCCGCATTATGCTGCATGTGCATCAGCATGGCGTCGGTGTGTGCGGCGTCTTCACCTACGAAGTGGCCGAAACCAAGGTCGCCCAGGTGGTCGAGACGGCGCGCCGTCACCAGCACCCGCTGCAATGCACTATGGAAAAAGACTGAGAGGATCTCCCCATGCCCTCATTTTCACGTCCTCTTGAAGAGACCCTGCATCGCGCGGTCTCCTACGCCAACGAACGCCGCCACGAGTATGCGACGCTCGAACACCTGCTGCTGGCCCTCATCGATGACAATGACGCCAGCGGGGTGATGAAGGCCTGCAATGTCGATCTGGTCGCGCTGAAGACGGCGCTGACGCTCTATGTCGACACTGACCTGGCTGCGCTCGCCACCTCGGACGGTGAGGACGCCAAGCCCACCGCCGGCTTCCAGCGCGTGATCCAGCGCGCGGTGATCCACGTGCAGTCCTCGGGCCGCGAGGAAGTGTCCGGCGCGAACGTGCTGGTCGCCATCTTCAGCGAGCGCGAAAGCCACGCCGCCTATTTCCTGCAGGAGCAGGACATGACGCGCTACGACGCCGTCAACTACATCGCCCACGGCATCGCCAAGAAGGCGGGCATGAGCGAGCAACGTCCGGCCAAGACTGCCGGCCAGTCGCCGGAGGAGGCCGAGGACGCCGCCGCGGTGAAGTCGGGCGGTGAGGCGCTGGAAGCCTATTGCGTCGACCTCAACGAAAAGTCGCGCAAGGGCAAGATCGACCCGCTGATCGGCCGTCATGCTGAGGTGGACCGGGCGATCCAGATCCTGTGCCGCCGGACCAAGAACAATCCGCTGCTGGTCGGCGAACCCGGCGTGGGCAAGACCGCCATCGCCGAAGGCCTGGCGCTCAAGATCGTCAACCACGAGGTCCCGGCCGTGCTTGAAGGCGCGACCATCTACAGCCTCGACATGGGCGCGCTGCTGGCCGGCACCCGCTATCGCGGCGACTTCGAGGAGAGGCTGAAGCAGGTCGTCAAGGAGCTGGAGAACCACGAGAACGCGATCCTGTTCATCGACGAGATCCATACGGTGATCGGCGCGGGCGCGACCTCGGGCGGGGCGATGGATGCGTCCAACCTGCTGAAGCCCGCCCTGGCGTCCGGCACCCTGCGCTGCATGGGGTCGACGACCTACAAGGAGTATCGCCAGCACTTCGAGAAGGACCGCGCCCTGGTGCGTCGCTTCCAGAAGATCGACGTCAACGAGCCGACGGTCGAGGACACGGTGAAGATCCTCAAGGGGCTGAAGACCGCCTACGAGAGCCACCATAAGCTGCGCTACACCGATGCGGCGATCCGCTCGGCCGTGGAGCTGTCGGCCCGTTACATGACCGACCGCAAACTGCCCGACAAGGCGATCGACGTGATCGACGAGGCGGGGGCGTCGCAGATGCTGCTGCCCGAGAACAAGCGCAAGAAGGTCATCGGCCAGAAGGAGGTCGAGGCCGTCGTCGCCAAGATGGCGCGGATCCCGCCGAAGTCGGTGTCGAAGTCCGACACCGAAGGCTTGCGCGAACTGGAGAAGGACCTGAACCGGGCCGTCTTCGGTCAGGACTCGGCGATCGAACAGGTGGCCTCGGCCATGAAGCTGGCCCGCGCCGGCCTGCGCGATCCCCAGAAGCCGATCGGCTCCTTCCTGTTCGCCGGCCCGACCGGCGTGGGCAAGACCGAGGTGGCCAAGCAACTCGCCGCCACCCTGGGCATCGAGCTGCTGCGCTTCGACATGTCGGAATACATGGAGCGGCATACGGTGAGCCGCCTGATCGGCGCCCCTCCGGGCTATGTCGGGCATGACCAGGGCGGGCTTCTGACCGACGCCGTCGACCAGCATCCGCACGCCGTGGTCCTGCTGGACGAGATCGAGAAGGCCCACCCGGACGTCTACAACATCCTGCTCCAGGTCATGGACAACGGGATGCTGACGGACGCCGTCGGCAAGAAGGTCGATTTCCGCAACGTGGTCCTGATCATGACCACCAATGCGGGGGCGGCCGACAACGCCCGGGCTTCGATCGGCTTTGGCCGCGGCAAGGTCGAGGGCGAGGACGAGAAGGCCATCCAGCGCCTGTTCGCGCCGGAGTTCCGCAACCGTCTGGACGCGGTGGTCTCGTTCAAGGCCCTGCAGCCTGAGGTCATTCGTCAGGTGGTGACCAAGTTCGTCCTGCAGCTGGAAGCCCAGCTGGCGGACCGCAACATCACCATCGAACTGTCCGACGACGCGGCCGACTGGCTGGCCAAGAACGGCTTCGACGAACTGTATGGCGCCCGCCCCCTGGGCCGGGTCATCCAGGAGAACATCAAGAAGCCGCTGGCCGACGACATCCTGTTCGGACGCCTGACGCGCGGCGGCCATGTGAAGGTCGAGCTGAAGGACGGCAAGATCGTCTTCGACATCAAGGCCGCCTCGGGCGGTCCGGTGAAGGAAACGGTCGATGGCGAGACGGTCTAGGGACCGATGTCTCCTCCCTGTCGCGTAGCGATGGGGAGGTGGCTCGGAGCGAAGCGGAGAGACGGAGGGGTTCTTTCCGCGTGCGCCAAGAACCCCTCCGTCAGCTCGCGAAGAGCTCGCCGCCACCTCCCCATTCGCCAAGCGGCGAACAGGGAGGATTGAATTGCAAAAAGGCCCGGGAGCGATCCCGGGCCTTTCGTGTTCTGGCGGTCGAAGCCTAGTAGCGGCGGCGGCCCGAGCCGGCCATCAGGAAGGCGATGCCGGCGAGGATGCCGGTGGTCAGCAGGGGCTTGCGACGGGCGAAGTCGAGGCCGGTCTTGACCGGGCCGCGCAGGTCTTCCGGGGCGCGGTCGGACAGGGTTTCCAGCTGGTCGATGGCGCGGCCGTAGTAGTCGAGCGCCTTGCCCTTCACCTCGTCGAACCTGCCTTCGAGCTGCAGCTTCGTGTCGCCCGTGAGATTGCCGAGGCCGGACTTGATCTTGCCGCTGACGCCGTTGGCGGCGCCGTCGATACGTTGGTCAGTCATGCGAAAAATCCTTTCAGGGTGTGTGCCGGGGAGGCGTGTCCGTTTAGCGCGCGCGAACCGCCCGGGTTCCTCGCACATGGATGGTTGCGAGGGCGGTTATGCAGGACGATATCAAGCGTGAAAATAATGGCGAAACCGGGAGCAAGACCACGATGCTGAGATTCATCCTGCAGGCGGTGGTGACGGGGCTGGGGCTGTGGCTGGCGGCGTATCTTGTGCCGGGGGTGGCGTTCCTGTCGACGGGCTCGCTGATTGCGGCGGCGGTGCTGCTGGGGCTGGTCAACGCCATCGTGCGACCGATCCTGGTCTTCGTGACCTTCCCGCTTACGGTGATCACCTTTGGACTGTTCCTGCTCGTCGTGAATGCGGCGACCATCGGCCTGGTGGCCATGTTCCTCGGCGGATTCGTGGTCGAGGGTCTGTGGGCGGGCGTGGGCGCGGCGATCGTGACCGGCGTGGTCAGCTGGATCGCCGGCTCGGTGATCCCGGACGAGAGCCGCGTTCGAGAGATCTAGCTCGCCATCAGCAGCGGCGGGGCGTTCGCCTCGCTGACCTGGGCCAGGACCGCGTGCAGGGCCGGTATCTCGATGGGCTTCCTGAGCACCCCGTCGGCGCCGGCGGCCATGTAGCGGGCCACGTCCTCCTCGAACACGTTGGCGGTCAGCTTGTGGATCGGCACGGAGGCGCCCGTCGCACGGATTGCCTGCAGGGCCGCGACGCCGTCCATCACGGGCATCATCACGTCCATCAGGGTCAGGTCGTAGCTGTGGGCGGCCGCCGCCTTGACGGCCTCGGCGCCGTTCTCGACCAGGGTGGTCTCGACCTCCAGTTGGCCCAGAAAAAGGGCCAGCAATTTGCGGTTGGCGGGGTGATCATCGGCGGCCAGGACTGACAGGCGGCCGTTGGAGGGCGCATAGGCCGGCGCGACGGTCTGGACGACCGGGTCCGCGCGTTGGGCGGTGATCTGGAACCAGAAGACGGCGCCGCCGCTCTCGGCCGTGCGGACCCCCAGGGTTCCGCCCATGGCCTCCACGCTGGAGCGACAGATCGCGAGACCGAGACCGGCGCCGCCGGCGGCGCGGCCACCGTCCAGTTGTTCGAACGGTTCGAAGATGCGGGCGTGCTGATCTTCCGGCACGCCGGGACCCTGGTCCTCGACCTCGATGTCCAGGACGGTCGCGTCGTCGTTGGCCGCACGCGCGCGGGCGTGCAAGCGCACCGTGCCCTTCGGCGTCATCTTCAGGGCGTTGGACAGCAGGTTGATGACCACCTGTTCGATCCGGCCGGCGTCGGCCAGGACGCGGAAGTCGGCGGGGTCGCCCTCGCAATCGACCTGCAGATCCAGGTTCAGTTCCCCCGCGCGGTGCCGCCAGACGCGGCCTATGCCCTCGATGCCCTCCCGCACGTCGACGGGGGCGAGGCGGACGTCGACCTGGCCGGATTCGATCCTGGACAGGTCCAAGGCGCCGTTCAGCAGACGCAGCAGAATGGCGCCGGCGTCGCTCATGTCGGCGACCAGCTCGGTCTCGGCCCTGGCCCGCTTCTTGCGCTTCAGCATCTCAACGACGCCCATGATGATGCTCAGGGGCGTGCGCACATCGTGGCTGATCATGGCCAGGAAGCGGGACTTGGCCATATTGGCGCGGTCGGCCCGGGCGCGGTCGGCCTCGGCTTCGGTCAGGGCGGTCTCGAGGGCCCGTGACCGCTGGATCAGGTCGACCTGAAGCTCGACTGTCTGGCGGTCGCTTTCCAGCTGCCGCCAGCCCGCGCCGATGACGCCGGCGACGAACATGACGATGCTGGCCAGCAAAGCAGGGTCCCAATGCACCCGGTTCCAGACGATGAAGGCGAAGGCGATGATGGGCGGGACGACGGCGGCGGCGAAGCTCCGGCGGCTGATGTGAACCTGAAGGGCGCCCACCATCAGGTTGCCTATGATCAGCAGCAGCGCGTGCCTCAGGTACTGGGGGTGGTGCGTCAGCAGCATCAGGATGTAGCCGCTGGTGTGCAGGGCGAGCGTCAGGGCGACGGTCTCGGTCCACCGCTTCAATGCGACGAAGGCGCCCGGCGTTTCCGGATGCAGACGCGCCCGTTCGACCACCGACCACAGCAGGGCGTAGAGGCCGAGCTGGCAGACGGCGAAATTGGCGGCCCAGGTCCAGTCCAGGATCCAGACGGCCAAGATGCAGAAGGCCACGATGAACGCGATACGCACCGGGAATATGGCCCGGTAGCGTCCTGCAAAAGCGCGCACGTAATCACTGTTTCGGACCATGATCGCTCACTGTGACGCTTGACCAAGGTCGCGCTTAACCGTCGCAGTTTAAGGAGGGATCAACACGCGGGAATCACCTTTCCACAATTTAGCCCGGATTATATTGACGCGGACGTTTCGCCCGGGTAAATCTATCGCCTCGTTTGGGAGACGCCGATGTCCGCCGCCACAGCTCAGTCCTGCACCGCCTTCGCCGGCCACCGGTTGATCGCCTCGGGCGGGCCGCGCGATATCGCGGGGGCGGTTAAGGCGGCGGTCGAGGCGGGCGAGAGCGTGCTGGTCTTCGACGACGCCGACGCGCGACCGGTCGAGTTCGACCTGCGCGGCGACCTTGAGGCCGTACTGGCACGTCTCGCGCTGCCGGTCGAGGAGGAGAAGCGGGGGCCGGGGCGGCCGAAGCTGGGGGTAACGGCGCGCGAGGTCACCCTGTTGCCGCGCCACTGGGACTGGCTGGCGTCTCAGCCCGGCGGGGCGTCCGTGGCGCTGAGGAAACTGGTCGAAGGCACCCTGCGCGAGGCGGAGGGGCCGGATCGGGTGCGCAAGGGCCGGGAGGCGGCCTACCGCTTCATGACCGCCGTGGCGGGAGATCTGCCGGGGTATGAGGAGGCCACGCGGAGGCTGTTCGCGGGGGACGCGGCGGGGTTCGAGGCGGCGGTGGCGGGGTGGCCTGAGGGGGTCCGGGATTATGCGGCGGGGTTGGTCGTCGCCTGACCCACACTTCTCCGTTCACCCTGGCGAAGGCCGGGGTCCAGATGGAGCAGACATTTGGCTCTGAATAACAGTCAGGTGGCCCATCCCGGCGGCCTGTGTCCTTGATCTGGACCCCGGCCTTCGCCGGGGTGCACGGTGAGGGGGGGGACCCTCGAGATCGGGCCGGCTTTGGCGATGACTACGCCGAGAGCGGCTTAGGCGAGATTTCGCTCACAAGGCCTCTCTGGAAAATCATCAAATAACAACGAAGTCGGGTTCTTCCTGGTCGTCGCCCAGGTCCCAATCTCTGGAAAGAAGCTTGGCGGCGTCCTGCGTCCACTGACGTTGCCCCACGTCTTCAGTTCGGCAGTTGTCACCCCACCTTCACCCGCGTCGCCGCCTCGGGGAGATCCTCCCCGAACGCCCGCTGGTAGAACTCCGCGATGGTCGGCCGTTCCAGCTCGTCGCACTTGTTGAGGAACGTCAGCCGGAAGCTCAACCCGAGGTCGCCACCGAAGATGGTCGCGTTCTGGGCCCAGGTGATGACCGTGCGTGGGCTCATGACCGTCGAGATGTCGCCGTTCATGAAGGCGTTCCTCGTCATGTCGGCGACGCGGACCATGGCGGCGATGGCGCGCTTGCCGTCGGCGGTGTTCCACTCGGGCGCCTTGGCGACGACGATCTCGGCCTCAACGTCGTGGTCGAGGTAGTTCAGGGTGGTGACGATGTTCCAGCGGTCCATCTGGCCCTGATTGATCTGCTGGGTGCCGTGATACAGGCCCGAGGTGTCGCCCAGGCCGATGGTGTTGGTGGTGGCGAACAGCCGGAACCATTTGTTGGGGCGGATGACGCGGTTCTGGTCCAGCAGGGTCAGGCGGCCCTGGGCCTCCAGCACGCGCTGGATGACGAACATTACGTCGG
The DNA here is from genome assembly GCF_049897365.1 of Brevundimonas sp. DC300-4. Lineage (NCBI taxonomy): Bacteria > Pseudomonadati > Pseudomonadota > Alphaproteobacteria > Caulobacterales > Caulobacteraceae > Brevundimonas > Brevundimonas sp. DC300-4. The sequence goes on from NZ_JAFCWC010000009.1 coordinate 82,676, forward strand.
GGCGGCCGGCGTCGTATTCGTCGAAACACAGGGCGATCGGGCGTTGCAGGGCCCAGGGCAGCATGCCCTCGCGGAACTCGGTGATCTGCTTGCCGTCCTTCAGGACGATGGCGTCCTTGCCAACCAGGTCGATACGGCTGACGTGGCTGTCCAGGTTCACGCGGATGGTCGGCCAGTTCAGCTTGGCGGCGACCTGTTCGATATGGGTCGACTTGCCGGTGCCGTGATAGCCCTGGACCATGACGCGACGGTCGAAGGCGAAGCCGGCGCAGATGGCCAGGGTCGTCTGGGGGTCAAACTTGTAGGCCGGATCGGTCTCGGGGACATGGCTGTCGACCGTGTCGAACCTGGGCACCATCATGTCGGAATCGATGCCGAAGACCTCGCGCACGGAGACCTTGCGGTGGGGTTCGAACGTCAGCAGCGGATCGGGGGTCGCGTCGAGGAGAGGAGCCATGGGCATCATCTAGAGGCGCCGCGCGCGCGGCTCAACACGCGCGCGGCCCGGTGCGTCAGTTATTCCGCCGACAGCTCCACCTCGACGTTGCCGCGGGTGGCGTTGGAGTAGGGGCAGACCTGATGCGCGGCCTCGATCAGGGCGTCGATGGTCGCCTTGTCGAGGCCGTGGTCGGTGACCTTGATGGCGATGTCGAGGTTGAAACCTTCGCCGCGCGTGTTCGGGCCGATGCCGACCGTGGTGTGAATCTTCGTGTCGGGGCCGACCGGCGTGCCCGCCTTGCCCGAGACCAGACGCAGGGCGCCCATGTAGCAGGCGGCATAGCCGGCCGCGAACAACTGTTCGGGGTTGGTGCCCGCGCCGCCCTTGCCGCCCATCTCGGCGGGGAGGGACAGCAGGACGTCGATCTTGCCGTCGTCGGTGGCCGAGCGGCCTTCGTCGCGGCCGCCGCCGGTCGAGGTGGCGTGAGCCTTGTAGAGGATGTTCATGGAGCGCTCCTGGGTGTGGGGACCGCTTACGTAGTGTCTCCTCCCTGTCGCGCCAGCGATGGGGTGGTGGAGACGGAGGGGTTCTTTGCGACGGCAACACCCCTTCCGTCAGCTCACAAGGGCTCGCTGCCGCGTCCCCACTGGTGTGTGGCAGGCAGGAGACGGGGTTTCAGCCGGCCAGACCGGCCTTCTTCAGTGTCTTGTAGGCCTTGATGACGCGCTGGAGCTTGGCTTCGGCGCCGCGGTCGCCCTGGTTGAGGTCGGGGTGAAAGCGTTTCAGCAGCTCATGATAGCGCGCCTTGATGCCCGCCTTGTCGGTACGGAGGTCCAGATCGAGGTCCGCCAGGGCCTGACGCTCCAGCTTGCCGATTCGCAGGGTGTCTTCCTCATTGACCGCCTGTTCGCGGACGCGGCGACCGAACAGGCCGAAACTGTCCTGCCACGAGCCGGCGGCGCCTTCCGCCCGGGTCGTACCCATCTTCGAGGCGAAGGCGGCGGCTTCGCGCGAATTCTTGCCGGCCTTCATTTCCCAGGTGGGACGGCCGCCGGTCATGGCCTCGTTTTCCTTGGCCGCGCGAACCTGGGCCTCGTTCATGCCGGCGTAGAAGTTCCAGCTCTTGTTGTACTCGGCGGCGTGCGGCTGGCAGAAATCATAGAAATCGTTCAGCCGCTCGCGCGACTTCGGCGCCCTCGCCGTCGCGGCTTTGAGACAATCGGGCCAGTCGCACGGCTTCTCGCCGGGCTTCAGGTGCAGGACATCGGCCGCGGCTTCGGCTTCGCCGGCCTTGGGCGGTTTGATCCGCATGTCTTTGAAACGGGGTTTGTACTCGAATGACGCTGGCATTGATCCCAGTGTAGGGTCGAATTGGTCACCATCAAGGAAACCGACATGCTGGAAGGCCCTATCGCGTCGATTATGCGGGAAAAACTCATATCCGCGCTCCTGCCGACACGGCTGGAGCTTGAAGATGACAGCGCCAGGCACGCCGGACACCATCACGAAGGCGGAATGGACGCCACGCCGGGCGGCGAGAGCCACTTCAACCTGACTATCGTGTCGGAGGCTTTCGCGGGCCTTGGGCGGGTGCAGCGTCAGCGGGCGGTGAACGCCGTGCTGGCCGATGAGCTGGCGGGGCCGGTCCATGCCCTGTCGATCAAGGCCCTCACCCCTGATGAAGCCGGGGGTTGAGAAGAAACCAGCGTTCACTTCGTCTTAGAAGGTTCGTCATAGCGTCGCTCCCGGGACTTTCAGGGATGGCGCGAACGTATGGTTGGATCCGAGGATATCGGCAAAAGCCTCGACTCGGGTCGCTCGGCGGGCGTCAGCGCCAGCGAGGCTGCGCAGGCCCTGACGGCGATCCTGCAAACCCAGTATCTGCGCTACATCATCATCGGCAGCTGGGCGATCGGCCTGCTGGGCACGGTCGGCTGGGTCGAGGCCATCATCTGGTTCATCGGTACGATCGGCGCCGGCGCGATCCGCGGCAAGGTCGAAAAGGGCATGGCGGGTCGGGTTGATGCGGGCTGGGGCCTGCTGTTCCCCGCTGTCGCCACCGTGACCACCGCCGCCTGGGCCTCCGCGCCCCTGATGGCGTGGTTCTCGCCTCATCCGTTCGGACATCCGCTGGCCGTGGCCCTGCTGGTCAGCGGCTATGTGCTCGTCTTTGCCCAGCTGAGAAGCTCGCCGAAACAGGCGATCGTGATCTCGTCGCCCTATACGGTGGCGGCGCTTATCATCGCGGCCAGCCTGTGGGGCGGGCCGCTGTTTTGGCCGTTCCTGGCCATCCTGCCCTTCACCTCGGCCGGGATGTTCGTTCTGGTGACCATGACCATGCTGCGCGAGGAGCGGATTCGCGCCTTCCAGGAGCATCAGGCCCACCTGATCGAGGAACTGCAGGGCGCCCGCGACAAGGCCGACGCCGCCAACCAGGCCAAGTCGAACTTCCTCGGCGTCATTTCGCACGAACTGCGCACCCCGATGAACGGCGTCCTGGGCGCGGCCCAGTTACTGGGCGCGACGCGGCTGGAGACGACGCAGAGGGAATATCTGTCGATCATCCGCAACTCGGGCGACAACCTGCTGAGCCTGCTGAACGACATCCTCGACATGACCAAGATCGAGGCCGGCAAGATGACCTTCGAGATCATCGACGTCTCGCTCGAGGATCTGCATCGCCGCGTGACGGGCCCGTTCGTCGCCCAGGCCGAGGCCAAGGGGCTGGAGTTCCGCTCTACCTTCGTCGGCGAAACCCCGGCCGTGGTGAAGGGCGATCCCTTGCGCGTGTGCCAGGTGCTCCAGAACCTGCTGTCGAATGCGGTGAAGTTCACCGACGCCGGCGTGATCGAATTCCGCACCGAATCAACCCGCATCAACGACCGCCGCGTGGCCTTCACCTTCTCGGTGACCGACAGCGGTTCGGGCATCGCCGAGGCCGACCTCGAACGTCTGTTCCAGCCCTTTACCCAGGCCGACGCCTCGTCGACCCGCCGGTTCGGCGGCACGGGTCTGGGACTGACCATCGCGCGGCGCATGGCCAACATAATGGGCGGCGACATTACCGTGACCTCCACGGTCGGGCAGGGCTCGACCTTCACCCTCGTGGTCGAGGCGGACGTTGTCGAATGGCAGGCCGTGACCGAGGCCGAGGCCATCGATGCCGAGGTCGGCGACGGGGAAAGCCTGAACATCCTTGTGGTCGAGGATCACCCGGTCAACCGCATGATCCTCGAAGCCTGGCTGGGTTCGGCGGGCCATGCGACCGTCACCGCCGAGAACGGTCAGATCGCCGTCGAAATGGCTGGCCAGCAGCGGTTCGACCTGATCATCATGGACGTCAACATGCCGGTCATGGACGGTCTGAGTGCCACGCGCCTGATCCGCACCAAGGGGCCGAACGCGGAGACGCCGATCGCGGTCCTGTCCGCCTCGGCGCGAAACGAGGACCATCAGGCGGGCCTCGAAGCGGGCGCCGACGCCTATCTGAACAAGCCGATCGACTTCGCCGCCCTGGCCCGGCTGATGCAAAAGGTGCACGGCGGCCGGACCGGCGTGCGCGCGGCGGCTGAGGTGGCCGAATTGGGCGAAACGGCGGCGGCCGCCTGAACCTGAGGTGAGCGGCGTCGTTCAGGCCCGGCTCAAACGTGGGATCCTAATGTGGGGGGAAAGTCGGAAGTCCCCGACCATTAGGAGAGTTCGCCGTGGAGAAGTTCACCACCGTCGCACTGGCCGCCCTGATCGCGGCGGGCAGCATGGGTGTCGCCTCGGCCGCCGACGCCCAGTCGCGCCACGACCGTCAGGATCGTCAGGAACACCGTCAGGACCGTCACGATGATCGTCGTGACGACCGACACGATGATCGCTCAGATCGTCGTGACGACCGTCGGGAATGGCGCCAGGACAACCGCGAGGACCGTCGCGAGTACCGTCAGGACGTCCGTGCCTATGACCGTTGGCAGCGGTCGGAGCGTCGTTACAACGCCGGTCGCTATGCCCCGCCGCGCGGCTATCAGGTCCGCCAGTGGAGCTATGGCCAGCGGATGCCGAGCTACTATTCGCGCGGCTATGTCGTGAACGACTACAACCGTTACGGCCTGCGCGCGCCTCCGCGTGGATACCAATACGTCCGCTCGGGCAATGACGTGGTGCTGGCCGCCGTCGCCGGAGGTCTGATCACCGCCGTGATTGCGGGTCTGTTCAACTAGTTTGATCCCCGCTTGATGATTGCGCCCCGGAGGGAAACTTCCGGGGCGTTTTCGCACGATCAATCACCGTGCACCCCCACAACGGCCGGGGTCCAGATCGCGGATTAGATGTTGGTCGTGAGTAGGCATTCCGGAGACCAATCGGCATCTTCGGAGTTTGCATCTAGACCCCGGCCTTCGCTGCGGTGCACGGAGTGGTGAGAGGTCTCAGGCTTCTTCCCGTGGAGAACAATGCGCGCCTTCGCCGAATTGCTCGACCGCCTGGCGCTGACCGGGTCGCGGAACGCCAAGCTGGTGTTGCTGAGAGACTATCTGCGCGCCACGTCCGATCCCGACAGGGGCTGGGCCCTGGCGGCCCTGACCGGTGAGTTGACCTTCAATGCCGCGAAGCCGGCGATGATCCGCAAGGCTGTGGAGGCTCGGGTCGATCCGGTGCTTTTCGGCTGGTCCTACGACTATGTCGGCGACCTGGCGGAGACGGTGGCCCTGATCTGGCCGGGGAGCCCCGACCATCGGCCGAACCGGGAGCCGGAGCTGGGCGAGGTGGTCGATGCCCTGGCCCTGGCGAAGCGCGGCGAGGTGCAGGGGCTGATCGAGGGCTGGCTGGACGCTCTGGCCCCCAAGGGGCGGTGGGCGCTGCTGAAGCTGGTCACGGGCGGGATGCGGGTCGGACTGTCGGCGCAGCTGGCGCGGACGGCGGTGGCGATGATGCGGCCCGGGACGGTCACCGGGGCGCCGGAGCCGGGGGGCGGGGAGGCGACGCAAGCCCTTGAGCCGCTGACCGCCGCCGACATCGTCGAGGTGTGGCATGCCGTCGAACCGCCCTATGCCGAACTGTTCGCCTGGGTCGAGGGTCGGCAGGAACGGCCGGACACCGAGGCGCCCGGGCGATTCCGGCAGGTCATGCTGGCCGTAGCCATCGACGAGGCCGTGGATTTCAACAAGCTCGACCCCGCCGACTATGCCGCCGAATGGAAGTGGGACGGCATCCGGGTCCAGGCCGTGCGCGAAAATGGTGTGGCGCGGCTTTACTCCCGACATGGGGATGAGGTGACCGCCGCCTTCCCCGACCTGATGAGCGCCCTGACCTTCGAGGGCGCGATCGACGGGGAGCTGCTGGTCATGCGCGACGGCGTCGTCGCGCCGTTCGGGGACCTGCAACAGCGCCTGAACCGCAAGACCGTGGATGCGAAGCTGATGGCCGCCTATCCGGCGTCGCTCTATGCCTACGACCTGCTGGGGGAGGCGGGGGAAGATTTGCGCGGTCTGCCGCTGCTCCAACGCCGCGCGCGGCTCGAGGCGGTGGTGTCGGGCCACACCGGCGAGCGGCTGCACCTCTCGCCGGTGGTGGCGTTCGACAGCTGGCAGGGGCTCGGCGTTTTGCGGGCGGATCCGCCAGTGGGGGCGGCCGCCGAGGGGCTGATGCTCAAGCGCTGGGACAGTCCCTATGTCGCCGGGCGTCCCAAGGGGCCGTGGTTCAAGTGGAAGCGCGATCCGCACACGGTCGACTGCGTGATGATGTACGCCCAGCGCGGGCACGGGAAGCGATCGAGCTTCTATTCCGACTACACCTTCGGCGTCTGGACGTCCGAGGGGACGCTCACCCCGGTGGGCAAGGCCTATTTTGGCTTCACCGACGAGGAGCTGAAACAGCTCGACAAGTTCGTGCGCGACCACACGGTCGAGCGGTTCGGACCGGTGCGGTCGGTCCGGGCCGAGCGGGACTTCGGCCTGGTGCTGGAGATCGCGTTCGAGGGCCTGCAGCGGTCGCCGCGGCACAAGTCAGGGGTGGCGATGCGGTTCCCCCGCGTCAGCCGCATCCGCTGGGACAAGCCGGCGCGGGAGGCCAATACGCTGGACGACGTGATGGACCTGCTGGACTCGCTGGAGAGCGGCGGTGGACGGGTGGCGAAACAGAGTTCCTGACAGGCGGGGTTCCAAATCGGGACCAAGGCGTTAGACCCCGCTCATGTCTTCGACACTCGATACTTTCGACACACTCCTCGCCACGGGACAGCAGGCGGTCGCCGTCGATGCGGTGATGCTGGCCAGGCTGACCCAGATCGCGGGCGACTTCGCCGTCAATCTGTCGGTCGCCCTGATCATCCTGGTCGCCACGGTGTTTGCCGCGCGCTGGGCCTCGTCTGCGACTCGCAAGGCCCTGGGTCGCGTGCGCGGATTCCGCCACGACCCGACGGTGCTGAGTTTCGCCGTGCAGGTTGTGCGCGTGCTCGTCTATCTGATCGGCTTCATCGCCGTGCTGCAGCGGCTGGGTGTGCAGACGACCTCGATCATCGCCGTGCTGGGCGCGGCCTCCCTGGCCGTCGGCCTGGCGCTGCAGGGGACGCTTTCGAACGTGGCGGCCGGGGTGATGCTGCTGGTGCTGAGGCCCTATCGTGTCGGCGATCTGGTCAATATCGGCGGCAACGTCGGCAAGGTGCAGAGGCTGGACCTGTTCTTCACCCAGCTGTCGGACGCCAACAATGTGAAGATCATGGCCCCGAACGGGAAGGTGTTCGGCGACATCATCCTGAACCTCTCGGGCCAGAAGAACCGGCGGATGGAGCTGAAGCTCGGGGTCGGCTACGGCGACAACCTGAACATCGCCAAGGAGGCGCTGGTCGGTGCGGCGAGCGGTATTGATGCGGTCCTGCCCGATCCTGCGCCCTGGGCCGGGGTGACCGACCTGCTGGACAGTTCGGTGGAGATGACCCTGACCGCGTGGACCACGTCCGATGACTACTGGCAGGCCCGGGCCGATGTCTTCCAGGCGGCGAAGGAGGCGCTGGATGCGGCGGGTATCGAGATCCCGTTCCCGCACCAGGTCGCCGTGCCCTATGGCGACGACTATGCGCCGTTGCCTCTGGCGACGGAGGGCGTCCAGGGTTTGCGCGGCCGGACGAATCCCCGCAGCGCGGGGTTCGACACCCGTCCCGACGACGACCAGAACGAGGCCTGATCCGCGATGCGCTACGACTTTGGATCGGACAACACGGCCGGTATGGCCCCCGCCGCCCTGCAGGGGCTGATCGACGCCAATGCCGGGTTCGCCCGGGCCTATGGGGCGGATGATGTCACCGCGCGCGCGGCCGAGCAGATCCGGGCGAGGCTGGATGCGGACGCCGAGATCCGGTTCGTCTTTTCCGGCACGGCCGCCAATGCCATCGCCCTGTCCATGCTGGCCTATCCGCACGAGGCGGTGCTGGCGCACAACGCGGCTCACATCTGCACGGACGAAACCGGCGCGCCGGGATTCTTCGGCCAGGGCCTGGGCCTGATCGGCCTGCCGGGCCCGTCGGGCAAGATCGATCAGAAGGCGCTGGAAGCCGCGCTGGAGGAGCCGGAGGTCGGACACCGCCAGCCGCCGGCCGCCCTGTCGCTGACCCAGTCGACCGAATACGGCACGGTCTATACCGAGGAGGAACTGCGCCACCTGATCGAGCCGGTGAAGGCCAGGGGTTATGGCGTTCATCTTGACGGCGCGCGGCTCGCCAACGCGGCGGCGGCGGGGTTCGACCTGACCCAGATCGCGCGGCTAGGCGTCGATGTCCTGGTGTTCGGCGGAGCCAAGGCCGGCGGCCTCTGCACCGAAGCCATCGTGATGTTCGACAGGACCCTGGCCCGCAGGGTGGACAACCGGCTGAAGCAGGCGGGGCAGACCGCGTCCAAGGCGCGTTTCCTGGCCGCGCCCTTTCTGGGGATGCTGGAGTCCAACGCCTGGGAGGACGGCGCCGCCCACGCCAATCGGATGGCGTCACGCCTGGCAGAGGGCATCGCGACGCGCTCTCCCTTTGTCCTGGCCCATCCGGTGGATGCCAACGCGGTCTTCGTGCGCATGCCCGTAAAGGCGCATGCGCGTCTCAACGAGGTGGGCTGGGCCTGCTACCGCTTCGACGACGGCTCTGTGCGGTTTGTCTGCTCATGGGCCACCGAAGAGGCGGCGGTGGATGAAATCATCGAGGCGATCGCGGGCCTTTCGTGAGACCCCGGCGCAGTCCATATCGGTCGCATGGCGCGTGGTGAACGATCGGGACAGCGGGGTGGGGGCGGCATAGAGGCCAAGGCGCAGAACGCCGGCGCCGCGGCCGAGGCGCCCGTCGATCCCAAAACCATCCCCGCTCTGATGGATCTGATCCGGCTGGTGGCCCGATCCGGCGCACCGCAGCTGAAGCTGCGTCTGACCGTGTCCATCCTGCTGACGATCGCGGGCAAGGGGCTGGGGGTGCTGGCGCCGCTGGTGCTGGGCGCGGCGGTCAACCATCTGGCGGCGGATCAGCCGGCGGGCGTTTCGGTCGGACTGGGCTTCGCGGGCTTCGCGGTCGGCTGGGCGATCGTGCGGTTCCTGTCGTCGAGCGCGCCGCAGCTTTCGGACGTGGTCTTCGCGCCGGTACGGGCGGCGGCGCAGCGGACAGCGGCGACCGAGACCTTCGCCCACGCCCTGAGTCTGTCGCTCGATTTCCACCAGACAAAGCGGTCTGGCTCCTTGTCGCGGACGGTCGACCGCGGGTCGCGCTCGGTCGACTTCCTGTTGAGGATTCTCGCGTTCAACCTCGCGCCGACCGGGCTGGAGCTGATCCTGGCGGCGGCGGTCCTGGGCGGGAAATACGATTGGCGGTTCGCGGCCGTCGCGGTGGTCGTGGTGGTCGTCTACTCGATCCTGACCTTCTCGATCTCCAACTGGCGGATCGAGCATCGGCGGACGATGAACACGGCCGATACCGAGGCGGCAGGCCAGGTCGTCGACGCCCTGATCAACTATGAGACCGTGAAGTCGTTCGGCGCCGAGACGCGGGCGGCGCTGGGCTACGACCGGGCCCTTGGCGCCTATAACGACGCCGCGCTGAAGGCCAACAGTTCGCTGGCGCTGTTGAACGCGGTGCAGGCCCTGATCATGAATATCGGTCTTGGCGTCATGGCTGTCATGGCCGGGTTTGAGGCGGCGGCCGGGCGGATGGGGCCGGGCGACGTGACGGCGGCGGTGCTGATCCTGATCTCGTTGTATGCGCCCCTCAACATCCTGGGCTTCGCCTATCGGGAAATCCGCCAGTCCTTCATCGACATGGAGGAGATGCTGAAGGTTACGCGCCAGACGCCGCAGGTGGCCGATGCGCCGGGCGCCGCGGATCTCGTCCGGCCCGAGGGGCAGAGTGGTGGGGCGCTGGCCTTCGAGGACGTGTCCTTCCGTCACGACGCGCGCGCAAACGGGCTGGAGGATGTGTCCTTCACCGTCCAGCCGGGCACGACGACGGCCCTGGTCGGGCCTTCGGGATCGGGCAAGTCGACGATCGTCAAACTGGCGCTGCGGCTGCTGGACCCGCAGGTTGGACGCGTGGTGATCGACGGGGCAGACGTGCGCGATGTGACCCAGGCCTCGCTGCGCCGCGCGGTTGCCCTGGTGCCGCAGGACGTGGCTCTGTTCAACGACACACTGGCGGTCAACATCGCCTTCGCCCGCCCCGAGGCGGACGAGGCGGCTGTCTGGGCGGCGGCGGAGGCGGCGGAACTGGCGGAGTTTATCCGCAGCTTGCCCGACGGGATGGAGACGCGTGTCGGCGAGCGGGGTCTGAAGCTGTCCGGCGGCGAGCGTCAGCGGGTCGGCATCGCCCGGGCCCTGCTGGCCGATCCCTGTATCCTGATCCTGGACGAGGCGACCAGCGCGCTGGACAGCCGCACCGAGGCCGCGATCCAGAAGACCCTGCGCAAGGCCAAGGCGGGTCGGACGACCCTGGTGGTGGCTCACCGGCTGTCGACCATCGCCGATGCGGAGCAGATCCTGGTGCTGAAGGCCGGCCGGATCGTCGAGCGCGGGGCGCACCATGAGTTGGTGGCCCGGGTTGGCGGCGAATACGCGGCTCTGTGGAAGAAGCAGACGCGCGGCGCGCGGATAGGCCTCGACGCGGACCGTCAGTCGGCGGGTTGATCTGCCGCCGGAATCTTGCGCGCCACCATCTGGTGCAGATTGGCCAGGATGTCGGTGCGGGTCTCCTCCGCATCCTCAGGCAGGCCGAGGATCAGTTGAAGCGCCTGGGCGTGGACGGTGATGATACGCCAGTCGAAAGGCGCGCCGGGGAGGGCCGCGTCGATCAGGTCGCACAGGCCGGCGGCGGCCTTGCACAGGTCGTCGCGATCGAACGGGCCGGCCGCGTCAATGATCGCGCTGCCGATCTCATAGGCCTCGTTCAACCGCAGAACCGGGTCCTGATCCGCGGGCGGGGCCTGAAGGGCGGAGAGCCTTGCGATCCGTTCGGCGACGATGGACTGGCTTTCGGCCTTCAGGTTGTCGAGATTGGCGCGGGCCTGGGCCATGGCGACGCCGACGCTGAGGCCGCCGGGCTGATCGATGATGGTCGACAGGCGCGAAGAGCGCGGCTTCCACATCACGGCGGTCATGATGACAGCGCCTCGGCGGAAGCGGCGGCCGCACTGTCGGCCAGGTGAGAGATCAGGCGGATCATATCGGCGCGCCGTTCGCCTTCGTCACGCGGCGCCGCGGGGGCAAAGCGGCGGTCCGGGCCGGAAAAGTCCCCGGCCTCCAGGAACGGCCGGTTGTCACGCGCGACCCAGATAATGCGTTCCAGAACCACGGCGGGGCTGAAAGGCTTGGTGACGAGGAAGTTGGCGCCGCAGTCGCGCACGTCCGCCACCTTTGAGCGTCGTACATGGCTGGCGGTCATGATCACTGGGACGAAGGCGTTCGGCTCCAGGCCGGAGCGGCGGAGCCAGCGGACAAGGCCGTGACCGTCGGAGCCTTCCATTTCGCAGTCGATGAACAGGAGATCGATGGAGTGGAACTTCAGCAACTCCATCGCCTGGGCCGTGCTGCGTGGCGCGTGATGCGTGCGAATGCCGAAGCCCTGGAGCGCCTGGATGGTCACCTCCATGCTGAACGGCGAATCGTCGACGACCATCGTGACCGCCTCGGTCAGATTGAAGACCGCGCTTTCGCGCAGTGGCTCGTCGGCAGCGCTCATGGACGACGCTGGGTCCGGGCAATCAAAGGGGACATGGAGTGGCCTTGGTCGCGGAGGGCCGAAAATGACAATTTCTTCTCTACGACGCGTTAACGCTAGAGTCCGGTTCCCAAAATGGAACGTGGCAAAGCGCCGCCGCCAGATTGTCCTGGAGCAGGATCGGCATCAGATCTTAGAAAGAGCCTGGTTCACGCTTTCGACAGATTCGCGAAGCGCTTCCGTGTCAATCGATCAGCCTCTAGGCCTGACGACCGATGGCGTAGAACCGGTCCGAGCGCTGCTTGCGTAACTCGACCGCGGTCAGGGGCATGAGCTGCTGCAGTTCGTCCCAGACGGCGTCACCGACGGACTGCATGGCGGCCTCGCGGTTCGCGTGCGCGCCGCCGAGCGGTTCGGGGATGATCCGATCGACGATCTTCATCGCCAGCAGGTCCGGACCGGTGATCTTCATGGCGTTGGCCGCGTCCCTGGCCCGCGCGCCGTCGCGCCAAAGAATGCCGGCGGCGCCCTCCGGCGAGATCACCGAATAGATCGAGTGTTCCAGAATCAGCACGCGGTTGGCTGCGGCCAGGGCGATGGCTCCGCCCGATCCACCTTCGCCCGTGACCGTGGCGATCATCGGTGTTCCCAGGATCAGGCCGCGCTCCGTCGAGCGGGCGATGGCCTCGGCTTGGCCGCGCTCCTCGGCGCCCAGGCCCGGATAGGCGCCGGCGGTGTCAACGAAGGTCAGGACCGGCAGGCCGAAGCGGTCGGCCATGTCCATCAGGCGCACGGCCTTGCGATAGCCCTCGGGCCGCGCCATGCCGAAATTGTGGGTTAGGCGGGTGGCGGTGTCGTGGCCCTTCTCATGGCCCATGACGACCACGGCCTGGCCGCGGAAGCGGGCGAGACCGCCCAGGATGGCCTGATCGTCGCCGAACTGCCGGTCGCCGCGCAGCTCGACATAGTCGGTGAAGAGGGCGTCCAGATAGTCGATGAAGTGCGGACGCTGGGGGTGGCGGGCGACCTGGGTCTTCTTCCACGGGTCCAGCTCGGCATAGGTCTTCTTGCGAAGTTGCTCGGCCTTGCGGCGCAGGCCGTCGATCTCGGTCTCAAACGAGCCGGAGGTGGCCGAAAGCAGACCGAGTTCCTCGATCTTGGCCTCCAGATCGGCGATCGGCTTTTCGAATTCGAGATAGTGGGTGGCCATGAGGCGTCCGGAAGGGGCGGGCGAAACGGCCCTGTCGCAAGGCGCCGGAACCTAGAGAGGTCAACGCACGGGGGCAAGCGGGGGTTCGGGAGAACAGAGGTCGATACGGCGCGTTATCCCGATCGCGTCGAGGAAGGCCTCGTCGTGGCTGACCACCAGAAGGGCTCCGTCATAGGCCCGCAGCCCTGCCTCCACCGCCTCGATGGAGTCGATGTCGAGATGGTTGGTCGGCTCATCGAGAATGAGGAAGGGCGGAGGCGCCGGGCCGGCGAGCACGCAGGCCAGGCCGGCGCGGAGTCGCTGACCGCCCGATAGATCGCCGACGATCTGGAGCGCGGCGTCGGCGCGGAACATGAAGCGGGCCAGGGCGGCGCGGCAGGCGTTCTCGTCGACCTCGGGGTGCAGGCGGCGGAAATTGTCGCGGATCGACAGGGCAGGATCGAGGACGGCGACCTGCTGGTCCAGCATGGCCGCAGGCGTCGAGAGCCGCACCCTGCCCGACGTCGGGGCCAGGGCGCCGGTGATCAGGGCGAGCAGGGTGGTCTTGCCGGAGCCGTTTGGACCGGTGATCGCGACACGTTCGGGACCCGCGATGCGCAGGGACAGGCCGGTCAGGACGGGGTGTCCAGGGACATAGCCGGCGGACACCCTCTCGAGGGCCAGGATTTCTCGACCGATGGGCAGGCCGGTCGGGGGCAGGGTCACGGTCAGCGGCTGGAGCACTCGATCCGTTCGCGGGCTGTCCTCGCCGCCCCTTCCGCCTGGTCCAGGCGGCGCTCGGCGAGACGGGATTGCTCGCCGCCGGTGTCCTCGGCGCGGTCCTTCCTGGCGCCGAGCAGGATCTTGGGCTGATCGCCGCGTGCGGCCGAGGCGCGACCGGCGCTGTCGGAGCGGGCCTTGCGTTCTGCGTTCCGCTGGGCCGTGCGGGCGAGGTCGGTCAGGCGTTTGTCGGCGTCGGCGAGGTCGCGCCGGGCAGCCTCAAGCTCCAGCGTCTTGCGGGCGCGCCAGGCGCTCCAGCCGCCGCCGTAGCGGGTCGCGCCGAGAGTGGTCAGCTCGACGATGGCGTCCATCATCTCCAGCAGTTCCCGGTCGTGGCTGACCAAGATGGCTCCGGAGCGCCACTCGGCCAGCAGGTCGATCACCGCCTCTCGCCCTTCGCGGTCGAGGTTGTTGGTGGGCTCGTCGAGGATCAGCCAGTCCGGCTCTTCGAACAGCAGGGCGGCGAGGCCGGCCCGGGTGCGCTGGCCGCCGGATAGGCTCGCGACACGGGTGTCCGGGGTGGCGTCGAGGCTCAGCCGCCCGAGCGCCGAGGTTATACGCGCCTCTAGCGTCCAGTCGGCGCGGCCCAGGTCGTCGGCGTCGGCCAACCCCGCTTCGGCGCGGCCGAGGAGGGCGAGGGCGTGCTTTGCATCGAACAGGTCGGCTATGGTTTCGCTCCCATCGACCTGAACGGTCTGGCGCAGAAGAGCGACGCGGCCTTTGACGGTCACGGTCCCGCCTTGTGGCGTCAGGCGGCCCTCGATGAGGCGCAGCAGGGTGGTCTTGCCGACGCCGTTGCGACCGACGAGCCCGGTGCGCTCAGGCCCGAAGGCGAGGTTGAGGTCGGAGAATAGAGGCGATCTGCCGGGCGGGGCCCAGGCGAGGTCGTGCAGAACGATGGAGGCGGACATGGCTTTCCCGATGCAAGGCTTTGAGAGGCGGTTGCGGTCGGGAGGGGATCACATGGTCGGCGCGGGCCTTCGTTCGGGGTGAGCGTCAGAGGCTAGGGGAGGGCGTCGGCGGGATCAAGGCGATCAGAACGCCTTGTATAAACCCGGCCTGTTTCAGAACTTCATTGGCGGTGTGTCGGCTTTTTGAGCGAGGCACGATGATCGCATGGGCCTTGTCGGGATGCCGCCACTTCTCGTGGCTACCCTTGGCGCTTTCCGCGCGACGCCAACCCGCAGCGGAGAGCAGACCCGTCAATTCAGCGTAAAAGTCATGTGGCATCGAGTGGTGTCCAATGGTGTTCGCTATCGATGAAGCCAACCACCGGGGCCGTTCAACGCACGGGCGGGATCGATAGCGTCATCAGGCTGCGATGACGTCGAAGCCGCCGACGGCCTCAAACCGGATCGGAACCTGACCATGAACGCCCAGATTTTCCGCAAGAAGCTCAGGTGCGAAATGACGCGCCAGGTTTTCAAACTCGCCGAGCGTTGCCGTTTCGAGCACCAGACCCTGAATATTGGACTCACTGGTCCAGACCTCGGCCTCGGGGTCCCAGATCGCCTTGACGTAGAAGGACTGGCTCATGAGCTTGAGTATGCGCGCCTAGTCGTCCCGCGCCAAGGGATGGTGCCGGTTGACCACCTGGGTCAGGCGGTCGGTCGCCAGGTGTGTGTAGATCTGGGTCGTGGCGATGTCGGCGTGGCCGAGCAGGGTCTGGACGACGCGCAGGTCGGCGCCGCCCTCGAGCAGATGGGTAGCGAAGGCGTGACGCAGGACGTGGGGGCTGACGCGGGCGGGGTCGATGTTCGCGTCCAGAGCCGCCTGATCCAGCATCTGGGCGAAGCGACGGGGGGTCAGATGGTTGGCGGTCGTGCCTGACGGGAACAGCCATGGGCTGTCGGGGGCCTTTTCCGGACGAGCGGCGTCGCGCACGATCAGCCAGGCCTTCACCGCTTCCCGCGCCGAGGCGTTCAATGGCGCCAGCCGCTCCTTGCCGCCCTTGCCGCGCACGATGAGGTAGGCGGGATCGCGGCGCACGGCCTCGACCCGCAGGGCCAGCAGTTCCGAAACCCGCATCCCCGAGGCATAGGCCAGTTCGACCAGGGCGATCATGCGCACGCCCGAGGCGCCGTCGCGGGCGGCGGAGGCGGTCAGCAGCCGCACGACCTCTTCGCGGCTCAGGGTGCGGGGCAGGGAGCGGCCCTGTTTCGGGGCGTCGAGGCGCCGGGAGGGGTCATCGGCGCGCCAGCCCTCGCCCATGGCGAAGCGGTAGAACTGGCGCACGGCCGAGCGACGGCGCGCGGCCGTGGCGGCGGACAGGCCCCGAAGCGAGAGCCCGGCGAACCAGGCCTCGATCGCGGTCTCGTCCGCGGCCATCAGGCCCAGCGCACCGAGGGCCGCCTCCGCATCCGAGAGATCACGGGCGTAGGCCGACAGCGTGTTCGGCGAGGCGTCCCGCTCCACAGCCATCATCTCCAGGAAGGCTTCGACCTGGGGCGTGGTCATTGTCGGGCGCCGTCAGACGGGCGCTGGCGAGCGGCGGCGCTTGGTGTAGAGACTGGAACGACCATGCCTTGCCGTAACTCCTCCCGCCGAGACCGACCGTGAGCGCACGCGCCTCGGCCGCCGCGATTCCCGCGCCGACCCGCACCATAGCGCTGGTGGGGCTGATGGGCGTGGGCAAATCGACGGTCGGGCGTCGCCTCGCCAACCGGCTGGGCCTGGCCTTTGTCGATGGCGACGAGGCCATCGAGGCGGCGGCCCAGATGACCGTGTCCGACATCTTCGCCCGGATGGGTGAGGCCGAGTTCCGGGCCGGAGAGGCGCGGGTCATGCGCCGCCTGCTGGAGGGGCCGCCGATCGTGCTCGCCACCGGCGGCGGGGCGGTGCTGAATCCCGACACGCGGGAGCTGATGAAGGCCCATGCGACCTCGGTCTGGCTGAGAGCCGATCTGAAGATCGTGGCCCAGCGGGTGCAACGGCGTGACACCCGGCCCCTGCTGCGCGGCAAGGACCCGCTCGTGGCGCTGAAGGCGATGGCCGAGGTGCGTTACCCCGTCTACGAGGCGACGGCCGATCTGACTGTGGACGTCGGCGCAGGCGCTCATGCCCAGGCGGTGGACGCGATCGTCGCGGCCCTGAACCACTACTGGGCGAACGGAGCCTCGGCATGACGGTGATTGCGGTCTCCGGCGGATCGTTCGCCGCCTATGACGTGGTGGTCGGGCGCGGGCTGATGGCCGAGGCGGGCGCGCGGATCGCGCCGCTTGCGCGCGGTCGGACGGTGATCGTCTCGGACGAGACCGTGGCGGCGCTCCACGGGCCGGCGCTGCAGGCGTCGCTGGCGGCAGCGGGCGTGCGGTCGGAGATCGTGGCCGTGCCGGTGGGCGAGGCGTCCAAGTCCTTCGCCGAGTTGGAACGGCTGATGGACCGGCTGCTGGCGGCGGGGCTGGATCGCAAGGACGTCGTGGTGGCCCTAGGCGGGGGAGTCGTCGGCGACCTGGCCGGTCTGGCGGCGGCCCTCTACATGCGCGGCATCGATTTCGTGCAGGTTCCAACGACCCTGCTGGCCCAGGTCGACTCCTCCGTCGGAGGCAAGACGGCGATCGATACGCCCCGGGGCAAGAACCTGGTCGGGGCCTTTCACCAGCCGCGGCTGGTGCTGGCCGATATCGACGTGCTGGCGACCCTCCCGGATGTGCAACTGCGGTCGGGTTGGGCCGAGGTGGTGAAGCACGGGCTGATCTGCGATGCGGACTTCTTCGACTGGCTGGCGGGAGTCGGGGCAGCGGGGGCCAGGGGCGATCCGGCGGCGCTGGAGCGGGCGGTGATTCGCTCGGTCGAGATTAAGTCGGCCATCGTCGGCGAGGACGAGAAGGAGGCGGGCCGTAGGGCCCTGCTGAACCTCGGCCACACCTTCGGCCACGCCATCGAGGCGGAACTGGGCTTCGAGGAGGCGGCGCTGGCCCATGGCGAGGCCGTGGCGCTCGGCTGCTGTATGGCGTTCCGGTTCTCGGTTTCCCAGGGCCTGTGCACGGCGGCGGAGGCCGAACGGGTGGAGACGGTGATCGCGGCGGCCGGCCTGCCGACCCGGCTGATGCAGGCGAGTCAATTTTCGGCCGAGGCGTTGCTGGCGCGTATGGCGGGGGACAAGAAGGCGGAGGCCGGGGGCGTGACCCTGATCCTCGCGCGTCGGATCGGCGACGCCATTGTGCAGCGATATGACCACACCGCGCCGATCCTCGACTTCCTGAAGAGTGAAGGCGCGGCGTGATCCCGATCGTTCCGCTGGAAAACGCCTGCGTGCGGCTGGAGCCCTATGCGGCCGGGCTGGAGGAGGAGGTGCGGGCGGCGCTGAACGTCGATCCCGACAGCTGGGCCGTCATGGTCGGGACGGCGCACGGCGAGCATTTCGACCCGTTCTGGACCTCGGCGCTGCGGGACATGCAGGCCGGGACCAAGGTGGCCTACGCTGTGCGGCGGTTATCGGACGGCGTGGTGGTCGGCACCTCCAGCCTCTATGAAATCCGGCCTGAGCACCGGCGCTGCGAGATCGGGGCGACCTTCTATCGGCCGGACGCGCGAGGCAGCCTGGTCAACCCGGCCTGCAAGCGGCTGATGCTGGAGCAGGCGTTCGCCTCGGGCATCGTGCGGGTCGAAATCCTGACTGACGCGATCAATGCCCGCAGCCGTGCGGCGATCACCAAGCTGGGCGCGCGGTTCGAGGGCGTGCTCGGGAATCACAAGATCACCTGGACCGGCCGGGTGCGGGATACGGCGCTCTACGCCGTTCTGGACCGGGATTGGCCGGATGTCCGGAGCCGCCTCGACCTTCGGCTGGCGGCGTCAGCCTAGTCGATCGCCCGGCACTCCGTCGGCTGGCGGCCGTCGGCGGACCAGGTGGCGAGGATGCCTTTGCCGCGCAGTTCATAGGCGCTGGCCTTGTACCAGATGCCGTCGGCGGCTCTTTCCTGATACAGATCAACGGCCTCGCCGTTCGAGTTACGGACTGTCGCCATGGCGCGGGGGTTGTCGAAATCGACCGACAGGCGTTCACCGTTGTCGCACAGATAGACGGTTCGGATGACGCGGTTGACCGCGCGATCCTGAAGCTCGGCGCCCGTGCGACGACGCGCGGTCTGGGCGTCGATCGCTCGCTGGCGCACGGCCTCGCCGTCAGTCGGGGCCTTGGCGGGCTTGGGGCCGCAGGCGGCGAGGGCCGAAGTCGCGGCCGCAATCAGGATCAGGTGACGCATCAGTCTCTCTAGGCGTTGCGGTCAGGCTTGGCTAACGGGCCGGACGGACCGGCGTTCCCGGAAGAAGCTGCGCAGCAGCGCCGCCGCTTCTTCCCCCAACAGGCCGCCCTCGGTCGTCGGACGCGAATGCAGGGTCGGCTGTTCGAACAGGCGGGGACCGTGGATGACGGCGCCGCCCTTCGGATCGTCCGCCGCCCAGACGACGCGGCCGATTCGGGCATGGCTGATGGCCCCGGCGCACATGGCGCAGGGCTCCAGCGTCACATAAAGCGTCAGGCCCGTGAGACGATAGTTTCCGGTCGCCAGTGCCGCCGCGCGAATGGCCTCGATCTCTGCGTGAGCCGTGGGATCAAGGCCTCCGATGGGGCCGTTGGCGCCGACGGAAACGACGGATCCGGTCGCTTCATCGACCACGACGGCGCCAACAGGCACCTCTCCGGCGTCCGCCGCCGCTTGCGCCAGGTCCAATGCCATGCGCATGAACCGCTCATCATGGCCCGCCATACAGACGACAACGACAAGAAGCCCCGGCCCAGTCAAGCCCCGAGGGCGCATAAGCCCGGCGACCGCCCGAAAAGCGGCTCCGCGCGCCCCGGCTCGGCCTCCGCCGCCCTGTTCCAGTCCAGCACCAAGGCCCCTGAAGGCGGCCGGAGCTCGGGCAGCGGACGCGCCTATGCGCCGGACAAGGGCGCACGCCCGGAACCGAAGCCGAAGGGCCCGCGCGCCGGTGGCAAGCCGGGCGGCAAGCCAGGCAAGGATACCGCGCCGGTCGAGCCGAAACGCAGCGAGCGGATCGCCAAGGCCATGGCGCGCGCCGGCATCGCCTCGCGCCGCGAGGTCGAGCGGCTGATCGGCCTGGGCAAGGTAGCGGTCAACGGCCGCATCCTTGACACTCCGGCGACCCTGGTGACGCGCGACGACGTCATCACCGTGGACGGCAAGCCGATCGCGGCGGCCCAGGCCACGCGGGTCTGGCGCTACAACAAGCCGGTCGGCCTGCTGACCTCGCACAACGATCCGCAAGGGCGGCCGACGGTGTTCGACGCCCTGCCCAGCGGCCTGCCGCGGGTGATCTCGGTCGGGCGTCTGGACATCAACACCG
Organism: Brevundimonas sp. DC300-4; assembly: GCF_049897365.1. Taxonomy (NCBI): domain Bacteria; kingdom Pseudomonadati; phylum Pseudomonadota; class Alphaproteobacteria; order Caulobacterales; family Caulobacteraceae; genus Brevundimonas; species Brevundimonas sp. DC300-4. The sequence goes on from NZ_JAFCWC010000009.1 coordinate 102,551, forward strand.
AAGGCCTGCTGCTGCTGACGAACGACGGCGAGCTGTCGCGCGCCCTGGAGCTGCCGGAGACGGCGCTGGTGCGTCAGTACCGGGCGCGGGCGCGGGGTCGGATCACCCAGGCCGAGCTCGACAGGCTGAAGGACGGGGTCACCGTCGACGGCGTCCGCTACGGCCCGGTCGAGGCGACCATCGACAAGGCCACGACCAAGGAGGACGGCTCGCAGGCCGCCAACCTGTGGATCAGCGTCCAGATCGCCGAGGGCAAGAACCGCGAAGTCCGCAAGGTGCTGGAATCGGTCGGCCTGACCGTCAACCGGCTGATCCGCCTGGCCTACGGACCCTTCCAGCTGGGGACCCTGGCGACCGGCTCGGTCGAGGAAATCGGCCCTCGCGTGATCCGCGAGTTGCTGGGCGAACACATCCGCCCCGACAATCTGCCCGAGGGCAACACCGTCGCCACGCCGGCGCCCGTGCCGGGTCGCCGCACGAGCACGCCGAAGGTGGCGGGCGTCTCGGGCTCGGCCATGTCGGACCCGTCGCGCAAGCCCAGCCGCGTGCGCGCCGCCGAGACCGCTCATGTCCAGGGCGTCGAACGCGCCAACCGGCCGCCGAAGAAGGCCGGCTGGGCCAAGGCCGGCGCGCCCAATCCGCGCGGTCCCTCGATCAAGAAGCCGTGGCAGCCTCGCGAAGAGGGCGCTGCGGGCGGCGAACGGCCCGCCCGGGTGTTCAAGCCGCGCGAGGACAAGATCATCGGTCCGAAATCGGCGACCTGGGCTCGCGACGGGGATAAGCCCAAACGCGACTTCAAGCCGCGCGACGGCGCCGGCGCGCCGCGTTCCAGCGGGCCTCGCTCTGGCCCGGGTGGTCCTCGTCCTACGGGCGGCAAGCCCGGCGGATCACGCGGCCCCTCGCGGGGCTAATCGCGCCAGTCGCCAGTCGCGAGGTCCGTCGGCCAACCGCTCTATGACGACCAGCATGACGATGGCCACGAAGACCTCCGGCGCCAGCTCGATCCAGTCCGAATCGCGTCCCACCTCGCTCGCGGAGAGGGGCTGCCAGAACAGGCAGATCATCAGGTTGTTGGCCAGGTGGGCGCCGATGGCGAATTCCAGCCCGCCCAGCCGAATCGCGGCCCAGGTCCAGATCGCGCCGGACAAGGCCCGCGCGACATAGGCCACGGGCTCGGGGTCGAGATGCAGGGCCGAGAACAGCAGGCCGTTGATCAGGCACAGGACGACGGGATGCCGCGTCAGCTGGGTCGTGAGACGCAGCAGGACGCCGCGACAGACGACCTCCTCCGCCGCCGCCGCGCCGAGCAGGCCGACGATGCTGGCTACGACGAAGACCGGCCGTGTCCAGTCGGCATAGGTCGGGCTGAGAAGCGGCGGGGTCCATTGTGCGCCCATCACCAGATAGAAGGGGAACAGGATCACGCTGACACAGGCCATCGCCAGGAAGCCGACGCCGAGATCCCCGGCATTGAACCTGCGGCCGGGCCACAGGAAGTCCGCCAGTGGACGCAGGTAGATCATGGACGCCGCGGCGAGAATGGCCACGGCCAGACTGCCCAGTATCGCCGCCAGCAGCAGGGTGCTCACGCTCTCGCCGATCAGCCGGAGGGGCGTCTCCGGCAGGGGCCCGGACAGGCCTAGTTGATCGGTCGCCCCGGGAATGATGCGGACGATGATGGCCAGGACGATCGTGACGACGACCATCAGCAGCATCGCCAGGGCGATGAAGCCGCCCAGCTTGAGCCAGGGCCGTTGCGGTTCGAAGCCGGTGATCATCGGCGACCGGCGCGCGAGGGGAACGGCACGGACGAGCGCTTCATACGGGGACATGACTTACCGTTGCATTGCGTCGCGGTTTCGGTCCAGAGGCAGGCCATGAGGATCGTCGCCGGAAAGCTCAAAGGTCGCGCCATCGTGGCGCCTGAGGGACAGGGCACGCGCCCGACCTCCGATCGCGCGCGTCAGGCCGTGTTCAACGTCCTGGAACATGCATCATGGGCCGAGCCGCTGCAGGGTGCGCGGGTCATGGACCTGTTTGCCGGATCGGGGGCGCTGGGCTTCGAGGCGATGAGCCGGGGCGCGGGCTTCTGCGTCTTCGTGGAGATCGACGACGAGGCGCGCGGGGCCATCCGCGAGAACGCCGACGCCTACGGCATCATGGGCGCGACGCGCGTGCATCGGCGCAGCGCCGTCGAGATGGGCGTGCGGCCGGGATCGGACGGCGAGGCCTTCGACTTCGCCTTCCTCGACCCGCCCTACGGCAAGGGGCTGGGCGAGCAGTCGCTGCAACGGCTGTTGGACGGCGACTGGCTGAAACCCGGCGCCATCGTGGTGTTCGAGCGCGGCTCGGACGAGCCGGACATCGACACGCCCGGCTACGACAGGCTGGACGCGCGCGACTACGGCGCCGCGCGGGTGCTGTTTCTCAGACGGAGCGCTTGACCCTCACGCCGCGTGAGGCCCCATAGGTCTGTCCATGCGGAACGACGCGCGCCACACGATCCATACCGTCAGCCAGCTGGCGAAGCTGTCCGGGACCTCGGTCCGGACGCTGCACCACTATGACGACATCGGATTGCTGAAGCCCGCGACGGTCGGCGAGAACGGATACCGCTACTATGGGCGAACGGAACTGCTGCGCCTGCAGCAGATCCTGATCCATCGGGAGTTCGGGGTCGCGCTCAGCGACATTCCGGCCCTGCTGGACGCCGAGGACCCCGACCGGCTGACGGCGCTGCGCGAGCAGCGGTCGCGGCTGGAACAGGAAGCGGACCTCTATCGCCGTCTGGCCCGGACGATCGACCGCACGATCGCCGAACTGGAAGGACGAACGACGATCATGGACAAGCAACTGTACGAGGGCTTCAGCCCGCAGAAACAGGCCGAATACGAGGCCTGGCTGATCGAGAAATACGGCGAACCGGCGCGCGAACGGATCGAGATGGGTCGCGAAGCGATGGCGGCCATGTCGGCGGACCAGCGTGAGGACTGGCGGGCCGAGTCGATGGCGTTACGGGACGATTTCGCCCTGGCGATGGGGCAGGGGACGGCGGCCGACGATCCGGCGCTGGATCCGCTGCTGGCCCGGCATCATGCCTGGGTAACCAAGAGCTGGAAGACGTCGCCGACGGCGGAGGCCTATGCCGGTCTGGGGCGGCTGTATGTCGAGAACGCGGAGTTCAAGGCGTTGTATGATGCGGCTCGACCGGGCCTCGCGGAATGGATGGCCGAGGCGATGGCGGGCTACGGGAAGCGCAATCTGGTCTAGTCCCTCTCCCGAAAGGGGAGAGGGTCAGTGCCCCATACCCATCAACGGATCGTCCGAATTCACCTTTGAAATCAAGGCCCGGCTCTAACGAGAGGCCTTTTATCAACCACCCTCAGAAACGCCCCCATACTGGTGTGTCGTGAACTGCAGCCCGTAAAGGATCGAGAACTCCCACGCAGACAGAGTCGCCGGGGCGAATGGACTCATTGGACTCTTTGGACGGTGTTTTTTAGAGTCCAGTTCCCCGGCCGCCGAGGGCCGTACAAGCGTTTTCAACGTCTTCCGAACAACTTCTCAAGGTCGTTGAGCTTCAGCTCCACATAGGTCGGGCGGCCGTGGTTGCACTGACCGGAGTGGGGCGTGGCCTCCATCTGGCGGAGCAGGGCGTTCATCTCGGGCGCCGACAGGACGCGGCCGGCGCGCACCGAACCGTGGCAGGCCATGGTCCCGCAGACCTCGCCGAGCCGTTCCGACAGAGCCAGGGCCGCGCCGTGTTCGGCCAGGTCGTCGGCGATGTCGCGGATCAGGCCCTGGACGTCTGTGTCGCCGAGCAGGGCCGGGGTCTCGCGCACCAGCACGGCCCCGCCGCCGAAGGGTTCAACGATGAGGCCGAGCTGGGCCAGTTCGTCGGCGCGGGCCAGGACGCGGTCGGCCTCGGCGGGGTCCAGCTCAACCACCTCGGGCGTCAGCAGGGCCTGGCGTGTCACCGATCCCTCGGCCATCTGGGCTTTCATCCGCTCGTAGACGAGCCGTTCGTGGGCCGCGTGCTGGTCGACCACGACGATGCCGTCGCGGGTCTGGGCGACGATATAGGTTCCATGGACCTGGGCCCGGGCGGCCCCCAGCGGCTGGTCGATCGGGTCGGCGGGGTTGGGCGCGCCGGACTGTTCGGGCCAGTGCTGGAAGTCGGCGGGCGGGGCCTCGACGCGGACGGACATCTCCGACAGGCCCGGGATGTCCTGATTGGCGGCGACAGGCCGCTCCCAGCCGGTCCAGCCGCTGAAGCCCCGGGCGGTTGGAGACGAGGGACTCCAGGCCGGGCCCGTGTGCGCCGTGAACCCGGCCAGCACATTGTCGGCGACAGTCGTCGAGGCGCGGTGGCCGGCGGCATGCAGGGCGTGACGCAAGGCGCCGACGATCTGGCCGCGCACCATGGCCGGGTCGCGAAACCGGACCTCGGCCTTGGCCGGGTGGACGTTCACATCGACGAACAGCGGGTCGATCTCGAGGAACAGCACCGCCGCCGGATGTCGGTCGCGGGCGAGGAAGTCGGCATAGGCGCCCCGCAAGGCCCCCTGCAGCAGCCGGTCGCGCACCGGGCGGCCGTTGACGAACAGATACTGGTGCCCGCCGTTGCCGCGCGAATAGGTCGGCAGGCCGGCATAGCCCGACAGCCGTATGCCCTCGCGCGACTGGTCGATCAGCAGGGCATTGGCCTCGAAGTCACGGCCCAGCAGGGCGGCGAGACGTTTCAGCCGGCCTTCGTCACCGGGGTGTTCGGCGGGCAGCCTCAGCGTGGTCCGGCCGTCGAGGTCGAGGGTGAAGGCGACGGTCTCATGCGCCATGGCCTGGCGCTTGATCTCCTCGGAGATGGCCATGGCCTCCGACCGCTCGGACTTCATGAACTTCAGCCGGGCCGGGGTGGCGTAGAACAGGTCGCGGACCTCGACCCGGGCGCCGTGGGGGCCGGGGAAGCCGGCGGGCGCGACCGGACGCTGGTCGCCGCCCTCGACCGTGATCTGGTGGGCGTCGCCGTCTTTCGCGCGGCTGGTGATGGTCAGGCGGGCGACCGAGCCGATCGACGGCAGGGCCTCGCCCCGGAAGCCCAGGGTCGAGATACGCAACAGGTCGACGTCGCCCGCGTCGTCAGGCTCCAGCTTCGACGTCGCATGGCGTTCGACGGCGAGGGCCAGCTGGTCCGGGGCCATGCCATGGCCGTCGTCGGCGATCAGGATGCGCGACAGGCCGCCGCCGTCGGCCTGGATCTCGATCCGGGTCGCCCCGGCGTCGAGGGCGTTCTCGACCAGCTCCTTGATGGCGCTGGACGGCCGTTCGACCACCTCGCCGGCGGCGATGCGATTGACGGTCTCGGGCGGGAGGCGGCGGATGGGCATGGGATTCGCGATCCTAGCGCCGAATGCGCGCGAGGTCGTCAGATTGCGTGGCTTGCTCGCTGCGAAAACCGGTGTAGCCATAGGCGCCAGGGTCCGCGTCGGGCCTGGGGAGACCTGTTCATGACCATCAAACTCCTGTCGGCGGCCGCTGCGCTCGCCTTCACCTTCGTCGCCTCCAGCGCCTCGGCCCAGACCGGCCCGCTGGACTTCACCCTGAACAACGGCACCAGCGAAGTCGTCGTCCAACTGTTCATCTCCATCCCGTCGACCAACGACTGGGAAGAAGACATCCTGGGCGACCAGGTCGTCGGCAGCGGCGACAGCGTACAGGTCACCATCGATGACGGCCTTGAAGACTGCGAATACGACATCAAAGTCGTGTTCGATGACGACACCCCCGATCTGATCGTCATGGGCGTCGACTTCTGCGCCATCAACGGTGAGTCGCTGAACCTCAACGACGGCGGCTGAAACTGACTTTCGGCGGCGGCCGGGGCGAAAGTCCCGGCCGTTTCCAATTGCGGGATGAGCGGATGAAGCCCGGACCCCAGCTGACCGAGCGTCAGGCGAAATGGTTCGCCACGGTGAAGGCGAATTTCGAGACCCGGAGCGGCCGGTCGCTGGAGGCCTGGGTCGAGATCATGAAGACCTGCCCGGAGACCGCGCCCAAGGCCCGGCAGGCCTGGCTGAAAGCCGAATACGGCGTGGGCCAGAACCACGCCTTATACATCCTGGACGCCTTCAATCCCGCCGCGCAGCCGGGCTGGGATGAGCCGGCGGAACTGCGTGCGGCCCTGTGGAAGGAGGCCGGGTCTCTGGCCATCCTCGAGGCCGTCGAGGCTCTCGCCTCCGGGGTTCAGGGCGTCATTTCCGGCCAACGGAAGGGCTACACCGCGTTCAGTCGCGCCGTACAGTTCGCGGCCGTGCGACCGCTGAAGGGCGGGCAGGCCGTGCTAGGGTTGAAGCTGGAACCGGAAGCCTCGGCGCGGCTGTCGCCCGCGGCGCGCAAGGAAAGCTGGTCCGAACGGCTGAGCGCCACGGTCGAGCTGGACGATCCCGCAGCGGTGGACGGCGAGATTGCACGACTGTTCGCGGCTGCGGCCGAGCGGGGCTAGCTTGGGCGCAGGCAGGCGGGACCGATCCGGACATGACTGAAGACGAGCCACTCTGGGGCCTGCTGAAGGCGATCGTCGCGGCGGACACGATGACGGTGGACGAGATCCTCGCCGCCTGTCCCGCGATCTCGCGAGCGGTAGTGACTAAGGGCGCGTCGCGAGGGGAGGCGGATGTCTTTCTGCCGGAAATCCAGCACCATGTTTATGCCGGGGATACGGCGCTCCACATCGCGGCAGCGGCGTATCAGGTAGGGATCGTGCGCCAGCTGATCGGGTTCGGCGCCGACGTCGCGGCCGCCAACCGGCGTGGCGCGCAACCCCTGCACTATGCGGCGGACGGAATGCCCGGGTCGGATAGCTGGAACCCGGCGGCGCAGGCAGCGGTGATCGCCAGCCTGGTGTCCTCAGGGGCCGATCCCGACGCGATCGACAAGTCCGGGGTCACGCCGCTGCACCGGGCTGTCAGGAAGCGCTGCGCCGCAGCCGTCGAGGCGCTGTTGGCGATGGGAGCTGACCCCCTGCGCCGGAACGGGAAGGGCTCGACGCCTATGATGCTGGCGATCAAGGCCACAGGTCGGGGCGGGAGCGGCGCGCCGGTCATGAAGGCGCAACAGGCCGAGATCATTCGGATGCTGGGCTGAGGCGGAAGCCGGAGCCTCCGCCTCGCTGAAGATCACTCCGCCGGCAGGTATTCGAACGGATCGCTCGGCGTCGGCTGGGTAGGGACCGGCATCCGGGGCAGGGGCTGGTCGCGGTTGGCGGCGTTCAGGAGGAAGCTGGCCAGGATGACCGCCGCCTGACGCAGGTCGTCCGGCTTCAGGTGGTCGTAGCTGTCGACCGAGGTGTGGTGGATGCGGCTGTCGTAGTCGAGCGGGTCCTGGATGAACTGGTAGCCCGGGATGCCGACGCTCTGCATGTAGACGTGGTCGGTGCCGCCCGAGGTGCGCAGGGAGACGGTGGAGGCGCCCAGGCTGGCAAACGGGGCCAGCCATTCCTGGAAGATGGGCGCGGCGGCGACATTACCCTCGGCATTGATGCCGCGGATCCGTCCCGACCCGTTGTCGATGTTGAAATAGGCGGTCAGGTCGGCATGGCCCTCGCGCGGCTGGATCGGCCAACGGTTGCGCCAGGTGCGGTTGTTCGGTTGACCCGCCAGCCTTGGGTCGGTTGAGGGGGCGCGCGTCGCCAGATGCTGATCGACATAGGCCAGAGAGCCCCACAGGCCCTGCTCCTCTCCGTTCCACAGGGCGAAGCGGATGGTGCGTTTCGGACGGACGCCGAGCTGCATCAGGATCCGGGCGGCCTCCATGACCACGGCGCTGCCGGCGGCGTTGTCGCTGGCGCCGTCGGAGGCGACCCAGCTGTCGAGGTGGGCGCCCGCCATGACGTATTCACCGGAGCGGTCCGTACCCGGAATATCGGCTAGGACGTTGTAGGCGTTGACGTCCTCATCGTGGAACTCGACCTCGCTCATCAGCTCCAGCGTCGGCGGGGTGTCGGTCCGGGCGAGGCGGGCGAGGCGGCGATAGTCCTCGGCGGCCAGTTCCATGCCGGGAACCCTGGGCGTCTGGCCGACGCGGAAGCCCGAGCCGGTCCCGTGCAGCAGACCGCCGTCGCGGGCGGACATGCGGACCAGGGCGAGGGCGCCTTCCCCGGCGAGGAAGTCGTCCAGGGCGACGGCGAAGTTCGGGGCGTCCAGCTGACGTTCGATGGCGGCAGGGGAATACTGGGGCTGGACATAGACGTTGCCGCTGCGGAGCTGTTCGTCGGTCAGGCGGCGGAAGGGCGCCTCGGCGGGCTCCGAACCGGTGTTGGGCTGGGTGACCATGACGATCTTGCCGCGCAGCTGACCCCGGAAGCGCTCGAAGTCGGCGACCCTGGTCATCGGGGCGACGACGACACCGGCGCTGATCGTTCCATTGGTGCCGGGCGTCCAGGCGATGGGGATGGCGCGCAGGTCGATGACGCGCGGCTCGGTCATCCGGGCGCTGGAGCGCACGATCGACCAGCCGCGGCCGAACTCGAAGCCTCGGTGCGGACGTTGGACAGGCCCCAGTCGCGGAACTGCTGCTGGGTCCAGGTCTCGGCCTCGCGCATGGCCGGCGAGTTGGTCAGGCGGCCGCCGATGTTGTCGGTCAGATGGGCGGCGGTCTGCATGACCTGCGAGTGATTCAGCCCCTGGTCGAGGATGCCGTTGACGGCGACGCGATCGACGGACTGGGCCGAGGCCGGAGCGACGGCGAGCGGAGTAGCGAGGGCGGCCGAGGCCAAGAGGATCAGCAGACGGGACATGGGCGCTCCGGGAGAAATCGAGGTTTCGGGAATATGAGCAGCCAAGGCGACCCGTGGCAATCAGGCCGTCCGATAGGGCGAGTATTCCGCCGTCATCGCCGCGATCTCGGCCTCCACCCCCGCGCTTTCCTGCACGAGATACTGGGCCACGGGACCGCGCAGGGCAGGGTCGGCGATATAGTGGGCGGAATAGACGGGGGAGGGCAGGTAGCCGCGCGCCATCTTGTGCTCGCCCTGGGCGCCCGCCTCGACGCGGGAGAGGCCGTGGGCGATCGCGAACTCGATGGCCTGATAGTAGCAGAGCTCGAAATGCAGGAAGGGGACCTCTTCCAGCGCCCCCCACTGGCGGCCGTACAGGGCGTCGCGGCCGATGAAGTTCAGGGCGCCGGCGATGGGCGCGCCGTCGCGGAAGGCCATGACCAGGGCGATGCGCTCGGCCATCGTTTCCCCGATCATCGAGAAGAAGGCGCGCGTCAGATAGGGGCGGCCCCATTTACGCTCGCCCGTGTCCTGGTAGAAGTCGAAGAAGGCGTCCCAGTGGGCCTCCGTGAGGTCGGCGCCGGTCAGGACGCGGATGTCGAGGCCGGCCCGGGCGTCGCGGCGCTCGCGGCGGATGGTCTTGCGGCGGTTGGAGGACAGGGCGGCGAGGAAGTCGTCGAAGGTCTGGTAGCCCTCGTTCCTCCAGATGAACTGCATGTCCTGGCGACGCAGCATCCCGGCCTCGCCCATGGCCGACCATTCGGGCTGTGTCGGGAAGTTCACATGCAGGGACGAGACGCCCAGCCGCTCGGTCAGGGTCAGGGCGCCCTGGATCAGGGCGGCGCGGACAGTCGCCTCGTCCGTACCCGGAGCGTGCAGGAAGCGGGGGCCGGTGGCGGGGGTGAACGGCACCGCTCCCAGCAGCTTGGGATAGTAGCGGCCGCCGGCGCGCTGGTAGGCGTCGGCCCAGGCGTGGTCGAAGACGTATTCGCCCTGGCTGTGGCCTTTCAGATAGAGGGGCATACAGCCGAGGACAGTGTCATCGGGCCCCATCAGGGTCAGGTGACGCGGGCCCCAGCCTTGACTGGCGACGGCGCTGCCGGAGGCTTCGCAGGCGTTCAGAAAGTCGAACGAGACGAAGGGATCGCCGGTCGGGGCGGCGCAGGCGTCCCACGCCTCGCGACCGATGGCCGCGAGGCTGTCATGGACCTGGAGCGTGAACTCGGGCTGCGGGCTCACCGCACCTCGACGATGGCGTCCACCTCGACGGCGAAGCCGAGGGGCAGCTGGTAGACGCCGACGGCTGAGCGGGCGTGACGGCCGGCGTCGCCGAACACCTCGACCATCAGGTCCGAGCAGCCGTTGATGACGGCCGGGATGGCGGTGAAACCGGGGCCGGCCTGGACGAAGCCGCCGAGCTTGACGACGCGGACGACGCGGTCGAGGTCGCCGTCGAGCGCGGCGTTCAGCTGGGCCAGAAGGTTGATGCCGCAGAGGCGGGCGCCGGCGTTGGCCTGGTCCGGGGTGACGTCCTCGCCCACCGTGCCCTTGAGTCCGCCCGAGGCGTCGTTCGACAACTGGCCCGAGATATGGACCAGATTTCCGGTCCGCACGAACGGGACGTAGTTGGCCACCGCCGCAGCGGGCTGAGGCAGGGCGATACCGAGTTCGGCGAGGCGGGCGTTGATGGACATCTTGGGCTCCATATAGGTGTTGCGCGGGGTTTAGCGCGGCGGTGCGACGCCTCGCCAGCCTTTAAGTCTTCGCCAACCGGCGTGTGCCAGTATCGGGTGATGGAAACGCTGACCCAAACCCTGATCGAGGCCTTCAAGGCCATCCGGGCCCGACTGACCGCCGAAGAGCGGACGCGGGTCGATATCGCCTCGGTCGAAGCCGTGGACCCGGCGGTCACCGCCGCGCCCCACTGGAATTTCGACCTGCCGGCACATGCCGCCGACAAGGCCCTGGGCGAAGGCGCCACGGACGCGATGCGCCGGGCCCTGGTCGCGACCTGGGCGCTGGAACTGCCGGGGCGGGCGAAACAGGCGGCGCTGCCGGGCGAGGTCATGGAGCTCTATCCCTACTGGATGGACAAGATGGCCCAGTTCCTCACGGCGGCCGCCAATACGAATGCGGCCTATGATCCGGACCACTGGGCCAAGGACGTGCGCATGGCCCTGGTCCTGAGCATGCCCGGGGCCCTGACCCAGACCATCGACCTGTCGTCGCCCATGGGGCCGGGGCAGGTGGTGCGAAACGGGCGCGAGGGCCATGGCTGGTCGCAGCTGGTTTCCTATGTGCGGGCCCAGGGCTGGAAGAAGCCCTGGCTGGAGGTCCACACCGAAAGCCGCCAGCTGGCCGATTTCAACGAGGCCGGCTGGGACCGGGCGTGGGCGACGGCCGCGGCGATCTGCAAGACACGGCCCGAGCTGGCCGGGATGATCGGGTCCAGCTGGTTCTACGATCCGCCGCTGGAGACCATCAGCCCGCGACTGGCCTATCTGAGGCTGAACCCCCTCAAGGGCGGGGCCTTCATCATCCACCAGGGCCCGGCGCCGATCCATTCGGAACGGGCCAGCGCGTCCTCGCCGACGCGCAAGGCGCTGATCGAGAGCGGCGAATACACGCCGACCTCGTGGCTGGTGGCCTGGCCGAAATCGACGCTGATTCCGTGGGCGGAACAGCGCAAGGCCGCGATGGAGATGGCCGAGGCGGCCTGAAGGCTGCGCGACTCCAGAATAGACTCGACAGAGTCGACAGAGTCGCGCGGGGTGGATTTTGCTGTGCGCCTCCTTGAATGAGCGAGACAGTTTACGGCCGTTTCAGACCGTGATGGGTAAAAGGCCTTTCGTTAGAGCCGGGCGTTGAATTCGTTAGGCGAATTCGGGCGTCCGTTGATGGGTATGGGACGCCGATCCCTCTCCCGGTGGGAGAGGGCTTGAGGCTCGCAGAGCGCAGCGATGCGTCAGCCGAAAGGATGAGGGGCGTGCCCTCACCGGTTGGCGCCAACCCCTCACCCTTTCGCACAAGGACGACGGCTTGCGCCGCCGTGTGCTCAATCCCTCTCCCGCCGGGAGAGGGAAGCGTCAGCCGTGCTTGCTGTCCCACCACCGCACCGCGTCGGCGTCACGGGCGGAGAGGTCGGGGTATTGCGGGTCGGAGCCGACGTCGGGGACGCGGCGCCAGGAGCGGGCGCATTTGGGGTAGTCGGCCAGCGCGATGAAGACGGTGATGGTGTCGCCGCCTTCCGCCAATTCGGCGCCTGAGGTGCGGAACACCTCGGCGGCGTCCAGGTCCGCAAAGGCCGCGAAGGCGCCGGCCGGCCCGGTGACTGTCGGCCAGGCATCGAGCGCCCCGCCGATCGTCTTCTCGCGACGAGCGCCCTCGAGAGCGTCATTGACGACCTCCAGCACCGACTGCACCGAAGCCCAGCGCGCCGCTTCTTCCGGGTTCCGCCACTGATCCGGCGTCTGCGGGATCACGCGGGCGCAGTTCGTCCCCGCGTCCGGATAAAGCGTGGTCCAGGCCTCTTCCATGGTGAAGGGGGTCAGCGGGGCGAGCCATGCAGTCAGGCGCACGAAGACCTCGTGCATCACCGTGCGCGCCGCGCGACGACGGATCGCGTCGGGGCGGTCGCAGTAGAGGCTGTCCTTGCGGATGTCGAAATACAGGGCCGAGAGGTCGCCGGCGCAGAACTCCAGCACCGGACGGACGACGTCCTGGAAACGGTAGGTCTCGTAGGCGCCGCGCACCTGGAGGTCGAGCTCCCACAGCCGGTGCAGGACGAACCGTTCCAGGGGCGGCATGTCGGCGTAGTCGACGCGCTCGGCCTCGTCGAAATCGGCCAGGGCGCCCAGCAGGTAGCGGACCGTGTTCCTGAGCTTGCGATAGGCGTCGACCGTGGTCTGGAGGATCTGCTTCCCGATCCGCTGGTCCTCGGCATAGTCCACCAGGGCGACCCACAGGCGCAGGATGTCGGCGCCGGATTCCTTGATGATGACAGCGGGGTCGGTGGTGTTGCCCCTGGACTTGGACATCTTCTCCCCGTTCTCGTCCTGGGTGAAGCCGTGGGTGAGCACGGCGTCATAGGGGGCGCGGCCGCGGGTGCCGGAGCCTTCGAGCAGGTTGGACTGGAACCAGCCGCGATGCTGGTCCGAGCCCTCGAGATAGAGGTTAGCCGGCCAGTGGCTGGGGCGGTCGCCGACGTAGCCGTGGGCCGGGTCGCGGGTCTCCAGCGCGAAGGCATGGGTGCAGCCGGAATCGAACCAGACGTCGAGGATGTCCTCGATCTTCTCGTAGTTGGCCGGGTCGTGCAGGCCGAGGAAGTCGCTATCGGGGCGGGTGTACCAGGCATCGGCGCCGCCTTCCTCGATCGCGGCGACGATGCGGGCGTCGACCTCGGGATCATGCAGGGGCTTGCCCGTGTGCTTGTCGACGAACATGGCCAGAGGCGTGCCCCAGGCGCGCTGGCGGCTAACCAGCCAGTCGGGGCGACCCTCGACCATCGAGCGGATGCGGTTCTTGCCGGCGGCCGGGTGGAAGTCGGTCTGGTCGATGGAGGCGAGCGCCGTCTCGCGCAGGGTCGCCCCGTCGGCGTGGTCCAGCGCCTGGTCCATGCGGATGAACCACTGGGGCGTGTTGCGGAAGATGACCGGGGCCTTGGAGCGCCAGGAGTGGGGGTAGGAGTGTTCGAGACGGCCGCGCGCCAGCAGGGTTCCGGCCTCGATCAGCCTGTCCATGACGGCGGGGTTGGCGCTGCCGAACTTGCCGGTCTTCTTGCCCTCGGTCTCGAGCACCTTGAGGCCCGCGAACAGGGGGACGGACGGGTAGTAGGCGCCGTCGGGATCAACGGTGTCGGGCACTTCGTGATGGCCGTGGGCCTTCCAGACCTCGAAGTCGTCGGCGCCGTGGCCGGGCGCCGTATGGACGAAGCCGGTGCCCGCGTCGTCGGTGACGTGGTCGCCGTCGAGCAGTGGCACGTTGAACCGGTAGCCGTCGTCGAGCTCCGCCAGCGGGTGGGCGCAGACGAGGCCGGACGGGTTGATGTCGTCCAGACGCGTCCAGGTCGCGATCTTCGCGGCCTTGAAGACCTCTTCGGCCAGCTTGTCGGCCAGGATCAGACGGTCGCCCGGCTTGGCCCAGGGCTCGAACTCCAGGCCCGTCTCCATCGACTGGACCTCATACAGGCCATAGGCGATCTCGGGGCCGTAGCTGATCGCCCGGTTGGCCGGGATGGTCCAGGGCGTGGTGGTCCAGATGACGATCGACGGCGTCTGGTGGCGGAAGGCCAGCAGGTCGTCGGGGTGGTCGTCGGTCGCGGCGATGACCGGGAACTTGACCCAGATCGTGGGCGAGACGTGGTCGTGGTATTCGATCTCGGCGTCGGCCAGGGCCGTGCGCTCGACCGGCGACCACATGACGGGCTTGGAGCCGCGATAGAGTTGGCCCGAGTTCTTGAACTTGTGGAATTCCTTCACGATGGCGGCCTCGGCCGAATAGTCCATCGTGGCGTAGCGGTTCTCGAAGTCGCCGGTGATGCCGAGGCGCAGGAACTGGGCCTTCTGAACCTCGATCCAGCCGGCGGCGTAGGTGCGACAGGCGGCGCGGAACTCGGCCTTGGAGACCTCGTCCTTGCGGCGGCCCTTGGCGCGGTACTGTTCCTCGATTTTCCACTCGATCGGCAGGCCGTGGCAGTCCCAGCCGGGCACGAAGTCGACGTCGTAGCCGAGCAGGAAGCGCGAACGGACCACGAAGTCCTTCAGCGTCTTGTTCAGGGCGTGGCCGATGTGGATGTCGCCGTTGGCGTAGGGCGGGCCGTCGTGAAGCACGTACAGCGGGGCGTTTTCGGACTGACGCCGGGCGCGCAGGGTCGAATAGAGGTCGCCCCACTGTTCCAGGATCAGCGGTTCCTTCTGGGGCAGGCCGCCGCGCATGGGGAAGGGCGTCTCGGGCAGGAAGACGGTCTCGCGGTAGTCGCGGGTGGTGGATTCGGGAGTCTGGGCGTCGTCGGCCATGAGGTCGGTCTCAAGCAATTCTTTTGGGCGTCGGGGTGAGTTCGGCTGGAGGTCCCGGCGTAAGCGAGGGCGATGAGGCCCCGTCGGCGCTACGCCGGGCGGCTAATCTCGATCGGAATGATCCGGCGCGCGTCCATGGGCCATCGTCCTATCAGGGCGCGGGGGCTGGGAAAAGCGCGGGGTTGCGGTAACGTCGCTTTCGAACGGCGCGATGACGCGCCGACGGGGACGAAACACGATGCGCACCATCCTGATGCTGACCGCCGCCAGCCTGGCGCTGGCCGCCTGCACCCAGCCGACGGAGAAGGCGGAAGCCGCGCCCGCGACGGTCGCGACGACTCAGGCCGCCACGACGCCAGAGGTGTTTATCCGCAGCCTGTACGAAGCCTCCGAGGACAATGCGGAGATGGTGGAAGAGAGCCCGATGTGGTCGGCGCGGACGCGGGCGCTGCTGGCGGAAACGGTTCGACTGACGCAGGAAGGCGATCAGGGTTTCTTCGACGCCCAGCCGATCTGCGACTGCCAGGACGGGACACCGGTGCTGCAGTCGGCCACGGCGACCTCGACCGGTCCGACCACCGCCGACGTGGTCTCGGTCCAGGGTTTCGCCGAACCGGGCAACGCCGTGCATCACAAGACCTATAAGCTGGTGCTGGAGGATGCGCAGTGGCGGATCGACGACATCACCTACCAGGACATGGGCGATGAGTTCGAGCGTGAGCCGCTGGTTCAGCAACTGAACGCCTGGATCGCCGAGGCCAGGACGCAACCGCCGGCATGAGACGGAGACTGACGATGCGCAGTGTGATGATGCTTTCGGCCGCCGCCGTGGCGTTGGCGGCTTGTTCTCAAGACAAGGAGGCCATGGCGCCGGAGACGGCGTCGGCCTCCGCAACGGCCGGTGCAACGGCTGCGACTGGACCGGTGTCGCGCGACCAGGTCTATGCAGCGGCGGGCGAGGGGCCCGAGGCCTTCGTGCGGACGATCTATGCCCAGTACGTCAACGGCGGGCCGCAAGGCGAGCAGCCGGCGCCGGGGCAGGACCCGATGTTCTCGCGCACGATGAACGCCCTGATCGGCGCCGATTTCCGGGCCGCGAACGGCGAGGTCCCGACCCTGAACTACGACCCCTTCTGCGCCTGTCAGGACCAGGGCGATTTCGTTGTCACCGCCACGGCGGTCGCCCAGGCGGACGCCAACACCGCCGAAGCCAATGTCGCCTTCACCAACATGGGCGAACAGAAGACCCTCAAGCTCAAGCTGGTCCGCGAAGGGCCGAACTGGAAGGTCGACGACATCATCGACGGCACGGACTCGCTGCACGACACGTTGATGGCGGTCGCCGAGGCGGCGGGGTGAGGATGGGCGGGGCGCCGGGCAGCGTCCTGATCTTCGCCGCCGCACTGCAGGCCTGCGCAACGACCGGAGCTTCACATTCGCGCCTGGGATTGGTCCGTGACGTGGCGGTATCCGCGCAACAGGCGGGCTGGGTTCGGCTCGACCCGGGTGGTTGCATCCTCAAGCCTGGGACCGGAACCAGACCGACAACGGACGACAGGGAATGCTCCGGTCGGATTGATCTGAACGGCGACGGGCGGCAGGAGAGGCTGACCACCCTCTACGTCTTCGGCCGGGGATCAGTTCTGACCCTTTTCGATGGCGATACGTCTCGCGTCGATCCGATACTTCAGGCCGAAGGCTACGCCTTGATGGCGACCACGGAGCGGGCATCACGCGGATGGCCAATTGTTGCAGTTTACGGTGATCCGGTGTCGGCAGATGAACTGACTGGCGCGCAACAGGTGTGGACCGGCGAGATCTACGCCGCGCGCTAGGCCTTGGCGGCGAGCACCGTCCGCGCCGCCGCAGCATCCGCGTCGATCTGGGTCTTGAGAGCGTCGAGGCCGTCGAAATTCATTTCGCCGCGCATCAGGGCGACGAGTTCGGTCTCGACCGTCTCGCCGTAGAGGTCCTCCGCGAAGTCGAACAGCCAGACCTCGAGCAGGGGCTCGGCGATCTCGAACATGGGGCGGACGCCCAGGTTGGCGACGCCGTCGATGACGCGGCCGTCGGGCAGGCGGGTGCGGGTGGCATAGACCCCGTAGGCGGGGCGCATGTAGTCGCCGAGGCGGACGTTGGCGGTGGGGACGCCGATGGTGCGGCCGCGCTTGTCGCCGTGGACGACCTCGCCCTCGATGGCGAAGGGCCTGCTCAGGATCGCGGCGGCGCGGGCCATGTCGCCGGCGTTCAGGGCCTCGCGCACGGCGCTGGACGACAGTTTCAGGCCGCCGATGTCGTCGATCCGTTCGGTGACCGCGACCGAGAAGCCCAACTGGCGGCCGATGCGGGCCAGGGCATCGGGCGAACCGGTGCGGCCCTTGCCGTAGGTGAAGTCGAAGCCGACCGAGGCGTGGGCCAGGCCCAGGCCATCCTTGCGGCCTGCGGCGCCTTGCGCTGCCTGAGGCAGGCCGGCGAGCACGTCGATGGCGAAGGCCTCGTCTGACATGGCGGCCATGCCGGCATCAAAGGGCAGGAGGTAGAGGCGGCTCACCCCCAGAGGCTCCAGCGCACGGGCCATCTGGCCGGGCGTCATCAGGCGGAAGGGGGCGGCGTCCGGCTGGAACCAGCGGCGCGGATGCGGGTCGAAGCTGACGACGGCCAGGGGGGCGCCGAGGCGGTCGGCCGCGATGCGGGCCGAGGCGATAACGGCCTGATGGCCCCTATGGACGCCATCGAAGGCGCCGAGCGCGGCGGCGGCGCCTCTCTGCGAAGCGGGCAGGTCGCGCCAGTCGCGGATGATGTCGATGGGCACGGCCTGGCCTCGATCAGGCCTTGGCGGGACGGCGGCGGCGGGGAACGCGCACGGTGGCCTCGCCCTCCATGATCATCTCGCCGCCGACATAGCCTTCGGTACGCAGGATGACGCGGGCCGATTCGGAATCGACGGAGGCCACGGTGATCTTCGCGGTCACCACGTCGCCGATGCGGACCGGCTTGTGGAAGGCGAGAGACTGGCTGAGGTAGATGGCGCCGGCCCCGGGCAGAATGGTGCCGACGACGGCCGAACCGAACGAGGCCGAGAGCAGGCCGTGGGCGATCCGCCCGCGATAGGCCGTCCTCGACGCGAACGCCTCGTCCATGTGGACCGGGTTGAAATCGTCCGAGGCCTCGGCGAACTGCTGGATACGGTCCTCTGTGATGGTCACGTCCTTGATCGCCACCATCCCGGGCTCAAGTTCTTCGAGGATGTAGCCGCCCGAGGGGTGAGGTCCGGTAATCATGTGGCGGTGTTAGACGCGCTTCGCCGATTTGGCGAGAACTACCACTTCAGGCCCAGGGCGGCGTAGCGCACGTAGGCGGTTTCGGCGGTCAGCAGGCCCTGAGCGCGGACCGGGTCGATCAGGCCGTCGTCGCCGCGCGCGGCGTCGCCGTGGATGCCCTGGGCGATGAACAGGCAGTCGAGCGCCTGCTGGTTGGCGCCGAGGACGTCGGTGATGACGCCGTCGCCGATACAGAGGACGCGGGAGCGGTCGACCGGGCGACCCATGAGGCTTTCCGCCTCGGCGAGGGACAGGGCGTAGATCGGGCCGTAGGGCTTGCCGGCCATGGTGACCCGGCCGCCGAGCGATTCGTAGACATCGGCGAGGGCGCCGCCGCAGTAGATGATCCTGTCGCCCCGCTGGACGATGCGGTCGGGGTTGGCGCAGATCAGCTCCAGATCGCGGGCGGCGGCCTCGGACAGCTGTTCGAAATAGTGCTGGGGCGTCTCGGTCTCGTCGTCGATCATGCCGGTGACCGACAGGAAGGCGGCGTCCGCGACGCTGGTCGCGCGCTGCAGGTCCAGGCCTTCGTAGAGGATATCGTCGCGGGCCGGACCGATGATCAGGGCCGGGCCGGGCGCGCGGCGGGCCAGCTCCATCCGGGTGGCGTCGCCCGAGGTGACGAAGGCCTTCCAGCTGTCGCGGGGCACGCCAAGGTCGTCGAGCTGGGCGATGACGTCGGAGGCCGGCCGCGGCGAGTTGGAGATCAGCACGACGTGGCCACCGTGTTCATTGAACTTCGTCAGGGCCTCGCAGGCCTCGGGCCAGCTTTCGCGGCCGTTGTGGATCACGCCCCAGACGTCGCACAGCAGGATGTCGTAGTCGGCGGCAACGGCGCTGAGGCTGGGGAGGGCGTGGGGCTGGGTCATGGCGCGTGACTAACGCGTCAGGTCGAAAGGGTGAAGCGAGGGTTTGGCGGCGCGACCATGTCCTGCTAACCGGACGCGCATGAAAATCCCTCGCATCGCCTGGGCCGCCTATGGCTTCGCCCTGTTCGTCATCGTGATGGACCAGTTGACCAAGGCGTGGGTTCTCGGATCCGCCGATGTGTCGGACCCGGCCATGATCCCCTCCGGCTATCTGTTCGCCGAGGTGATCCCGGGCATCCTGAACATCACAATGGTCCGCAACACCGGTGTGAGCTTCGGCCTGTTCGGAGGCGGTGAAGCGCGCTGGGCGTTGAGCGTCTTCTCGATCCTCGTGGCGGCCGCGCTGGCGTGGTGGGCGCTGAAGGCGGAGCGCCGCACCCTGGTCGCAGCCATCGGCCTGGTCATTGGCGGGGCCATCGGCAATGCCATCGACCGGATCCAGTACGGCTATGTCGTGGACTTCATCGATTTCTCGGGGACCGGCGTGTTTCCGTGGGTTTTCAACATCGCCGACAGCGCCATCACCATCGGCGTTCTGCTGCTGATTATCGACAGTGTGGTGTCGGAGCGGAAGCAGGCCGTTGGCGCGGCCCACGAAAAGGCGTAATCACCCGCTCTTTCCTGCTGTCCAGAGCGCAGGTTTTGCGCCGGAGCCGAACCGACCCATGCGAACTGCCCGTATCCTGACCGTGTCCGCCATCGCCGTCTCGGCCGTTGCCCTGACCGCCTGTGGCGGCCTGCGCCAGTCCATCGGCCTGACCAAGGTCGTGCCGGACGAGTTCCTGACCGTGGCCTCGGCCCCGTTGACCGTGCCGCCGGAATACGGGCTGCGTCCGCCTGCGCCGGGCCAGCCGCGCCCGCAGGAACTGGCCCCCGAAAGCGCCGCCCGCCAGATCCTGCTGGGCCAGCGTCAGGCGATCACGCGCACCCCGGGCGAACAGGCCCTGGTGGTCGCCGCCGGCGCCGACCGCGCCGACCCCCTGGCCCGCTATGTCATCGACGACGAGTTCGGCGACCTGGCGCACAAGGAAGAGAGCTTCGCCAACCGCATCCTGTTCTGGCGCCGCGACGACTCGGCCTCTCAGGCCCCGACCCAGACCCAGACAGCCCAGGGGGCGGTGACCATCGACGCCGCCAGCGAGAACGCACGCCTGCAGGCGCTGACGGGCACGCAGAACTCGATCGTGATCGCGCCGCGCCGCTCGGGCGGGTTCAAGCTGCCGGGTCTGTAGGGATCAATCCTCCCCCGTTGGGGGAGGTGGCGCGGCGCGCCTTCGCGACGTGGTGGAGGGGGCCAGACCCACACTCCGTGATCGCGGCCGGCCCCCTCCACCACGTCGTGGTCCCCTCCTTGCCGCAGCTCCGTCGGCATCGACCCCCGATGGGGGAGGACTGGCTTGCACAGACCACAGGACAGTCCTTATTGCAGATGGACTTCTCCCAGGGACCCTTCGCATGGCTGATCTTCGCTCACTGAGCCACCTGTCCGGGGTCGAACAACTGCGGCTCGGGTTCCAGGCCGACGACAACGCGGCTCCGATCGCGAAGACCCTCGACTATCGGCTGACCGAGGTCGAGGAAGGCCGGGTGGTATTCGAGGGGACGCCGACGCGGGCGGTGTATAATCCCATCGGCACGGTGCACGGCGGCTGGATGGCGACTCTGCTGGACTCGGCCTGCGCCTGCGCGGTGCATTCGATGCTGAGGCCGGGACAGGTCTACACGACACTGGAGATCAAGACGGTCTTCCATCGCGCCCTGACCGAGGGCGTGACGGTGAAGGCCGAGGGGCGGATCGTGCAGATCGGACGGCGTGCGGGCTTCGCCGAGGCGGACCTGAAGGGCGTGGACGGCAAACTCTATGCGACCGCGACCTCCACCTGTCTGGTCATGGAGACGAAGTAGCCAGCCTGGATCGCGGTCGCCGCCGACCCGAACAGCGCCGATGGCGGGCTACATCGGCGGAACGACGCCGTCCTTGCCCATCGCCAGGAACCCGGCCGTGGTCGCACCCGCGGGTATGACGGCATAGACCTTCTGTCCGACCGCCAATGACACGCGTTCGGTGGGTTCGAACCGCACGATCGGGGTCCCCTCGGGAATGGTGACGTTCGCCGTGCCGCCTTCATAAGCGATGGTCAGCGTGCGGCCGCCGGACGAAGACTCGCTGCTGGAGACCGTCCCGTTGGTCATCATGCTCTGGCTTTCGACGGTACCGTTGGTCATGGCGCTCTGGCTTGCGACCGTGCCGTTGGTCATGGCGCTCGACGCGGCGGGGGTGCCACCCTTTGCCGCGACAACGCCCGGCGTGTCCCAGGCATAGTGGCCCTCGCCGGCGCCGCGCATCGATTCGGGGAAGATCACTAGTTCGACCGCTCGAAGGGCCGTCTTCGGACCCGTTGTTGCGGTGCCCACGAAATCGCCGTCCTGGAGGGTCGAGAGGCTGGACGATGCGACCCAGACAAACCGGGTGTCCGCTGCGACGGGTACGGAGACCGTCCGGCCGTCATAGGTCTGAACCGTCATCATATCGCCCGCCAGGGACTGGACCGTGCCGCGCACCCGAACGGTGCTGGGGGCGGCGACAGTCGCCTCTTCAACAGGGGGTGTGGGCTCGGGGGCAGAGCATGCGCCGAGCATCGCCAGCACGGCAGGAATGAGGGCCAGGTTTCTGATCGGTGTCATCGTGCATCCGGGGGGCGGGAGATCGGCGTTCGACCCCGTTTCGGCTCGCACACTGCACGTTCGTGGCGGCGCTTGCCATGGCTATCCAGGTGCGACGAAACGTCCCCTTACCGGACCAAGGTCAGGCGTACCGCCGACGCTTCTCTGCGCTGATCAGCGTCGACCGCACGAAGTCGGCGGGCGGGTCGGTCTCGGCGAGGACGGCTTCCTTGATGGCGCGAGGCTCGCCGAACAGGTGGCCCTGACCCATGGAGATGTCGAGCTCGAGGATATCCACGATCTGGCGTTCCGACTCGCACTTCTCGGCAATGACCTCGATGCCGTACCGGCGGGTCAGCTGGGCGAAGTCGGCGGCCTGGATGTCGCGCAGGGACGGGATCGGCGAACCGCCGTCCAGATCCAGAAGCTGTTCGATCAGCAGGTCGGCGGCCACCTTGACGAAGCGGACGTCGGACCGCTGAAGGTCGTTGAAATCGAGGTCGAGGGTCTGAACCTTGTCGATCGAGAAGCGGAAGCCGAGGTCGGCCAGCTTGGCCATGTTGCGGGCCTCGACCGCGCCGCGGGCGTCGAAGGTCGCCTGACCCAGTTCGAAGATCAGGGCCTGGTTCAGGTCGCGGTTCTCGCTGAGGAACTCCAGGAACTGCGGGAAGAAGGTCTCGTCGCCGAGTGAGGACAGGGCGACGTTGCAGAAGACGCCGACCCTGCGGTCCTGACGGGCCAAGCGTCGCACGATCTGGGCGCAGCGGAACAGCAGCAGGTTGTCGATGGCGGGGACCAGACCCTCGCCCTCGGCGATCGACAGGTATTCGGCCGGCATCATGACCCGGTCCGTCGAGTCGCGCAGGCGGGTGAAGCTCTCGTAGAAGACCGTGCGGCGCTGGGGCAGGGTGACGACGGGCTGGAGATAGAGGTCGACGCGGTTTTCCGAGAGGGCGTCGTGGACGGTCTTGAGCAGCAGGTTCGACTGGTAGTGACGGCGGGCCTCGACACTGTCGGGAGCGACCATGGGGGTGACCGACAGGCGCTGGTCGATGGAGACGCTCATTTGCTGGATCAGGTCTTCCAGCATGCGGACTTCGCCGGCGAGTTCATCGGTGCGCGACAGGGCGCCGGCCTCGATAGCGGTGGCCAGGTCGCCGAGCGCCGTCTGGGTCTGCTCCAGCGCGTCGGCGAGCAAACGGTAGGCCTCGCGGACCTGGCCGATCTCGGTGCGCAGGGCCTTGCGTTCGCCGATGCCGGTGAAGATGGCGTGGATCGCCGTCAGGACGCCCAGCACGCCGAGTGTCGCAGCCACGCCCGGGCCGATGCCGAGGCCGGCGCGCCACAGGAAGGCGCCGACCGTCATCGCCAGAAAGACGTAGCCGAAGAACAGGAAGCCGTTGGTCAGTGCGCGCATGGGAACGGTGAAGTCCGACTTCCCGGATGGAATCGGCCGAGTATCGGGGTATCAGGACGAAACAGCTAGGGTGTGGGCCAAAGAAACCACGCCGAAACAGGGGATACGCATGGAACTGTTCGACCTGACCGGCAAGGTCGCCGTCATCACCGGCTCGTCCAAGGGAATCGGCAAGGCCATCGCCGAGCGGATGGCCGAGCACGGGGCCAGGGTGGTCATCTCGTCGCGCAAGGCCGGCCCCTGCGAGGAGGTCGTGAAGGAGATCAACGGCAGGTACGGGGAGGGCCGTGCGATAGCGATCCCGGCCAATATCGCCTCCAAGGAAGACCTGCAGCGGCTGGTCGACGAGACCAACGCCGCCTGGGGCCAGATCGACATCCTGGTCTGCAACGCGGCGTCCAACCCCTATGCCGGGCCGATGGCGGGGATCGCCGACGAGCAATTCGAGAAGATCTTCCACAACAATGTGCTGGCCAACCACTGGCTGACCCAGATGGTCGCCCCGCAGATGCTGGAGCGTAAGGACGGGGCGATCGTGATCATCTCGTCCATCGGCGGCCTGCGCGGCAACGCCCTGATCGGCGCCTACAATGTGTCGAAGGCGGCGGACATGCAGCTGGCGCGGAACCTGGCCGTCGAGTGGGGGCCGTCGAACGTGCGGGTCAACTGTATTGCGCCGGGCCTGATCCAGACCGACTTCGCCCGCTACCTGTGGGAAAACGAGGAGGTCCTGAAGGTGACGGTCGAACCGAACCCGATGAAGCGCATCGGCCAGCCGGACGAGATCGCGGGCACGGCCGTCTATCTGTGCTCGAAGGCCGGCTCATACGTGAATGGCCAGACCCTGGTGGTGGACGGCGGGCTGACGATTGCCTGGTGAGGCCGGCAAGGGCCGGGGCGCCGGGGGGCCGGGTCTTCGTCAGGATCTGATCTGGCGGCTGGAGGCGACGCTGTTCGCGGGCTTCATCGGCCTGATGCGGCTGATCGGGCTGGAGCCCGCCTCGAACTTCGGCGGCTGGGTGCTGCGGACGCTCGGCCCCGTCACGGGGACGCAGAAGACGGTGTTGCGGAACCTGCGGATCGCCTTCCCCGAGATGAGCGACGATGAGCGGCGACGGCTGGCCCTGGAACAGTGGGAACAGACGGGTCGCACCTTCGCCGAGACGGCGGTGATGGACCGGCTGACCCCGGCGTCGGGGCGGATCGACATCGTCGGGGCCGAGCGGCTCGAGGCGATCCGGGCCTCGGGCAAGCCGGTGGTCTTCGTGTCCGGCCACTTGGCGAATATCGAGACGATGGCCGCGGTTCTGGTGGCCTCGGGCGTGCCGGTGCAGGTGACCTATCGGGCGGCCAACAACCCCTATGTCGACGCCCAGATCATCGCGGCGCGGGCGCGGTACGGGGTGAAGCTGTTCGCCCCCAAGGGCGGGGACGGGGCGCGTGAGCTGCTGGCCGGGATGGCGCGCGGCGAGAGCGTCGCCCTGATGAACGACCAGAAATTTTCGGAAGGGCCGGAAGTGACCTTCTTCGGCCAGCCGGTGAACGCGGCGCCGGGGCCGAGCCGTCTGGCGCTGCGGTTCGGCACGGTGCTGCAGCCGATGTCGGTGGTCCGGCTGCCGGGCGTGCGGTTCCGGGTCACGGCGCACGCGCCGATCGAACTGGCCAGGACCGGCGACCGGACGGGCGATATCACGCGAGGGGTACAGGCGGTCACGCGCTTCGTCGAGGCGCGGGTGCGAGAGCATCCGGTGGACTGGTTCTGGGTCCACAAGCGGTGGCCGGACCGGGTCTACCGGGAGTTGGAAGACGCCGAGTAAGAGCGCGCTCACGTCTTGGTGCGGGTTCGACCGAATAGCTTTCCGGCGGCACGGCCAAGCTTAATTGAAGAGCGACGGTCAGACGGATGAACTACTTCCGGCAGTACGATTTCGCGATGCTAGTGGAATGATCGGGACATAAGAGTCCGGGGTGGGATTTCCCGGGGCGTGGCGTCGTGCGAGTCTGCGGGATGCGTACAGGCGTCACCGTGCATCTGAGCCCGACCGATCGTAAGCGCCTGCAGGCGACCGTCGATGACCGCAACAGTCTGCAAAAGCATGTGTGGCGCGCCCGGATTGTGCTGGGGACGGCCGGTGGGCTGGGCACGGCGGCGATCATGCGCATGGCCGGCGTCAGCAAGACGGCGGTCTGGCGCTGGCAGGCCCGCTTCATGGACGAAGGTGTCGAAGGCCTGCTGCGCGACAAAACCCGGCCGCCCGGCACGCCTCGACTGCCGGAGGATGTGGCCGACCGGGTCGTGGCCCTGACGCTGGGCGAGCCGCCCGGCGAGACGACACACTGGACCGGCCGGCTGATGGCCAAGGTGGCCGGCGTGGGGCTGACGTCGGTCCAGCGCATCTGGAAGGCCCACGGCCTGGCCCCGCACAGCATCCGCACCTTCAAGCTGTCCAACGATCCGAAGTTCGCCGCCAAGGTCCGCGACATCGTCGGCCTCTATGTCGATCCACCGGCCCACGCCGTGGTGCTCAGCGTCGATGAGAAGTCGCAGATCCAGGCGTTGGATCGCACCCAGCCGGGTCTGCCGATGAAGAAGGGCCGCGCCGGGACCATGACCCACGACTACAAACGCCACGGCACGACCACCCTCTTTGCCGCCTTCGATGTGCTGGAGGGCAAGGTCATCGGCCGCTGCATGCAGCGCCACCGGCATCAGGAGTTCATCCGGTTCCTGAACGCCGTCGAGCGCGAGGTCCCGGCCGGAAAGACCAT
>NZ_JAFCWC010000010.1:0-116789 GCF_049897365.1 Brevundimonas sp. DC300-4
GTCGGCGGCTCTCGACCTGCCGTGCCAGGCAAGGACGTGGTCCTGACGCTGGACGCCGACGTGCAGAACCGGGCGCTCGAGGTGTTCGGCGACGAGTCCGGGGCCTGCGTGGTCATGGACGTCCGCAATGGCGATATCCTGTGCATGCTGTCGGCGCCGTCGTTCGACCCGAACCTGTTCGTCTCGGGTGTTCCGACCCGCACCTACCGCGCGCTCGCCGACTACGAACGCAAGCCGCTGCTGGACAAGGCGATCAACGGCACCTTCCCGCCGGGCTCGACCTTCAAGCCCGCGACGGCCCTGGCCTTGCTGGCGGCGGGCGTCGATCCGGCCGATCGCGTGAATTGCAGCGGCGTCTTCCGTACCGGTCAGCGGTGCTGGGGCCGTCATGGCTCGCAAGACATGCACAACGCGATCAAGAACTCCTGCGACATCTATTTCTACACCATGTGCAATCGGGCCGGCGTCGATCTGATCCGCGACACGGCCATGAAGCTGGGCTTCGAGCACGAGTTCGATATCGGCGTCGACAACCAGCGCAAGGGACTGCTGCCCTCCACGGAGTGGAAGCGCCGGACCTTCCCGCGTGACCCCGTCTGGCATCCGGGCGAGACCACCTCGGTCGCCATCGGCCAAGGGGCGGTCACGGTCAACGCCCTGCAGCTGGCCGTCTACACCTCGCGTCTGGCCAACGGCCGCAAGGCGATCCTGCCGCGCTTGATCAAGTCGGTCGGCGGCGTCGACCGTCCCAGCGGCGCCGAGGTTCCGGATCTGCCGTTCAGCGTCGAGCATCTGGACATCGTCCGGGGCGGCATGATCGCCGTGGCCAACGATCGGTCCGGCACCGCCTATCGCCAGTCCCAGCTCGGCCTCGGCGACATCCAGATGGCCGGCAAGACGGGCACGGCCCAGACGCGCAACTATGGTTCCGGCAGCCGTCGCTCGAACGTCTGGTCGCAGAAGGACCACAACCTGTTCATCGCCTTCGCGCCGGTCGATGCGCCGCGCTACGCCGTGGTGGTCATCATCGAGCACGGCGGCCGGGGCGGGGGCACCGCCGGGGCCCCGCGTGCCCGGGAGGTCATGCGAACCGTGCTGCTGAAGGATCCGGAGATGCGCGAACGCATCACCCGTCCGCCGCCGCCGGAAGCCACCGGCCCTCAGATTGACGAGGGCGAGATCGGCGCCGCGCCTGAATCGGCTGTCGCTCCGCCTGCGCCCAGCGTCCCGGCGACGCCTCGCCCGACCGGCGGACCGCGCCCCTATCTCTCGGGTCCGCAATGACATCCTCGGCCCTGACCCGTCCCGGCGAGCGCGAGCGACTGTCGGTCAAACTGACCCAGATCGACTGGCGATTGACGGCCCTGCTTTGCGTGATCGCCGGGATCGGCACTGCCATGCTGTACTCGATCGCTGGCGGGCACTGGGACCCCTGGGCGGCCAAGCACCTGATCCGGTTTGGCGCTCTGCTCACGATGATGCTGGGACTGGCTTTGGTGCACCCGAAATGGTGGTTCGGCGCGGCCTACCCCTTGTATGGGATGCTGATCCTCATGGTGCTGCTGATCGAGTTCACCCCGCTGGGCTATACAGCCGGCGGGGCCAAGAATTGGCTGAACCTCGGCTTCATTCGTATCCAGCCTGCCGAGTTCATGAAGCTGGGTCTCGTTCTGGCGTTGGCCCGCTGGTACCACAGTCACTCTGCCCAGGACGCGCGCTGGTCGTGGAAGCTTGTGTTTCCCGCTGGCATGATCGGCCTGCCGTTCATCCTGGTGGCCAAGCAGCCCGATCTGGGCTCTGCCATGGTCATCGGCCTGACGGGGGCCGCGGTAATGTTCCTCGCCGGTCTGAGTTGGCGGGTCATCGCGGCGGGCGCTGCGGCCGTCGTCGCCATCGTGCCGCCGTTCGTCATGTTCGGCATGCACGAGTACCAGCGCAATCGGGTTCTGACGTTCCTGAGTCCTGAGTCCGATCCGTCGGGCATCGGCTACAACATCATTCAATCCAAGATCGCCCTCGGGTCCGGCGGCCTGCTGGGAAGAGGCTATGGCCTCGGGAGCCAGAGCCAGCTGGAGTTCCTGCCGGAGCGCCAGACGGACTTCATCTTCTCGACCGTGTCGGAGGAATTCGGCTTCGTCGGATCCTTCACACTGCTGGCCTGCTATCTGGCGATCATCCTGATCGCCCTGAGAATTTCGTCGCTTTCGCACAGCCATTTCGGCCGTATCTCGTCAGCCGGCATGACAGCGTTTTTCGCCCTCTTCGTCCTGGTCAACGGAGCGATGGTGATGGGATTGGCGCCGGTGGTCGGGGTGCCCATGCCGCTGTTGTCCTACGGCGGGTCGTCGATGATGACCGTGATGATCGGCTTTGGACTGGTGCTGTCGACCCGGGTTCACCGGTACGTGGAACTGCCCAAGGGCAATGGCCTTATCTGATCGATCAGCCGGCGGCGGTGCGAGATCACCGTGCCGGGGAGGCGAGGGCGGTGTCGCGGTCTGCGCCCTCGTCGACCGCCTGGGCCAGGCCGGTCCTGAACAGGTCCTGGCTCGTGCCCCAGGCTTCGAGGGCCTTCGGGCGTGAGGAAGCCGCCATCGTGAAGGTGTGAAACCCGTCGCACCAGGTGAAAACCTTCAGCTTCACCGCCATCGGGGCCTTACGCCCTGCGCCAGCCTCGGGTTCCGCCTAAAGCGATGCGGCCCAGTCGGTGCCGCGCACCAGGCTATCGATGATGCCGGGCTCGGTCGAGGCGTGGCCGGCGTCGGGGACGATGTCCAGCTTCGCCTCGGGGAAGGCCCGATGCAGGGCCCAGGCGCTGGCGATAGGCGTAACCACGTCGAACCGGCCCTGGGCAATCCAGGTCGGGATATGGCGGATCCGGCCGATGTTTTTCAGCAGCCAGCCTTCCTCGGGGAAGAAGCCGCCGTTGACGAAATACCAGCATTCGATGCGGGCGAATGCGACGGCGAAGTCCGGTTCGGCGAACTTGTCAGGGCGGGCCGCGGGGCCTTCGACGCTGACGGTCTCTCCTTCCCAGCTGGACCAGGCGATGGCGCAGCGTTCGCGCTCGGCGCGGTCGTCGCCGGTCAGACGCTTGTAGTAGGCGCCCATCAGGTCGTGGCGCTCGTCCTCGGGGATGGGGGCGACAAACCGCTCCCAGGCGTCCGGGAAGATCATTGAGGCACCGTCCTGGTAGAACCAGTGCAACTCCTTCTTCGTCAGCAGGAATATGCCGCGCAGGATCAGGGCGTCGACCCGTTCTGGATGGGTGATGGCATAGGCCATCGAAAGGGTCGAACCCCAGGATCCGCCGAAGACCGCCCACTTGTCGATGCCGCAGCGTTCACGCAGGCGTTCGATGTCGTCGATCAGGGTCCAGGTGGTGTTGTCGTCCAGAGACGCGTACGGCCGCGACTTGCCGCAGCCGCGCTGGTCGAACAGGACGATGCGATAGATGGCCGGGTCGAAATAGCGGCGCATGCCGGCGTTGATGGCCCCGCCGGGACCGCCGTGCAGCACCAGGACCGGTCGCCCCTGCGGATTGCCGCATTCCTCGTAATAGATCTCGTGAACGCTGTCGGTCTGCATCCAGCCGGACGCGAAGGGCTCGAGCTCGGGATACAGTTCGCGTCGGGGCGTCTCGGTCACAGGGAAGGCCATTCGGTGGTCGGAGCTTTCAGGTAGGGGGTCAGGCGGTTACTGATTGTGACCGAAACGCGGCGAAGGCAAGCACCAGCCAGCCGGCGATCATCAGAACTCCTCCGATCGGAGCGACGGCGCCGAGCGCGGGCAGGCTGAGCAGGCCGAGGAAGGCCAGGGCCAGGCAGAAGATCAAGCCGCCGAAAGAGCCCAGCCACCCGGCCACGGCCCCCAGCCGACCGATCGGCGCGACGGCGCAGATGAGGGCCAGCAGGGCGTGAGCCAACTGGTAGGAGGCGCCGGTGGTCAACAGGGACTTGATCTGCGGTCCCGCTCCGTGGGCGGCTAACGCCCCTACAGCCACCGCCATAGCGCCGTTGAACGCCGCGAAGACGGCCAGGTGACGATTCCGACTCATGGGCTGAACCTAGCCCACGGATCCGTCGCCGTCTGCTATCGGATGCGCGATGACTCCGTCTCGCCGCATGGCGCTGCAGTATGTGTTGCTCTTCGGCGCCAACGGCGTGAGCCTGCCCTTCGCGGGATTGTGGTTCCGCGCGCAGGGATTCTCGGGAGCCGAGATCGGCGTGCTGCTGGCGGCCCCCATGCTGGCCCGGCTGATCACGGGACCGGCCATCGCGGTGTGGGCGGACGGATTCCGGCGGCGGCGCTCTCCCATCGCGATCCTGGGACTGATCCTGGGTCTGGGCTACGCCGGCGCCGGCCTGACCGAGGGGGTCTGGCTGCAAGGGTTCCTCTGGTTCGTCGCGGCGACGGCGATGGCCGGATTGATTCCGCTCAGTGACGTGCTGTCACTGCAAGTCGCGCGGCGGCACGGCTTTGACTTTGCCTGGCCCCGGGGTTGCGGGTCCGCTGCCTTCGTCGCGGCCAATGTTCTGATGGGGGCGATCCTGACGCGTGGCTCGGCGGACTGGGTCATCGTCTGGATCGCCGTCGCCGGGGCCCTCGTCGCCCTGACGGCTGCCACCCTCCTGCCCAGCGACCCGGTGACGGAGGGGCCCAGGATCGCCGGTCGTGAACGGCTGGCCGGGCTGGCGAGGCTGGCCGTCGATCCGGTCTTCATGACCGCCGTCCTGGCCATCGGCGCCGTGCAAGCGACGCACGGCTTCTACTACGGCTTCTCCGCTATTGCGTGGAAGGCGCAGGGGATCAGCGAGACCATGACCGGCCTGTTGTGGGCGATGTCCGTCGTGGTCGAGATCGCCTTCATGTGGTGGATCGAGCCATGGCGGAAGCGGCGCGGGATCGGCCCGGGCGTGATCCTGACGCTGGGGGGCGTGGCGGCGGTGATCCGCTGGACGGCCCTGGCCTTCTCCCCGCCGCTGTGGATGCTGTGGCCCTTGCAGGCGTTGCATGCCCTGACATTCGCGGCGACCTATCTGGCGGGCGTGCAGATTATCGAAAAGCTCGCGCCGCCGGGTGGCCACACGGCGGCCCAGACCCTGAACTCCGTAATGGCGGCCGGCATTCTGATAGGATTGGCGACCCTGGCCGCCGGGCCTCTGTACGATCGAGTCGGCGTGCTGGGCTATCTCGCCATGACCGGACTGGCCGCGATCGGTCTTCTGCTGCAGTGGCGGCTACGCCGGGTCGCGGCGGTCTAGTTGACGCGGGCGCGAGGCAGAGGCGACAGGTGGCGCGCCATGGCGGCGGCGGCCGTCTGGACGCCGATACGCAGTTGATCGACGTTCAGCGAGGCCGGGACCCGCAGCAGTCCGACCGACGGGGCGTCGGCATTGTCGGGCAGGGCGGCCAGCACGCAATAGAGCAGGTAGGAGCCGGTATCCTCCTCGCTGTCCGAGGTCGCGTCGGCGGCGAGGCCGGCGTCGATCAGTGCACGGACCATTTCGGCGGCGGGTGCGGTGGCGCGAGCCAGGGCGGGGCCGGTCTGCGAGATCTTCTTGCCGCCGTCGAGGGCGCGATTCTCGGCCCGCATCTGGACGCGGAAGCCGTTGCTCTTGCGTGTCCGTCCCACCAGCAGCACGGCGCGACAATCGGCATCTTCAAGCTGACCGGTGATCAGGGCCGCGAGGGCGGCGGGATCATCGGGACCGACCGGACGAAGGCGGGTTCCGGGCGGCGTCCATCTGGCGGCTTCCTCATCGATGGCGGTCCAGAGTGGATCATCGCTCTCATAGACGCATACGAGGATCGCAGGCCTGCGGTCGGGCTGGTTCTCGGCGATGGTGTCGAGCATGGACCCTGCTAGGTGCGTGACAACGTCATGACAGCGACCGGACGGTGTCCGCAAGCGGATGATCCCGTCAAGCCAAAAGCGGCGCTCGGGATGGTTCGGCCGGTCGATTCGTGTTTCAGGCGAGGTCGCCGACCGCCGCGTCCAGCAGCATGAAGGCGCGGCCAGCGTCGGTGGCCAGCGTGGATAGCACGGCTGCCGCGCCGCCTCGCGCCTCGTCGTTCAGCCGGCCCGCGAAGGCGCGGACATAACGTTCGGCATCGCTGCGCAACTCCGCATCACTCATCACCCGGCGAGAGACGCTGCGGACGGCGGCCGGGGCGACGCGCCGGACGATCTGCCGCGCCCGGTCGGGATCGCGCCCGGCGAAGGCGGACGCTGCCTCTTCGACCCGCGACCTGGGCAGGAGGGCATTCGGATCGACGCCCATACGGCGAATGGCGGCGGTGATCCGGTCGGTCAGGGCATCCTCGTCGGCGGGCATGACGGGGGTGTCGAGATCGAGCGGGGGCTCGCCCGGCCCGTCATCGACCAGGTCGCTCCAGTCGAGCCGATCCTTCGGCGGCGGCGCGCCGCGCGCGCCCGGATCGTCGGCGGCTGGAGCCAGCTTCAGCCGACCGCGCAGGCCGAAGCCGCGTTCGCGTTCAGGCTCGGTCGCAGTCGGGCGGAGCGGCCGTTCGCCCGCAGGCGCGGCGGGTTCAGCCAGAATGTCGCGCCGCCGCAGGGGGGCTCCGCCGTCGCCGGACACGACCCCCATCAGGCGCACGGCCTCGGTCAGCATGTCGTAGTTGCGTCGGACCCGCTCCTGGAAGCTGGCGTCCAGGGCCTCGGTGTCCTCGGCGGCCTTGCGCGATGCGGCGCCGAGGGCGGCCAGGCCTTCCTCGACGGTGATGCGGACGGATTCGGCGCGGGCGCGGGCTTCCTCGGGCAGGCGGGAGGCGCGGTCGTCCAGATCGCCGATGGCGGCATCGACCTCGGCCAGGGCCTGGGTCATGCGGGAGAGGGTGGACTCCAGTTTCTCGATGGCCCGCTCGCCGGCCTGGTCCACCAGATCGACAGTCTCGCCGACGATCCTGCGCGCGCCCTCGACGCGCGCGTCGGCTGCGGCATCCGCCTTCTGGGCAGCGTCGAAGAGAGCCTCGCCCAGCCGGTCGGCGCGGATCTGGGCCTGGCCCGTGGCTCCATCAGCGGCCTGCCGGCTTTCCTCGGCAGTCGCCTTGAGCACCGCGAGCGTTCGGCGGGTTTCCTCGATCAGGGTGTCGCGGGCCTCGGCGGCCAGGGCCTCGAAACGGTCCAGCGACTGTTTGGTGGCGGCGTCGAAGCCGTCGGCCTCGCGCTGGGACAGGTCGACCAGGGCGCGGAACTGGTCGGTTGCGGCCTCGACCAGGTCGCGCAGCCCCTCGGACGCCTTGGTGGAGGTTTCGCCGAGGTCGCCGGTGGCGGTGCGGGCCGCAGACAGCTGTTCGGTCAGCTGGGCGCGCTGGCTCTCGACCTGGGCGGAGAAGTCTTCCTGATCGGTGCGCAGGGCGTAGGCGGCGGTGACCAGGGCGGCGCGCTGCTGGCCCAGCCCCTCTTCGACGGACTGGATCTGTTCGGCGACGCCGGTGCCGGCGTTCTCGAGTCGCAGCGTCTGGCGGGCTAGGTCGTCGGCGGCCATGCGGGCGGCATCCTGCGCCTCGCCGGCGGCAGCGGCGAGGTCGGCGGCGCGGGCGGCGAGGGCGGCCTCGGCTTCGCGAAGCTGGGTCTGGGCGAGATCAGACGCATCGACGATCAGGCGCGACTGGCGCTCCACCGCGTCGAGCACGCCCGACGCCTGTCCGTCCAGGCGGCTGCCGAGGGCTGTCATCTCGTCGCGCTCGCGGCCGAGGGACTCGGTCAGGCGACGCGCCGTGCGACCGGCGGCCTCGGCGGCCTCGTTCAGGCGGCTGGTCTCCAGAGAGAGAGCCTCACGCAGCAGGGCCATGTCATTGCGGGCCCGCTCGGCGGCAAGGGCGGCCTGGTCGATGTCGTTGCGCAGGGCCGACAGGACATGTCCGGTCTGCTGGGCCGCGAGCGCCGTCGGCGCGACGAGCGCCTCGGCCAGTTCGCGGGCGCGCCGGGTTTCGGAGGCCAGGCCGGCGCCCTGACGAACGGCATGGGCCAGCATGATGGCCAGGCCTGCGGGCGCGAGTGCGATCAGGGCGTAGATGGCCAGGCGCAGGGGATCGGGCGAGACCGCGCCGGAACCGACCTCATAGGCCGCCCAGGAAGCGACGCCGCCCATCCACAAGGCCGCGGCAATCCCGGCGATCAGATAGGAAGGGCCGGACCGCACCTCGGCGGGGCTCAAGGCAATCGCCGCTGCTGTAGGCGCGGGCGGCGAAGCCTGGGTGGCGGGCGGGGCGCCGGCGCTGGTCGAGAAAGCCAGGGGTTCGATCGCCGGTTCAGCCTCTTCTGACCGGATCGGAGGCGCGACAGGGGCTGTGGGGTCGGGCTCGGCGGGCGAGGGAAATTCGAGATCAGCGGCGCTCCGCTCCTGCTCCAGCAGGCGACGGCGACGACGCTCCGACATCGGACGTTCGGGGGCGGCCTGGGGCTTGGCGACGAGTTCGGGAGTGGCGGCGTCCTCGAGTCCGGCCGTCGCGTCGCCCGGGGGCGCCGGTTCGGGGTCGGACAAGGTCAACGGCGGCCGGGAGCGGGACTTCATGGTGCGCGGATCTCAGGTGGGCTGGCGCGTGACGCAGGAGTCGTGCGCAGCCGCAACCCTAGACCATTTTGCGTGGGTATCGACCCGCCGTTGCGTCAAAAAATGGATCAGAGGTATGTACCCGGCCGATTTCGGCGGGCGGCGCGACTAGCAGTCGTTCGAGCGAGGCGCTGTTATGAGCGCCTTGGTTGGCGCCTCGGGGCAATCACTGACGCGATGGACTTCGCGATCAGGGCGGGGGGCAGCGTTCAGGTCCACGCCGAATTGAGCCAAGGCCGCCGTGGCGAGCAGGGCGATGAAGCCGGCTAGCAACTCGATCAACGCCTGCACGATCGGCACTCCCCCATTCCGGCTTTACCTTATGCCTGATTTCGGCGAACGGGACAATCCAGCCTGGAGGCGCCATTGACCAGCGGGGCGCGGGCATGGAACGGAAGACGGGTCCGGGCGTCTCTCCGAGCCGGACGCTCGATCACCGACGCCGGCAGGGACACCGATATGGACGCCGCCCAAGGCCCGTTGCTGGACACAGCCGCCCTGTTGGCGCCCGGCGAGACCTGCTGGCGGGTCGAGCGGGCGGACCGGCTGTCGATCCTTATGGAGAACGGCGCCTATTTCGAAGCCCTGGCCTCGGCTCTGTCCAAGGCGCGGCGTTCGGTGGTGATTCTGGGCTGGCAGTTCGACCCGCGGACCCGGCTGGACCCCGAGACCCGGCCCGGCGACAAACAGGCCGAGATCGGCCATTTGCTGCGGATGATGGTCAAGACCCGACCGGAACTCGACGTGCGGCTGCTGATCTGGAAGTCGCCGCTGCTGATCGCGGCATCGCAGGGCTTCTATCCGCACAAGGCCCAGGCCTGGTTCAGGAAGCGAATGGTCGAGTTCCGGCTGGATACGCCGGGCCCCATCGGCGCCTGCCATCACCAGAAGGCGATCATCATCGACGACGCCGTGGCCTTTTGCGGCGGCGGGGATATCTCGGTCGATCGCTGGGATTCCGAGGCACATGCGGACGATGATCCGAGACGCTGCCAGCCATCGGGGATCATCTCGCCGCCCCGGCACGAGACCATGTGCGTCATGGACGGAGCGGCGGCGCGCGCTCTGGGCGATCTGGCGCGCGAGCGCTGGTTCAAGGCGACCTGGGAGCGGACGGTGCCGGAAATGGTCGATGGCGATCCCTGGCCCGAGGGTCTGGCGGTCGACTTCCACGACACGCCGGTCGGGATCGCCCGAACCGAGCCCGGCTTCGGCGGTCGTCACGAGGTACGCGAGAACGAGAGACTGCACCTGGAGGCCATTCGGGGCGCACGGAAGCGGATCTATATGGAGAACCAGTATTTCACCTCGCCGATCGTCGCCAACGCCCTGGCCGAGCGGCTGGACGAACCGGACGGGCCGGAGATCGTGCTGGTCTCGACGGGACGCAGCCCGAGCTGGTTCGACAGCATGACCATGGACACGGCGAGGGCCGAGGTCCTGTTCCGGCTGGAAAGCGCTGACCGGCACAACCGCTTCTTCGCCTTCAGCCCCAATACGAAGAACGGCGAGCGGATCATCGTCCACGCCAAGGTGACTGTGGTGGACGACGTCTTGCTACGGATCGGCTCGACCAATCTGAACAACCGGTCGCTAGGTTTCGACACCGAGTGCGATATCGCCATCGCGCCGGAGGATGAGGCGGGCCGCCAGGCCATCCGGCATTTTCGGCATCGGACTATCGGTCACTTCATCGGCGTGACCGCGGACGAATTCGGGGCGGCCGAGGCCGTCTGCGGCTCGACCGGCGAGGCGATCCAGAAGTTCGGCAGTGGCAGGATGTCGCCGTTGGGCGCGACGCCGCCGTCGATGATCCAGCGCACCATCGCCGAGTTCCAGTTGGGGGACCCGACCTCACCACGGGACGCCTGGCGGCCATGGAAGCGGCGCAACCGCTCGCAGCGGCTTCAACCGACGGGCTGAATCTCGAAATCGACCACCAGGGGCAGATGGTCCGAGGCCATCCGCGACAGGGGCGAGAAGGGCGCGCGGACGCCGGTGATTCTGATCTCCTGGCTGACGAAGACGTGGTCGATGCGGATCGCGGGGAAGCCGGACGGGAAGGTCTTGATCGTCGGACGCAGACCCAGCTGGCGCTGACAGTCGGCATGGTTCCGCGCCAGCGTCTGGTAGGGGCGGGTGATCGAGGTGGCGTTGAAGTCGCCGGCCAGCAGCGTCGGGCCTTTGCAGTCCGGATGGCCGAGCCAGTCCTTGCCGACCAGGGCCGCCGCCTGGAGCCGCTGCTCGCGCGGGACCAGCCCGAGGTGGGTGGTCAGGACGTTGATGTCGACGCCCTCAATGTTGACGCGCACCCACAGAGCGCCGCGCGGCTCCAGTCCCGGCACGCCGCGCACGGTAGGGAGGGCGC
Source organism: Brevundimonas sp. DC300-4 (assembly GCF_049897365.1). Classification (NCBI taxonomy): domain Bacteria; kingdom Pseudomonadati; phylum Pseudomonadota; class Alphaproteobacteria; order Caulobacterales; family Caulobacteraceae; genus Brevundimonas; species Brevundimonas sp. DC300-4. Next base: position 10,948 of record NZ_JAFCWC010000010.1, read on the forward strand.
CGACGTGCATCAGGGTTTCCGGATGCCCCGTCAGAATAGCATCGCCGTACTCCTCGGCCTCGACCCGCATGGCGGCGTGGAAGCGGACGGCCATCGACAGGCGGTCGGCGATCGCGCGCGCCTGGTCGACCCCCCCGGTGCGCGCGCGGCCGACGTCGAGTTCCTGCAGGCAGACGATGTCGGGTTCGAGCTCGGCGATCACGCCGACGATACGCTCGACATCCAGTCGCTTGTCGACCCCGACACAGCGATGAACGTTATAGGTGACTAGCCGCATGGCGGCACCGGCTAGGCCAATTCCCCGCCGAAAGCGAGACCGCGCGCAGCGTCAGATCTCGACCAGCCGGTCGGGGACTTCGTTCGGATTGCGCGGCCTGGGCGGGAAATGTTCGGCCAGGACGCCGCCCACCAGGGCGATGGCCCGTTCAAAGCCTTCGGCAGCGCGTCGGTCGCGCAGTCCCTCGGTCAGAACCTGGACCGCGTCGGCCCAGATCGCCTGATCGACACGCGAGTGGATTCCCTTGTCGGCGATGACCTCGACCTGTCGATCGGCCATGGCGGCGAAGATGAGCACGCCCGTGCGGTGCTCTGTGACATGCAGGCCGTGGGCCAGGAACTGATGCATGGCCGCCTGGCGCGTCCGGTCGCGGCGCACCCCGCGCGGCGTGGTCAGTCGGGTCAGGGCGGGGACCCGCAACAGAACATAGACTGCCAGGAACACAGCGGCCTGGACCACCGCATAGACCCCGATGGCCCGACCGATGGTCAGGTTCAGGGCCGACAGATGCCCGGCCTCCCAGTTGTCGGCCAGACCCGGGAACCAGGCGGACTCGAAGCCGAACGGGATCAGAATGAGCGGCAGGAGCAGGGCCGCCGCCGCCGCCCAGGCCAGGCTGATGTCGCGGTAGCTCGAGACCCGTCCCGCCAGGACGCAGAAGATTTCGCCGGAGGTGCGCGCCTCCGCCGCCGCGATGGCGCCCGCGACGCGCGCGTGTTCGCCGGAGTTCAGTCGCATCACCATCCGCCCGAGGCCCCCCCGCCGCCGAAGCTGCCGCCACCGCCGGAGAACCCGCCGAAGCTGCCCCCCGAACTTCCCGAAGAGCTGCGCGAAGACCCCCGTGAGACGTTGGACAGGATTTCCGCCGCTCCCCAGACGAGGATCGGATCAATTCCGCTACGCCGCGCGCCGCGTTTGCGTCCCCGCCGCCCGATGCCGCGCAGCAAGCTCAGGAAGAAAAAGATGAAAATCAGGGCTATGACGATGCCTGGGAAGATCGGCGCTTCCGCCTCGCTGGGCGCGGCCGCAGCGGCGCGGGCGGCGGCCTCAGCGGGGTCCAGGCGCAACTGGGCAATGACGGCGTCTACCCCGGCCTCGATACCCCCGGCATAGCCGCCGTCGCGGAACGGCGGCAGGATTTCGGTCTGGATGATCTGGTTGGACAGGGCGTCGGTCAGAACGGGCTCAAGACCATAGCCGACCTCCAGCCGGACCTTGCGTTCATTGGGGGCCACGATCAGCAGCACGCCGCTGTCATTCTCCGCATTGCCGATGCCCCAGGCGCGCCCGAGGCGGTAGCCGTAGTCCTCGATCTCATAGTCCTGGAGGCTGTCGAGGGTGACGACGACGAACTGGTCGCCCGTGTCCGTCTCCAGCCGGGTCAATTTGGCGGTGATCGCAGCCTCTGTGTCGGGCGTCAGCAGTTGGGCCTGATCGACGACACGACCGGACAGGGCGGGAAAGGTCGGGTCGGCCGCGAAGGCGTGCGGGACGAGCGCGAACAGAACCGTCAGACCCGCGATGAGGATGGCCAGAAGAGAGTGTGCCGGCCGAACTGACTTGATCGGGCTCACCGGGCGGGCGGCGTCAAACCGGGGGCGACGGCGGCGGCCGCGCCGCCCGTCGCGACCGGTGTCTGGCCGTCGAGATTGAACTGCACCTGGGGCGCGCTCTGGGCCTCGGTCGTCGCGGTGAACAACTGCATCGGCTCCTCACCCGCGAAGGCGGTCTTGGCCCAGATCACGGTCGGGAAGGTGCGCAGACTCGTATTGTAGTCGCGAACCGCCTCGTTGTAGTCGCGCCGCGCGATGGTGATGCGGTTCTCGGTGCCTTCGAGCTGCGACTGGAGCTGGAGGAAGTTCTGGTTGGCCTGCAGCTGAGGATAGGCCTCGACCGTCACCAGCAGGCGCGACAGGGCGCTGGTCAACTGGCCCTGCGCCGCCTGGAAGGCCTGGAAGGCGGCGGGATCGCTGAGCGTCTCGGGCGTGATCTGGACCGCCGTGGCCCGGGCGCGGGCCTCGATCACCTGGGTGAGGGTGGTGCGCTCCTGGATGGCTGAGCCCTGGACGGTGGCGACAAGATTGGGAATCAGGTCGGCGCGCCGCTGATACTGGCTCTGGACGTCGGCCCACGCCGCCTGGGCGCGCTCCTGCTTGGTCGGGATGGTGTTGTAGCCACAGGCCGCCACGCTCTGGGCGGCGAGAAGGATGGCGACTGAACCGACGAGACGAGATGCGCTGCGAGCCATGAACCCCTCCATCCGACGGCCGATCGCCGCAGGTCACCCCGGGACTATCAGCGGTTCGTGACGGCGCTTCAAGCGTCCAGACGTTCCGGCTCGATCCCGGCCGCGCGGCAGGCGGCGTTATAGGTGTTGGCCAGGAGGCAGGCGATGGTCATCGGGCCGACGCCGCCCGGGACCGGCGTGATCGCCCCGGCGACCGTGACGGCCTCAGCAAAGGCGACGTCGCCGACGACTCGTGTCCTGCCCTCGGCCGCCTTGACCGGGTCAGCGGAGGGGACGCGGTTGATGCCGACGTCAATCACGGTCGCGCCTGGCTTGATCCAGTCGCCCCGGATCATCTCCGGCCGGCCCACGGCGGCGACCAGGATGTCGGCGGCGCGGCAAAGGGCCGGCAGGTCGCGGCTGCGCGAGTGGGCGATGGTGACGGTGCAATTCTCGGCCAGCAGCAACTGGGCCATCGGCTTGCCCACGATGTTCGAGCGCCCGACGATGACGGCGTTCAGGCCCGACAGGTCGCCGAGCTGATGCTTCAGCAGCATGGTCGACCCCAGGGGGGTGCAGGGCACGAGACCGGGCAGTCCAACCGCCAGTCGCCCGGCGTTGACGACATGGAACCCATCCACGTCCTTGTCCGGGTCGATCGCGCCCAGCACCGCCGAGGAATCGATCCGCGCGGGCAGAGGCAACTGGACCAGGATGCCGTGGATGCCGGCGTCAGCGTTCAGTGTCCCGACCAGGGCCAGCAGTTCGGCCTGGCTGGTCGTGTCGGGCAGGCGGTGGGTATCCGAACGCATCCCGGCGCGGGTGGTCGTCTCGCCCTTGTTGCGGACGTAGATCTGGCTGGCTGGGTCCTCGCCGACGATGACCACGGCCAGGCCCGGCTTGAGCCCGTGGGTCGCCTCCAGCCGCGCCGAGGCGGCGGCGACCCGCCCCACCAAACCGGAGGCGAAGGCCTTGCCGTCGATGATCGCCGCGCGCGTGTCGGGTCCGGCCATGGGAGGCCCTCTTTCGTCAGGATTCGATAAGGTCCGGGCGATTTACAGGCGTCACGGTTCAGCGTCTATGTTCCCTCCACAGAACAGGGGACTTCCAATGCGCCGCTCTACCTTCATCATGACCGTCAGCGTGATCGCGCTGTTCGCCGCCGGCCAGGCCGCGGCCCAGGACGCCGCGCCTCTGCGCGTCGGCCAGACGGTCAACGGTCAGCTGACTGCAGAGGACACCAAGGTCGATAGCGAGGAACTCGGCCAGTACCTCTACGACACCTGGTCGATCCAGGCGCGCGACGGCCAGCGACTGGAAGTCACGATGCGGTCGGACGCCTTCGACACCTATCTAGAAGCCTATGAGGGCTCGGATACGGGCGAGGCGATCGCCATGGACGACGACGGCCTGCGCGAGGGCACCAACTCGCGCCTGCGCTTCTCGGCCGACAACGGAACCTACATTATCCGCGCCCGCACCCTGGGCGGTCTGGAAGGTGGCGACTACACCATCCAGGTGACCGACCGCGGGCCCGCGCCCCGCGCCCCGCGCCCGACCGCCATCCGCATGGGCGACGACGTCGACGGCGCGATCAGCGACCGCAGCCCGAGCGAAGAGGACGGGCAGTACGGGGAGTACACCTACAACGGCTACAGCTTCCGGGCGCGTCAGGGCGAGCGGTTCGCCATCACGCTCGAGAGCGATGACTTCGATCCGATCGTGCGTGTGGGCCGGATGGGCCGCGGCGGTGCGTTCGAGGAACTGGCCCAGAACGACGACTCCGGCGCCGGCGGCCTGAACTCCTATCTGATCTTCACCGCCCCCTCGAACGGCGAGTACGTGATCCGCGCCGCGCCCCTGGATGGTTCGGCCGACGGCGACTACGAACTGGCCCTCGCCGAGGCCCCGCCGCCGCTGGTGGCGCGTCCGATCGCCGTCGGCGAGACGGTCGAGGCTTCGCTGGCCGCCGGCGACGGCGGCAACGCCTTCGGCACGCGCGCCGACGCCTACGCCTTCACCGGAACGACGGGCCAGCGGATCGTCGCGACCATGAGTTCGGACGCGTTCGATACCTATCTCGAGCTGTTCTCGGAGAATTCCGACGAAGCCGGCGGTCGTTATGCGCTGGATTCGGACGACGACGGCGCGGGCGAGGGCACCAACTCCCGCCTGACCTACACCATCCCGTCCGACGGCCAGTACACGATCGAGGCCCGGGCCTTCACCGGTCAAGGCGAAGGCGCCTATACCCTCACGTTCGAGGAGGCGCCGCCGCTGCCGGCGCCGGTCGCCTTGTCCTGGGGCGCGACGGTGCAGGGCGAGATCGTCGCCGAAGATCCGCGCGACGACGAGAGCCGTGGTTTCGACGCCTATACCTTCAGTGGAACGGCCGGAAACCGCATCCAGCTGATCATGCGCTCAGGCGACTTCGACACCTACCTCCAGGTCGGCAGCCCCGAGGGCGACTTCTACGCCATGGCCTCGGATGACGACGGTCTGGGCGAAGGCACGGACTCGCGCCTGAACTACATCCTGCCGTCCGACGGGGAGTTCATCGTTCGCGCCTCGCCGCTCTATGCGGACGCCGACGGTCTGTATTCCCTGGAGCTGCTGGATCGCGGTCCGCAGCCCCTGCCGGGCAGCATCCTCGTCGGCGCCACGGCGCGCGGCACGCTGGGTGAGGACGACGCCCTGGCCGAGGACGGCAGCTTCTATGATGCCTACAAGATCTCGGTGAAGGCCGGCGACAAGCTGCGTTTGACCATGGTTTCCAACGAGTTCGACGCCTTCATCGATATCGGTCGCGAGGATGAGGCCGGCGTCTTCACCTCAGTGGTCTCGGACGACGACAGCCTGTCGGACACGCATGCCAAGGTCGACTGGGCGGTCGAGGAAGAGGGCGATTACGTCATCCGCGCCCGCAGCTTCTCCTCGGGCCAGTCGGGCGCCTACGCGCTGACGATTGAACCCAAGGAGTAGTCGATTGCCGTTCGCCGCCAATCGGTGAGTTGGCGGCGACTTCGACTACGCAAAGCCAGCTGTCAGCCGGCGATTTCGGTGACGATGGCGACGCAGATTTCTGCGGATTACGCAGAGACTGCATCTTCAGGGAGGCCTCGATGCGTTCGCGTCGGGGCCTCTTTCGTTTAAGGATCGGACATGGCTGCGCTCGAGCATGATCTGATCCTTGTCGGCGGCGGTCTGGCCTCCAGCCTGATCGCCTGGCGACTGGCGCTCGACCGGCCGGACTTGCGCGTCGCGGTGGTCGAACGGGACGGGCGGCTGGGTGGCGAGCACACCTGGTCCTTCTTCGATGGCGACATTCCGGCCAGGGATCGCGCCTGGCTGGAGCCCGCGACGCCGCACCGCTGGCCGGACGGGTATGAGGTCTTTTTTCCGGGGCTGAGCCGGGTGCTGCAGACGCCGTACAACAGCCTGACGTCCGATCGGCTGCACGCGACCGTCGCGCCGCTGCTGGGTGACCGCCTTGTCAAGGGCAGGGCGGTCGAGGTCCGACCAGACGGTGTGACCTTGTCAGACGGGCGGGTGCTGGGGGCGGCCGGGGTGATCGACGCGCGGGGCCCTGCGCCGACGCCGCATCTGGACCTGGGCTGGCAGCTGTTCGTCGGCCGGACGGTAAGGCTGACCCAGCCGCACGGCCTGACACGTCCGACGATCATGGACGCCACGGTGGGTCAGGGCGACGCCTACCGGTTCGTCTATCTTCTGCCGTTCGATGAGCGGACGGTGCTGGTCGAGGACACCTATTATGTCGATGGGCCGATGCTGGACCGGGCGCTGCTGAACCGGCGAATCGACGCCTACATCTGCTCGCGTGGCTGGAGCGTCGAGGCCGTGGTCGGCGAGGAGGAGGGCGTCCTGCCCATCGCGCTGGACGGCGACATTGACGCCTTCTGGGCCGAGGGACCACCGGTGGCGCGCGCGGGTCTGGCCGGAGCGCTGTTCCACCCGACAACGGGATACTCCCTGCCGGATGCGGTCGCCGTGGCGCGACTGGTGGCGGAGGCCGACGACCTGTCCTCGGCGGCTCTGCGGACACTGATTGAGGGATATTCGAAATCGCTCTGGGCCAGGCGCGCCCATTATCGGCTGCTCGACAGAATGTTGTTCCGGGCGGCGGAGCCGAGGGAGCGGTGGAAGGTGCTGCGACGCTTCTACGGCTTGCCGGAACCCCTGGTGAGGCGTTTCTACGCAGGCGCCAGTACGGCGCTGGACAAGGTCCGCATCCTGGCAGGAAAACCCCCCGTGCCCGTCGGTCGGGCGCTGAGGCAACTCCGGGAATCCGGGCGAGGAAAAGCGGAATGAGAGACGTGACGGCCAAGCGCGCGGTAGTGATCGGCGCCGGCTTCGGAGGCATCGCCCTGGCCATTCGCCTCCAGCGCGCGGGCGTGCGGACTACCCTGATCGAGAAGCGCGACAAGCCCGGCGGCCGCGCCTACGTCTGGAAGGAACAGGGCTTCACCTTCGACGCGGGCCCCACGGTCATCACCGACCCCGACTGTCTGACCGACCTGTTCGAAGGCACGGGCCGGTCACTGTCCGACTATGCCGAACTTCTGCCGGTCGATCCCTTCTATCGGCTTTGCTGGGAGGACGGGGCGTCGTTCGATTACAACGACGACCAGGCCGCGATGGAGCGCCAGATCGCGGCCTTCAATCCGGCCGATGTCGAGGGATACAACCGGTTCCACGCCTATTCCGAGGAGCTGTACCAGGAGGGATACCTCAAACTTGGCGCGGTGCCTTTCCAGTCCTTCTGGTCGATGATCAAGGCGGCGCCGGAGCTGGCCCGGCTGGAAAGCTGGAACAGCGTCCACGCCATGGTCGCCCGCTACATCGAGGACCCGCATCTGCAGCAGGCCTTCAGCTTCCATACGCTGCTGGTCGGCGGCGATCCGTTCAAGACCAGCTCCGTCTATGCCCTGATCCACGCCCTGGAGCGGCGCGGCGGCGTCTGGTTCGCACGCGGCGGCACCGGGGCCCTGATCGCCGGGCTGGTGAAGGGGTTCGAGGATCTGGGTGGGACCGTCCGCCTGAACACCTCCGTCGAGCGCATCGAGACCGAAGGCGACCGGGCGACCGGCGTGACCCTCGACACCGGCGAGACGATCCCTGCCGACATGGTCGCGTCGAACGCCGACGTCGTCCACACCTACGACAAGCTTCTGGGCCGGACCCCGCGCGGAAAGGCGAAAGCGAAATCGCTGAAATCCAAGCGGTTCTCGATGTCGCTGTTCGTGCTGCACTTCGGCACGTCAAAGCCCCAGCCGCAGCTGGCGCATCACACGATCTGCTTCGGTCCGCGCTATCGCGAACTGATCTCGGAAATCTTCTCCGGCCCGACCCTGCCCGAGGACTTTTCCCTTTATCTGCACGCGCCCTGCGCCACCGACCCGTCGATGGCGCCCGAGGGGATGAGCAGCCACTACGTCCTGTCGCCCGTCCCGCACCTCGGCGCCGCCGACATCGATTGGGAGACCAGGGGGCCGGAGTATCGCGAGAAGATCATCGACTACCTGGAGGAACGGTACATCCCGAACCTGCGCCGCGATCTGGTCACGACGCGCATCTGGACGCCTGCCGATTTCAAGGAAGACCTCAACGCCCACCTGGGCTCGGCCTTCTCGCTCGAGCCCATTCTGACGCAGAGCGCCTGGTTCCGGCCGCACAATCGCGACGATGTCATCTCGAACCTGTATGTCGTCGGGGCTGGCACCCATCCCGGGGCGGGCATCCCCGGCGTGGTCGGCTCGGCCAAGGCCACGGCGGGGCTGATGCTGGAACAGGCCGCGCAGAGCCAATGACCGACGCCGTCCTCGCCGCCTCCAAGGCCTCGATCACCAAAGGGTCCAGGAGCTTCCGCTCCGCCTCGCGGCTGTTCGAGCCGGCCGTGCGCGAGGACGCGTGGTTGCTCTACGCCTGGTGCCGGGCCTGTGACGACGAGATCGACGGACAGGACCACGGCTTCGGCCACGAGGAATTGTCGGTCGAGGAGCAGCAGCGACGTCTGGCCCGCCTCTACGACATGACCCGGCGCGCCATGACCGGCGAATCCATGCCTGACCCGACCTTTGCCGCCTTCCAGCGCGTCGCCATCCGCCATCGCCTGCCGGAGCGCTGGGCGATGGATCTGATCGACGGCTTCGCCATGGACGTGGAGCATCGGGACTATCGGACGCTCGAAGACGTCATGGCCTATTGCTGGCATGTCGCCGGTGTCGTCGGGGTCATGATGGCCCGCGTGATGGGAGTGACCGACGCCGAGGTCCTGCGCCGGGCCCAGGATCTGGGTCTGGCCTTCCAGCTGACCAATATCTCGCGCGACGTGATCGAGGACGCCGAGGACGGCCGCGTTTACATGCCGTCGGACTGGCTGGTCGAGGCGGGGCTGGAACCGACGGCCCAGGCCGTCGCTGACCCGGCGAACCGGGCGGTGGTGCATGCCGTGACCCAACGTCTTCTGGCGGCGGCCGAGCCCTATTACGATAGCGCGCGGGACGGATTGCGGGGCCTGCCGTTCCGATCCTCGATGGCGATCGCGGCCGCGCGCGGCATCTATCGCGAGATCGGCCGCAAGGTGCGTCGACGCGGGCCGGGGGTGTGGGTCAAGCGGGTGTCGGTCGGCCGGGCGATGAAGCTGTGGCTGTTCGGGCGGGGGGCGATGATCGCAATCTGGACCCAGGTCCTCGATCGCGGGAAGGCGCCGCCGCCTAGACCGGGGTTGTGGACCCGGGTCTGACTGTTTCGCGCCGGACGTCCGGCAACCGCCACCACGGCGTCCCCGGTGAGAGATGGTGCTCGTGGTGCATGCCGAAGTGGAAACAGGTCAGCAGTGATGCGATCCACGGCATCGGAATCGTCCGGGCGTTGTGATGGTCGGCGAAGGCCTCGGCACCCTGGTCGTGTCGATGCGGCAACCAGGTGCCGAAGACGAACAGCTGCAAGGCGCTCAGGATCGCCGGTAGCGCCCAGAACAGGATCATATTGGCGACATGGGCGCCGATCAGCAGATATGCGATCAGCACAGCCGTCACGATGGCGAACTCCCGCCCGCCGAAATAGCGCATGAAGAAGCTGTAGAACCAGGGCGCGAAGGCTTCGGGTCGCGCGGCGTGGAAGTCCGGGTCCTCGGCCTGGCCGGGCGTCCGGTGATGCTGATGGTGGCTGCCGTTGAGCTTGCGGTAGGAGAAGGCGGCATAGGCCCCGACGCAGATCTGCCCCACCACGGCGTTCACGCGCGGACGGCCGGGCGCCAGCGAGCCGTGCATGGCGTCGTGGGCGACGATGAACATGCCGGCGCCGAGCCAGCTCTGGGTCAGGATGATCAGCGGTACGACCGCGACCGCCGGCCAGGTCAAGGGCTGGAAGAAGACGCCCCAGACATGCAGCGTCGCCCAGCCGCCGACGATCAGGGCGGCGAGGCCCAGGCCGATTGCGCTCTGGCGGCCGGCTGTCACTCCGGGGCCTGGGCGGCGCGTTCGGTGCGGCGGGCCTTCAGGACGGCGCTGAGGCGGTGCGGGTCAGGGGCGAAGACGAAGCCGAACGACACGGCGCCTTCCCGCGTCTGGACCGCGTGATGCAGTTTGTGCGCCTGGACCAGACGGCGGGCGTAGCCGTTCTTGGGCATCCAGTGAAACGGCCAGCGCTGATGCACCAGTCCGTCGTGCACGAAGGCGTAGACGGCGCCGTACAGGGTCACCCCCAGCGCTATGGCCCGCACCCACCACAGACCCGTCAGCCAGGCGATGACGAACAGGCCCGTCCCCACGATCGCGCCGACGACGCCATAGAGGTCGTTGGTCTCGAACGTCTTGTCGTGGGGCTCGTGGTGATCGCGGTGCCACCCCCATCCGAGGGGCCCGTGCATGACATAGCGATGCGTCCACCAGGCGACGCCCTCCATGAGGAAGAAGACGGCCAGGGTCAGCAGGGTGAACCACACGGGAAGCATGGGCGGCAGGATACGCCTGCGCGGCCGCTGTTCCAACCGTGGCGTCATGCCGCTAAGCAGTCTTGCATGGCCGACGACGTGATCCGCGACCGCAAGGACCAGCATCTGGACGTCGTTCTGGCGGGCGGCGGCCGGCATGCGCACGACGCCGGGTTCGATGCGATCCGCTTCGTGCATGAGGCCCTGCCGGATCTGGATCACGCCAAGATCGACCTCGGCGCTGACTTCCTCGGCCGACGACTGAAGGCGCCGCTGCTGATCAGTTCGATGACCGGCGGACCCGCCCGGGCCGAGACGATCAACGCTCATCTGGCCGAGGCGGCGCAGGCGCTGGGTATCGCCCTGGCGGTGGGCTCCCAGCGGGCCGCGCTTCAGGGCGGGGCGAGCGGTCTGGACCAGTCTCTGCGCCGGCGGGCGCCGGACATGCCGATCCTGGCCAATATCGGCGCGGCCCAGCTGACGCGGGGCTTCGGCCTCGAGGAGGCGCGGCGGGTCGTCGACATGATCGGGGCCGACGCCCTGATCGTCCATCTGAACCCGCTGCAGGAAGCCTGTCAGCCCGAGGGCGACCGTGATTGGTGGGGCGTCGGCGCGGCGCTTGAGGCGCTGGTGCGACGGTTGGACGCGCCGGTCGTCGTCAAGGAGACGGGCGCCGGTCTGTCGGCGGCGACGGCGCGACGTCTGGCGGAGATGGGCGTGGCCGGGCTCGATGTGGCCGGAGCGGGCGGGGCGAACTGGGGGCTGATCGAGGGTGAGAGGGCGGCCCATCCGGCCGACAAGGCGCATGCGCTGGCCTTCGCCGACTGGGGCATTCCAACCGCCGTGGCGATCGCCCAGGCGCGGGCGGCCTGTCCGGACATGGTCCTGATCGGATCGGGCGGGGTCCGCGACGGCGTCGATGCGGCCAGGGCCATCCGGCTGGGCGCCGACATCGTCGGTCAGGCGGCCGGCGTGCTCAAGGCCGCGACCCTCTCGACTGAGGCGGTGGTCGAGCATTTCCAGATCGTCATCCGCCAGCTGCGCACCACGTGTTTCTGCACCGGCTCGGCCAATCTTCAGGACCTGAGGCGGGCGCGACTGCAATAGAAGCGGACGCCAAGCACGTAGAGGTAGAGATCGACGTCCGCTGCGCCCCGCTCAAGTGGTGATCCGAATCGTGTACTGTCGGGGGTCGCCGGAGCCGTGTCGTTGAGCGTTCACCCCTTTCCCGCCGTGTCCAAAGCCCCGTCTCCCTCCAAGGGCGCGCCCCTTCGGCGGCCGGATCGGGTCGAGCTGATGCTGGTCGCGGGCCTTGTGCTGGCGACTGCGGCGCAGTTCGCACTGTGCGTCTGGTTCTGGCTGGCCTAGTACTCGGGCCAGACGTGGACCTGATCGGGCCAGACCTCGCGGTTGGGCGAGCCCTGATAGACCCAGGCCAGGGTGCGGGCCAGGGAGCGTGCGCCGAATCGCTGGGCGGGTAGCGCCGCCGGGAGTCCGTGCATGGCGCGCGCCCAGTCCGGCAACAGGTCCGCGCCGGCGGCCATGACCAGACCGGCAGCGACGCCCTCGGCCGGGCCGCCGATCCTCTGGCCCATGACCAGGGCGGCGACCTCGCGCGTGCGGGCGTCGGCCTGCAACTGCGGCCGCATCGACTGGATCAGGGCCTCGGCCTCTGCGCGATTGCGGGGCACGGGGTCGGCGCCGAGGCCCAGCCCTATGCGGGCCATCTCGTCGAAATAGGCGTCCTGGTCCGCCATCGACATCTGCGGATCCTGATAGCGGATCCAGGCGTCGAGGAAACTCTTGATCTCCGTCACATGGACCCAGGCCAGCAGGGCCGGGTCGTCGACGCGATAGGGCGTTCCGTCGGGCAGTGTCCCGCCGAGCTTGCGATGGATGCCCTTGACCCGGTCGATGGCCGCCTGACCGGCTGAGGCATGGTCAAAGGTGGTGACGGCGATGAACTTGGCCGTCCGCCGGAGGCGGCCGTGCATGTCGGCGCGGAAGTCGGAGTGATCCCAGACGCCCGCCAGCACCGCCGGATGCAGCATCTGCAGCAGCAGGCCCGACACCCCGCCGATCATCATGGTGACGATGTCGCCATTGACCCGCCAGGCCACGGCGTCGGTCGGGAACAGGGCGTCAGCGCGGCGCAGGGCCGGCCGCTCGCCGCGCTCATAGTCGTTGAAGAGCTGATTGATGCGGCGTCGGACCGCGACCTTCACGGGATCGAGAATCATCGGATCAGGCGCGCGTGAAATCCATCGTCCAGTTCGTTTCCCAAGTGTCGCCTCCATCTCCGGACATCGCCTGCTCCCAGCGTGGCGTCTCTGTCTCGGTTTGGAGCCAAAGGAAACGCGTCAGGACAGGCTCGCCGCGCAAGAGGTCCTCTGCGAAGAAGCGACCGACGCCGTCTTCAAAGCGACCGCGTACGGGGACCTCCATTCGGTGCGGATCATTCGAGGCGAGCCACCAGATCGCCCACGATTGCTCGACCGGGTCGTAAGACCGGATGGCGAGGGCCCGGATCGATTCACCGGGGAACTGCAGCACATTGTCCTCGATATTGCCGTTGCCGCCCAGGACCGGCCGCGTGTGCGCGGTGCCGTCGAATTCGTCCCACTGGGTGCAGCCGAGCAGTCGATCGCGGAGTCGGCGATGTCGGACAGTCCAATGCCCGATCTCGAAATCGAAGTCGTGAGAGATGTCGGGTGTGATCGGCATGGCTCTGTCCTCGCTGGAGTTCACGCGGCCGCGTCCCGCCAGGTTTCCAGCGCGCGCAGGGCCCGGATGCTCATCAGCCGCTTCTTGGCCCGGCCGCGTTCCTTCATCGGGATCTTGACCCCGGCCTCGTCAACCTTGGGCGCCTCGAGCGGGGGCAGAAGTCCATAGTTGATATTCATCGGCTGGAACTTCGAGCCCGCCAGATGGCCGCCGGTAATGTGTTCGACGAGGGCGCCGATGGCGGTGTGGGCTTCCGGCGCTTCCAGCGGCTTGCCGAGCCGCTCGGCGGCGGCGAGACGGCCGGCGAGCAGACCGGTGGCCGCGCTTTCGACATAGCCTTCCACGCCCGTGACCTGACCGGCGAAGCGCAGGCGCGGCATCGACTTCATCCGCAATTGGCGGTCCAGCAACTGAGGGCTGTTCAGATAGGTGTTGCGGTGCAGGCCGCCGAGCCGCGCGAACTGGGCGTTGTGCAGGCCCGGGATCATGCGGAAGGTCTCAGCCTGGCCGCCGTGCTTCAGCTTGGTCTGGAAGCCGACGATGTTGAACAATGTACCCAGTGCATTGTCCTGACGCAGCTGGACGATGGCGTGGGCCTTGACCAGCGGATCGCGCGGATTGGTCAGGCCGACGGGTTTCATCGGGCCGTGGCGCAGGGTCTCGCGACCGCGTTCGGCCATGACCTCGATGGGCAGGCAGCCGTCGAAATAGGGGACGTTCTCCCATTCCTTGAACTCGGCCTTGGGGCCGTCGATCAGGGCGTCGACGAAGGCGTCATACTGTTGCTTGTTCATCGGGCAGTTCACGTAGGCGGCAGCGTCTCCGCCCGGACCCTCCTTGTCGTAGCGCGACTGACGCCAGGCGATGTCGAAGTCGATCGACTCCGCGTGGACGATGGGGGCGATGGCGTCGAAGAAGCTCAGGCTCTCCTCGCCGGTCAGTTTCAGGATGGCCTCGGCCAGGGCCGGGGAGGTCAGGGGGCCGGTGGCGACGATGACGCTGTCCCACTCTTCGGGCGGCAGGCCGGCGATCTCCTCGCGCTGGATCGTGACCAGCGGATGGGCCTCCAGTTTGGCGGTCACGGCATGGGAGAATCCGTCGCGGTCGACGGCCAGGGCGCCGCCGGCGGGTACCTGATGCGCATCGCCGCAGGACATGATGATCGAACCGAGCGCCCGCATCTCGGCGTGCAGCAGGCCCACGGCATTGTGCTCCCAGTCGTCGGAGCGGAAGGAGTTGGAGCAGACCAGTTCGGCCAGACCGTCGGTATGGTGGGCGTCGGTCTTGATGCCCGGCACGCCGCGCATCTCGTGCAGGACGACGGGGACGCCGGCCGAGGCGATCTGCCAGGCGGCTTCGGATCCGGCGAGGCCGCCGCCGATCACGTGGATAGGGGAGAGGTCAGTCATGCGGCTTCTTAGACACGGGAATGGTGTTCGTCAGCAGGCGTCTGGTCGGCGTGTGGTATCGCCCGCTATGATCGGCCGAACGCTCGGCGAGGGGGCTTGATGAGCAACAAGGATGTCGGAGGCCGGCGCCTGAACCTTCAGGCCGCGCTGGGGACGACGGTGCGCGCTCTGCCTCGACTGTGGTCGGGTGCGGCCGGGGCGTTGGGTCTGTGTGCGGTGCTCTGGTTGCTGCCTGTCGTCTGGCCTATCGAGGGTTGGATGCGGTGGGCATGGGCGCTGGCGGCAGGGGCAACCGCCCTGGTCGCGGTCGGAGCGTTGGCCCGCCTGTCTATTCGTGACGACGTGACCGAGGCGCGCGCGCTGGGTCTGGGGCCGCTGGGTCTGCAGGCGAAGCCGCCCGAGGCGCGTCTGGTCGGCGCCCTGCTGCTGTGTCTGCTGTTCCTGTCCATGATCGTGGCGATCCTGACGCTGGTCGTTCTGGCGATCTTCGGTATGGCGGAGTTGAACGTTCAGGCCATCCAGGCGCGGAACTGGGCCGCCGTGGGCGCGCCGTGGAAGCTCGGCGTGCTGGCGGTGCTCGCTGCGGGGGCGGTGGCGATTCCGCTGCTGCTCCTCGTGCGGCTGTCGTTGTTCGTGCACGCCACCCTGGGACGACGCCAGATGGTATCGCTGAACTCGATGGGCATCGCCTACGGCAGTTTCTGGCCGCTGCTGGCGGGACTGATCGCGACGGCCCTGCCCAAGATCGTGCTGCTGACGCTGATCGGGACCGGGATGCTGACCGGCGTGGCGGGTCAGGTCGCCTGGGTCGTGGGCCTGGTGGGGCTGCAACTGCCGCTGACGATCGGCTTCCTCGGCGCGGCCTATCGACAGTTGGAATACTGGTCCCCCGACGAACCGAAATGATGGAGACGACGCGATGAAGCCGGGTTTTTCCTTCAACGACGCCGTCGGCGCTCCGTTTGTGCTGCTGCGCCGGCGGCCGCTGAGCCTGTTCGTCTGGGGCCTGATAATGGCGGCGCTGATCGCGGCCTTTTACAGCCTGATGATCCCCGCCCTGGGCTCGATGATCGTCGCTCCGGACAGAGAGGCGGCGTTCGACACCTATCTGACGGAGACGATCCGGCTGCAGGCGACGGTCAACGGCATGAACGTAGCCATGTACCTGGTCATGCTGCTGACCTGGACGGCGGCGGCCCGCGCGACCCTCTCGCCGGGCCGTGGCGATCCTTTCCTGTTCCTGCGACTGGGCATGGACGAGGTCCGGGTCGCCGTGACGATGATTGCGGTCTTCTTCATCTGGTACATCGTCCTGATCGTCATGGTTCTGATCGGGGTCGGCATCGGCCTGGCGCTGTGGAGCCAGGGCCATGCCACAACTATCGGCGTGCTCATCGCCTATGGCCTGCTGGTCTTCGCACTGTCGGTCTGGGGGTGGTTGAGGGTGTCGCTGATCGCGCCGGCCAGCCTGATCCTGAAGCGGTTCGCCTTCACCGAAGGCTGCGCAATCGCGCGGGGCCAGATGTGGAAGCTGCTGGGCCTGAACCTGGTGATCTGGATCATCTACATGATCAGCACGATCCTGATCTACGCCGCGGTCGGCGCGATCCTGGCGGCCGGGTTCTTCGGTCAGGGCCTGGTCTGGCCGCATGATATCGACAGCGTCGCGGACCTGGAGCCTTTGCTGCGGCCGATGCTGCTACCGGCGCTGGGGACCGTGATTCCGATGTCGCTCGGGTTCGGCTGGGTGATGGCCCTGTATGCCGCCCCCGGCGTGGTGGCTGCTCGCCAACTTCTGGACGGCGTTCCCGCGCCGGCCGCGATCGTCGAAGACGCGCCGCCCGTCGATACGCTACAACCATCCCAATAGGGATTCACGGAGGGAATCGATGACCTTTTCAGCGACCGAGGCAGCCTTCGAAGGCTTTCGCGTGGTGCGCCGCCATCCGCTGGCGATTGTGTTCTGGAGTCTGGCCTATCTGATCTTCTTCGCCGCCTTCTTCGGGTTGTTCGGCGGCTCGCTGGCGACCCTGATGGCGACGACCGAGAGCCTGGAGGGCGCGCAGCCCAGCGCGCAGGAGCTGGAAGCCCTGGGCCAGACCTATCTGGGCTTCATGGCCCTCGCCCTGCCGCTTGGGCTCGTGATCGGCGCCGTGCTGAACGCCGCCGTCGCGCGCGCGGTCCTGTTTCCCGCCGAGAAGGGCTTCGGCTACGTGCGCCTCGGTGGCGATGAGTTGCGGGTACTCGCTGTCTCGGTGATTCTGGGCATCGTCTTCTTCGCTGTTTCCATCGTTCTGTTCGGGGTCGTGGGAGTGCTGGCCGGACTGGCCGCGCAGGCCAATGCAGGCGTTGGCATCCTCGTCGGGGTCCTGGTCGGCCTCGGCGCCTGCGTTGTCCTCTTCTGGCTGGCGATCCGCCTCAGCATGGCCATCCCTCTGACCGTGGCCGAAAAGCGGATCGCGCCGTTCGCATCCTTCGCCATGACCAAGGGCCACGCCTTGCCGTTGCTGGGCATGGCGGTCATCGCCTTCATCATGTCGATCCTCGTCACCCTGCTGGGCACGATCATCGCCCTGCCCATCACGCTGGCGACCGGCGGAATCCAGCAACTGGCGACGATGGACGGTCAGTCGACGGCGCAGATCCTGCAGGCCGCCGGAGCCGGCCTGATCGGCTGGGGCGTGGTCAACGCCATCTTCTCAGCGCTCCAGATCGCGGTGGTCTATGCGCCGTTTTCGGCCGCCTATCGCGACCTGAAGGGTCTGCCGCAGGACTAGGCTTTCTGTCGCAAGGGTAACTTGGCGCGGTGCGACCGGGCGGATAGCGTCATGGAAACAGGGCGGGGGACCCCAGATGGCCGGAATTGAACTCTACGCGCCGAGGCTGGCGCGTCATCGACGCACATGGAGCGTGGCCGCGGTGGTTCTCGCCGCAGTCTTCCTGATTGGCGGGCCGCTGATCGCGGTCCTGATCGCCAAGCTCACGGGGCTGAATTCCCGGATGGGGTGGACCAGCGAGCTCTATCAGCTGGTCGTCTTCTTCGGCCTGACGGCGGCGCTGCTGATCGCCTGGGTCGTCTTGTTCGAGCGGCGGCCGCTGTCGACCATCGGCTTCAACCAGCATGGCCTGAAGCGCTTCCTGCGCGGCTATGCGATCGGGTTGGGTTTCCTGCTGGCGACGATCGGCCTGATCTGGGTTGCCGGCGGCTATCGCATCGAAAGCGGCGGCGTGTTTGCCAAGGCCGGCGCGGTCGCGGCGCTCCTGCCCATCGGCGCCCTGTTGCTGGGTTTTATCGTCCAGGGCTCGGCCGAGGAGATCGTGTTCCGGGGATGGCTGATGCAGCTGATCGCCTCGCGCCACGGCCTGGTCATCGCCCTGATCGTCAACGCCGTCCTGTTCGGCACCTTCATCGGCCTCTATGCGGCGCGTGAGGGCTCGCTGTGGGGCGTGTGCGGCTGGCATGCGGCCTGGAACTGGCTGCTGGGTCTGGGTTTCGGCCTGGAGGTATCGGGACACGTCATCGACGTCACCCCCCTGTTCGTCGACCTGACGACCACGGCGGGCGCGCCCTGGTGGCTGACCGGCGCGACCTTCGGACCCGAGGCCAGCGTGGTGACGACCGCCATCCTGCTGGGGGCCAGCGTCTGGGTCGTCCTGCGTGGACCGTTCAAGGGCCACGCAACGCCGGAACCGGTCGCGCGCGCCGAGGCGCCCGCGACCTGATCCTCAGGCGCCGGCCCTGGCTCGGGCCTTCTTCACCGGGGCTTCTGCGGTGAGTGCGGCGACCCGCGCCTTGCGGCGGGTCTCGTGCCGGTCCAGCACCTCCTTGAGGTATTTGCCGGTCCAGCTCGCCTCGTTCGCCGCGACCTGTTCGGGGGTGCCCACCGCGACGATCTCGCCGCCGCCGTCGCCGCCCTCGGGGCCGAAGTCCAGCAGATAGTCGGCGATCTTGATGACATCGAGATTGTGTTCGATCACCACGATCGTGTTGCCGGCCTCGACCAGTTCCTGCAGCACCTCCAGCAGTTTGCGGATGTCCTCGAAATGCAGGCCTGTGGTGGGCTCATCGAGGATGTAGAGGGTCTTGCCGGTCGCCCGTTTCGACAGCTCCTTGGACAGCTTGACCCGTTGGGCCTCGCCCCCCGACAGGGTCGTCGCAGACTGGCCGACCTTGACGTAGTCGAGGCCGACGCGTGACAGGGTCAGCATCTTGTCGCGGATCGGCGGCACGGCCTTGAAGAAATGGCCGGCCTCCTCGACCGTCATGTCCAGCACGTCGGATATGCTCTTGCCCTTGAAGACGATCTCCAGCGTCTCGCGGTTGTATCGCTTGCCCTTGCAGACGTCGCAGGTGACATAGACGTCGGGCAGGAAATGCATCTCGATCTTGATCAGGCCATCGCCCTGACAGGCCTCGCAGCGCCCGCCCTTGACGTTGAAGCTGAACCGCCCGGGCCCATAGCCGCGCGCCTTGGATTCCGGCAGGCCCGCGTACCAGTCGCGGATGGGCCCGAAGGCACCGGTATAGGTGGCCGGGTTGGAGCGCGGGGTGCGGCCGATGGGCGACTGGTCGATGTCGATGACCTTGTCGAAATGCTCCAGCCCCTCGATCCGGTCGAAGGGGGCCGGGGCGTCGGAGGCGTTGTGAAGCCGGCGCGCCGCCGCCTTGTAGAGGGTCTCGATCGTAAAGGTCGACTTGCCGCCGCCCGACACCCCGGTGACGCAGGTGAACAGGCCGACGGGGATTTCGCCCGTGACCGCCTTCAGATTGTTGCCGGTCGCGCCCGAGATCCTGAGCATCTTCTTGCGGTCGATCGGACGGCGGCCTTCCGGCGGCAGTTCGATCTCACGCTCGCCGGTCAGGTATTTGCCGGTCAGGGACTTCGGATTGGCCATGACCTCTTCGGGCGTGCCCTCGGCGCAGATCTCGCCGCCGTGGACGCCGGCGGCCGGCCCCATGTCGATGACATAGTCGGCGGTCATGATCGCCTCCTCGTCGTGTTCGACGACGAGGACGGAGTTGCCGAGATCGCGCAGACCCCGGAGGGACTCCAGCAACCGGCTGTTGTCGCGCTGGTGCAGGCCGATCGACGGCTCATCCAGTACATAGAGCACGCCGGTCAGGCCCGAGCCGATCTGGGAGGCCAGGCGGATGCGCTGGCTCTCGCCGCCGGACAGGGTGCCGGACGACCGCGACAGGCTGAGATAGTCGAGGCCGACATTGTTCAGGAAGCGCAGCCGGTCGCTGATCTCCTTAAGGATGCGGCGGCCGATCTCCATCTGCTTGTCGGTCAGCTGGTCGGGCAGGGCGCTGACCCAGTCGTAGGCCTTCCTGATCGACAGCATGGAGATCTCGGAGATGTCGTTGCCGGCGATCTTCACCGCCAGGGCCTCGGGCTTCAGCCGCTTGCCGCCGCAGGCGTCGCACGGGGTCTCGGACTGGAACCGCCCCAGCTCCTCGCGGACCCAGGCGCTGTCGGTCTCGCGCCAGCGGCGGTCGAGGTTGGGCACGACCCCCTCGAACGGCTTGGACACCTCGTATTTCCGGGCGTTGTCGTCATAGACGAACTTGATCTTCTCCGAACCCGTGCCGTTCAGGATCACGGACTGGGCCTTCTCGGGCAGCTCGCGCCACGGCTTGTCCATCGAGAAGCCGTAGTGGAGCGCAAGCGCCTGCAGGGTCTGGGTGTAGAGCGGCGAGGGGCCGCGCGACCACGGGGCTACCGCGCCCTTGTGCAGGGTCTTGTCGCGGTCCGGGATGACCAGGTCGGCGTCGAAGGCCAGCTTGACCCCCAGGCCGTCGCAGACCGGACAGGCGCCAAACGGATTGTTGAACGAGAACAGCCGCGGCTCGATCTCGGCGATGGTGAAGCCGGAGACGGGGCAGGCGAACTTCTCGGAGAAGGTGATCCGGCGCGGTTCCTGGCCTTCCTCGGCATTGGCCCATTCCGCGACGGCGATGCCGTCGGCCAGACCGAGCGCGGTCTGCAGGCTGTCGGCGTAGCGCGCCTCAAGACCCGCCTTGGTGACGATCCGGTCCACGACGATGTCAATGTCGTGCTTGAATTTCTTGTCGAGCGTCGGCGCGTCCTCGATGGCGTAGAAGGCCCCGTCGATCTTCAGACGCTGGAAACCCGAGCGCTGCCACTCGGCCATCTCCTTCTTGTATTCGCCCTTGCGACCCCTGATGACCGGGGCCAGCAGCAGCAGGCGCTCGCCCTCTGGCAGGGTGCCCAGTTTGTCGACCATCATGGAGATGGTCTGGCTTTCGATCGGCAGGCCGGTCGCAGGCGAGTAGGGCACGCCGACGCGCGCCCACAGCAGACGCATATAGTCGTGGATCTCGGTCACCGTGCCGACGGTCGAGCGCGGGTTCTTCGACGTCGTCTTCTGTTCGATCGAGATGGCCGGCGACAGGCCCTCGATCAGGTCGACGTCCGGCTTGCCCATCAGCTCCAGGAACTGGCGCGCATAGGCGCTGAGCGACTCGACATAGCGGCGCTGGCCCTCGGCATAGATGGTGTCGAAGGCGAGTGAGGATTTGCCCGACCCCGACAGGCCGGTCATGACGACCAGCTTCTCGCGCGGGATGTCGACATCCACACCCTTGAGATTGTGCTCGCGGGCGCCGCGCACGCGGATGAAGTTGTGCTTTTCGGTCATGCTGCCAGGAAACGGGGGCCGGGAACGCGGGAGACCGGACGAGGTCCGGAGCGACAACGCTATATGGGAACTGATCCGGGGATATCAGCAAGAACAATATGGGAACATCAAGGCGCTGCCGCCAGATGCTGTCACTCCAGCAGCGCGGCGCGGGTGTTCAGGGGGACGACGCAGGGGATGTCCTCGACACCCCCGATGTAGCGGTCGTCTACGCCGGGCAGATCCGTTCGGCGATTTCGGTCGTCCGGAGCGTGCAATCGTCGGCAAGCACCTGGAATCGATGGCCGGATCAGGACGGTTGCGGCGAGGATGGGGCGGACCAAGGCGACCTCCGGATGCCGGCGGCCTGACCTGTCACGCTTCGCGGCGGTCCGTCAGCCCCAGCCGGAAACGGCGCCCACGCGTCGGACAGCGGCGGCCGGCTCGCCATAGGCCAGCACGGTGCGCGGTTCGGCTTCGGCCTTGCCGAACAGCCAACCTTGCCCCTGATTCACGCCGAGATCGCGCAGGATGTCCGCCACGTCCTCGGTCTCGATCATCTCGGCGATGGTTTCGACCTTCATCGAGCGACAGAGGTCGACCAGATGGCCGATCATCGTCCGGGCGCGAGGGTCGGTCTGGATCCCCTCCACGAACCGTCCATCGATCTTGACCGTGTCGACCGAGAGGCCGCGCAGGTAGTCATAGGAGGCCGAGCCGGCTCCGAAATCGTCAATACAGACCCTGATGCCGGCCGCGCGTAGCGCGCCCAGTCGGCGGTTGGCGGACTCGATATCCGCCACGGCGGCGGACTCGGTCACTTCGACGATCAAGCGGCGTCTCTCGTCGGGCTTGGACGCCGTCATTCGCAGGACGGCCTGCACATAGCGGTCGTCGGCCAGCGAAGCCCCGGAGACATTGACCGCGAACTTCATGAGACCGGCGCCGGGGCGCCGGAGCCGGCTGAGAGCCTTTTCCGCCACCGCGATGTCGAAGGCGTCAATCAGGGCGAGTTCTTCCGCCATCCGGATGGTGTCCGCCGGCCCGGCGGAACCCTTGAAGCGCGCCAGCGCCTCGAAATGATGGACCCCGCCGGTCTTCAGGTCGACGATCGGCTGGTAGTGAAGATCGAAACTGCGATCGCGCGCCATGGCCCTGAAGGCGTCGGCATCCTTGAGCGTGCGGGACAGGGATGCGGTGAACGATAGCTCGGGCCCGCCCGCGCCGCCGTTCAGGCAGCCTTCGACAGCGAAGCGCAGCGCCCGGAGGGTGTTCAGGGTGTTGCCGCCGGTCTCCGTGCCCACGTCCGTCGCGGCGACATCGAGCGTCAGGCCCTCGCTGAGGCCCAGTTCACGCATCTCCCCGGCGAGGTCATGGGCGATCGTGCGGTCGCGCAACATGGCGAAACGCTCCGGGCCGAGTTTGCCGGCGCTGGCTCCGTCGATCGAAGCCGCCTGGAGCGCGGCCTCGACCCTCGCCGTCAGGCGTTGGCCCGCCTCGCCAAGGCCTTCGGCCGCCGCGAGACCGACGACATCGACGAAGGCGACCGTCATGTCCGCCGAGGCGTCGGGCGCCGTCAGCAGGTCGCAGGCGCGATCCAGGAAGGCGCCCGGCGTCAGCGCCGGCCGCGCGTGAGGATCGTGGAGCGCATAGGCCGGGCCCTCCCAGGCCACCGAGATCGAGATGTTCGGTGCGAGGTCCGGCAACCCGAAAAGCCGTATTGTCGCCCGGCGCACGCGGTCATCGCCGGACCTAAAGAGCACTTCGACCGGGGCGGATCGCGAGCCGGCGGCAAGATCGGCCACGACCCGCTCGAGGAGCTTGGCGCTGGCCTTGCCGATGCCGTCGAAAAGGGAGCTGCCGATAAGGGATTCCGCCGACGTCTGAGCAGAGGGACCGGATCCCAGCCCGAACGCGATCCGGCCGTCTCTGTCGATCTCCAGCAGGAGGTCCGACGAGGCGAAGGCCAGACCCAGAAGGCGTTTGCGGATGGACATCGCGCGATACTGCCGCCAACCCGTTAAGCTTGGCCTCAGACTTGTCGTTAACGTGCCGGTTCAGGCCAGGCGGTTCAGGCCGTGCGGTTCAGTGTGACGGCGCGGCTGTCGCCGCCGTTCGCCTTGCCGGAGGCGCCGTAGCCGGTTCCCATGGCTCGCGCGCCTGCGACCTCCTGGGCGATGGTGCGGACCAGACCCTCCGAGATCGTGCGCGCCGCCTCGACCGTGCGGCCGTGGATGGCGAGCACCGCCTCGAACGCCTCGGTCGCCTTGATCAGGGCCATGCGATCGCTCGCCGGCGCGGCGGCCAGGATCGCCTTGTTGGCCTTGAGGTGCCCGGTTTCCTTGCGATACTGGTTGGCCAGCTCCTGGGTCTCGGCCAGGCCTGCCGTGACATCGGCCGCGCGACGGGTGGCGAAGGCGTCGGTCTCCCGCTCGAGCCGGGCGGTCAGTCGGTCGGTCAGCGCCGTGAGCCTGCGCAGATAGGCCGTGGCGGTGGTCGGATCGTGGGTCATGCGACCGCTCCGGGCTGGACCTGGGTCTGTTCGGTCTGCATGCGGATCATCTCGGACACGACGGTATCGGCCAGGCCGATGCCTCCGGCGCGGACGGTCTGCTTGGCCATTTCGTCGATCATGAAGCTGCGCCAGGTGCCCTCGGCCTCGCCGCCGCCGAACGGGCCGTTGGTGTCGATACCCTCGAACATCGGCTTGAGCATCTGCGACAGGAAGGAGGCCTCGAACTTCTCCGCCGTCTCGCGCATGCGCGGCGTTTCGGCGGTCGGTGCGGCCATTGGCGAGGTCAGCAGGGAGGGGGAGACGGCCAGGTCACTCATCACAGAACCTCGATGTCGGCCTGCAGGGCGCCCGCCGCCTTGATGGCCTGAAGGATGGAAATCATGTCGCGGGGCGAGACGCCGAGCGCGTTCAGCCCGTTGACCAGGGTCGACAGCGAGGTCGCGCCGTTCACCAGCCGGATCTCGCGGCCCAGTTCTTCCTCGACCGTTACATCGGACTGCGGGACGACCGTCGTCTGGCCCTGGCTGAAGGGGGCCGGCTGGCTGACCTGCGGGTTCTCCTGGACCGAGATGGTCAGGTTGCCCTGGGCGATGGCGACGGTGGAGATGCGGACGTTCTCGCCCATGACGATCACGCCGTTGACCTCGTCGATGATCACCCGGGCCGGGGTGTCGACCGCGACCGGCATGTTCTCGACGCGGCTGATGAAGGCGGCCATGCCGAGTTGGCCGGGCGCACGCAGGGCGACGACGGAGCCATTCTCGGCCAGGGCGGTCGAAGGGTAGGTGGCGTTGATGGCGGCGGCCACGCGCTGGGCCGTCGTGAAGTCAGGATTGCGCAGGGTCAGGCGCACTTCGGTGAGACTGTCGAGCTGGAAGCCGGTTTCACGTTCGACCGTGGCGCCCGAGGCGATGCGGCCGGCGGTCGGCACGCCGCGTGTCACCGACGAGCCCGAACCGCCCGAGCCCGACACCGCACCGGTCTGCACCGAGCCCTGCCCCACGGCATAGACCTGGCTGTCGGCGCCCTGGAGGCTGGTGACCAGAAGCGTGCCGCCGAGCAGGCTCTTGGCGTCGCACAGGCTGGAGACCGAGATGTCGACCCGCGAGCCGGGCGTGGCGAAGGGCGGCAGCTCGGCCGTCACCATGACGGCGGCCAGGTTCTTGGAGTTGGCGTTGGTCCCGCGGATGTTGACGCCAAGGCGCTCGGTCATGCCTTCCAGCGACTGGCGGGTGAACGGGCAGTTGCGCAGGCTGTCGCCCGTGCCGTTCAGGCCGACGACGAGGCCGTAGCCGACCAGCTGGTTGGTCCGGACGCCCTCGATCGAGGCGATGTCCTTGATCCGCGACTGGGCCGACGCCGGGGCGGCCATCACGGCGCCGAGGGCGAAGGGGATCAGGAAGGCGGTAAGAAACTTTTGCACTGGCCGGCTTTCCACGAGGGTTCGGGGACAGGCGTTGCGAAGATCGTGCCGCGAAGGAAACCGTTTTAAATCAACGAATCGATCTGGCCGACGCCCGCCTGGCCCGGCAAATCCTGCCTTGCCGTTAACCAAACAGTGACGGTCGCCCGACGATGGTGCGGAATGTCCCGGAGTCTCCGCTCATGAAGGTCAACGGCCCGTCCGGCGCCGCCCCAACCGGCGGCCAGCGTCCGGTGCGCTCGGCCGGCGGATTTTCCATGCCCCAGCCGTCCGGCGCGGCCCCGGCCAGTGCGTCGCAGGCGGTGGTTCCGGCGTCCGCGGTCGCAGATCTCTCGGCCCTGATGGCGCTTCAGGGCGTCGAAACGGCGACGGAGCGCCGTCGTCGCGCCATCCGTCGCGGCGGGACCCTGCTGGACCGTCTGGACGAGTTGAAGATCGCCATGCTGTCGGGTGAGGCCGGGGAAGGCGCGCTCGAACGCCTGGGCCGGACCCTTCGCGAGGAACGTCCGGAGGACGAGGACGCGGGCCTGACAGGCCTGCTGGAACAGATCGACCTGCGCGCTGCAGTTGAGCTGGCCAAGGCCGAAGTTCGCCGCAATGCAGCATAAACTGCGGAAAAGCGGCCTTATTCCCCTGTTCCGGGGACAAGGTGAGGACAGAATGTCACGGTGCCGGGTCCAACGAAGCATTGCCGCGATCACGGACGCGCGAACACGGTTGCCGCGACTCTCCGGCCTGCCTATACGCCTGCAAGCGCCATGGGGGGCGTTGTTCTAGAGTGTGAGTGCGATGATGACCGCATTGGCCTCGATCGTGTCTGACGAACCGGTCGCCTACCGACCTTCCGACGACGAGCCGTTCATGAATGAACGTCAGCTCGCCTATTTCAAGCACAAGCTCATGGCGTGGCGGGATGACATCCTGCGCGAATCCAAAGGCACCGTGGTCAACCTGAAGGCCGAGACGGAGAACCATCCGGATCTGCTGGATCGGGCGTCTTCGGCGTCGGACCGCGCGCTGGAGCTGCGCACGCGCGACCGACAGCGCAAGCTGATCTCCAAGATCGAGGACGCCCTGCGTCGGATCGAGGACGGCTCCTACGGCTATTGCGAGGACACCGGCGAACCGATCGGCCTCGGGCGGCTGGAAGCCCGTCCGACCGCGACCATGTCCGTCGAAGCCCAGGAACGCCACGAGCGCCGCGAACGGGTTCACAGGGACGATTGAGACGCCAAACCCGTGCATCCCCGCGAAGGCGGGGACCCAGGCTTTAGCGGCAACTCTGTGCCCGGGATCAAGGTCCGCGAGCGTTCGGTGACATCCATCGCCTAAAGAACTGGGTTCCCGCCTTCGCGGGGATGCACGGAGTTTTATCGGGCTCCTACTCCGGAATGTCGCTGAAGTTGCCGTAGCCGCTGCGGGCCAGGTTGCCGAAGCGGGTGGTGTCGGCGTCGAAGCTCAGTTTCACGATGCCGATCGGGCCGTGGCGCTGCTTGCCGATGACGACCTCCGCCTGGTGTTCCAGAAGGTCCATGTCCTCCTGCCATTTCAGGTGCTCTTCCGTGCCTTCGCGCGGCTCGGTGCGGCCCAGGTAGTAGCTTTCACGATAGACGAACATGACGCAGTCGGCGTCCTGCTCGATCGAGCCCGACTCGCGCAGGTCGGACAGCTGCGGCCGCTTGTCCTCGCGGTTCTCGACCTGACGCGACAGCTGCGACAGGGCGATGATCGGCAGGTTCAACTCCTTGGCCAGGGCCTTCAGGCCGCCGGTGATCTCGGACACCTCCTGCACCCGGTTCTTCTGCGCATTGCCGTCGCCGACGGTGATGAGCTGGAGGTAGTCGACGATGATCAGGTCGAGGCCCTGCTCCATCCGCTTCAGGCGCCGTGCGCGGGCGGCCAGTTTGGAGATGGCCAGGCCGCCGGTAGCGTCGATATAGAGGGGGCTTTCCCCGATCTCGATGGCGGCGTCGCGGACCTTGCCGAAGTCTGAGGCGTCGATCTCGCCCTTGCGGAGGCGGTCGGAGGACACGCCGGAGGCATCGGCCAGAATCCGCATGGCCAGCTGTTCGGCGCTCATTTCCAGCGAGAAGAAGGCAACTACGCCGCCGGAGACGGTCTTGCGGCCGTCAGGCGTCGGCTCCCAGCGGTAGTTGCGGGCCACGTTGAAGGCGATATTGGTCGCCAGCGCCGTCTTGCCCATCGACGGACGGCCCGCGAGGATCAGCAGGTCGGACGGGTGCATGCCGCCGAGCTTCGAATCCAGATCGTCGAGGTGGGTCGCCAGACCGGCCAGCTTGCCGTCGCGCTGATAGGCCTCGCCCGCCATCTGGACGGCCCCGGCCAGAGCGGTCGAGAAGCTGACGAACCCGGACGAAGGCGCGCCGGTCTCGGCCAGCGAATACAGGGTCAGTTCCGCCTGCTCGATCTGGTCGATGGCGGCGGTCTCGGGGTTGGGGGCGTCCCTGACGATGTCGCCGCCGACGCGGATCAGGTCGCGGCGCAGGGCCAGATCATAGACCACACGGGCATAGTCCGGCGCGTTGGCGCCGAGGGGGGCGCGGTCCATCAGGTCGGCCAGATAGCGCAGGCCGCCGAACTCGGCGAAGGCCGGGTCCTGTTTGAACCGTTCCATCAGAATGGTCGGCTCGGCCAGCATGCCCTGGCGGATATGGTCCTCGATCGCGTCGTAGAGCCGCTGGTGGAAGGGCTCGTAGAAGTGCTGGCCGCGCAGGCGGTCGCTGAGCCGCTCGAAGATGGCGTTGTCGAACATCAGGGCGCCCAGCAGCGCCTGTTCGGCCTCAAGGTTATGAGGCAGCGACGGAATCGCGACGGCCCCAAATGAATCGGACGGGGCAAAGGGAGAGAAAGCGTTCATCGGGTTAACGCTTACCCGTCCCACGCCCCTGCGACATGCCCGGACGCACCCGTCAACGGGGATGGAATCAGTCGGACTGTGGACTGCTGAAAAATCCCTAGACGGATCAGTTCCGGCGCCGTCAGGCGGCCGGGCAGGGGTAGCGCGACGCCATCCATTCGCCGAAGCCTTCCGCGACTGTCATGCGCGTGCGGCGCGCCGGAGGAATGGCGTTGAGGAAGGCCAGCAACTGTCGCGGGTTGACCTCGATCCGCTCGGGCGGGCACGCGCCCGGCCGGCGACCCGCCGCCCGGGCAGCGCTGATATCGGATCTGACCGTGGTAAAGGCCGCGTTGGCTTCGGACATCAGACGGCGCGCGTCAGGCCGAAGCGCTGCGAGTGGGTTCAACGGGATGCGATTGGCCCGGGCCACGAAGGCGTCAAGCGTCGTGTTCGACTGGGCCGAGGCTGGTGCGGCAAGCACGACCGATACTGCCACGAAGGCGGCTGCGAA
This sequence comes from Brevundimonas sp. DC300-4, assembly GCF_049897365.1. NCBI lineage: Bacteria > Pseudomonadati > Pseudomonadota > Alphaproteobacteria > Caulobacterales > Caulobacteraceae > Brevundimonas > Brevundimonas sp. DC300-4. The sequence continues at coordinate 39,490 of NZ_JAFCWC010000010.1, forward strand.
ACTGGCGACTCTCACGACGATACCTCCGGTTGACTGCCAAGCTTCAACGCCTGCTAGTGGCGGAAACATGGCGCCGAATTGCGAAACGGCGCGGAGATCGCTCTCCGCGCCGTTCCGTCGTTCAGGTCTGGAGCGCGCTCTAGAAGTTGTAGCTCACGCGGGCGAACAGGAAACGGCCGTTGAAGCCGTAAGGCGAGAAGCTGGGGAAGCCCACCGAACCCGTGCCGCCGTTGAGCGCTGACGGCGTGAACTGCGGATACTCGTCCGTCAGGTTGTTGACGCCCACAGCTGCCGTGACGCCGATCGGGAAGGTGTAGCGGCCTTCCAGATCGATCAGGGTCGCGTCGCCCGCCTGGTAGTCCAGGGTCGATGTGTTGTTGGGGACCAGGACGCTGCCGTAGTAGGTCGCGCGCGCCGTGGCCGAGAAGTCGCCCAGGCTCCAGTCGACGCTGCCGACGACCTTGCGCCGGGGCGTGCCGTCCGTGAACGACAGCTGGTTGGCGCGGTCGAACAGATAACCCGGCGATGTCGGGATGGCGACGGTGGACGGGATTTCCGGCAGGGCCGTGATCTCGGTCGCGTTGAAGTTCGCAGCGCCCGTGAAGGTGAACTGACCGAAGTCCTGGTCGGTGCGATAGCGGGCCACGACGTCCACGCCGCTGGTCGAGGTGTCGACGCCGTTCAGGAAGAAGCGTGCGCCGGTCACGCCGAAGGACGCCAGCAGGGCCAGAGTGGCGCTGGTGGTCGCCGCCGACTGGCTGGGACGGGCCAGGCCGAGCGTCTCGGAGTAGATGATCCGGTCCGCAATATCGATGCGGTAGGCGTCGACCGTCAGCTCGAACCCGCCGTTCCGCAGAACGAAGCCGCCCGAGAAGTTGGTCGAGTGTTCCGGCTCCAGCGGCGCCGACCCGAGGGCGATGGCGACCGGGTCATTGACCCGGAACGAACCGGCCTGGACCAGCGAGGTCACGGGCACGCCGCCGACCACGGTAGTGACCAGGTTGGTGGCGACATAGCTGAAGAACTGTTGCTGCAGGGCCGGGGCCTTGAAGCCTGTCGAGATCGCGCCGCGCAGGGCGAAATGTTCATTGGCGTCCCAGCGGGCCGACAGCTTGCCGGTCAGGGTGTCGCCGAAGTCCGAATAGTCTTCGTAACGTGCGGCGGCGCCGATGGTGACCGATTCAGAAAGGCGGCCTTCCAGATCGATGTATGCGCTGACGTTGCTGCGGTCCTCATCGACCACGTTGGCCGGCTGGAAGCCCGGGAAGCCCTGGGCGCCGCCGCCGGCAGCGAGCGGGCCGCGGTTGTAGGAGGTCGGCTCGCCAGCGTGGACTTCGAACGACTCGCGCCGATATTCCAGGCCGAAGGCGACGTTGAGGGGCTCGAACAGGTTGGCTTCGACCTGTTTCACGCCGTCGATCGAGACGGTGAGCTGGTCATAAGCCAGGCCGCCGGCGTCGAAGGAGGTCTGGGACGCCGCGCCGTAGGAGGCGTTCAGGCTGTTGAAGACGTTATAGTCCAGCTCGTTGCGGCCGTAGCCGGCCGAGAAGTCCCAATCGATGCCGCCGGCTTCGCCCTTGAGGCCGCCGAACAGGTTGTAGTCGTCGATCGCGGCGCCGATCATCGGGAGGAAGCCGTTCGGATAGATGGCCAGGACGTTGTTGCTGTTGTTGAAGGCACGTGCGGTCGCGGCCGATTCCGAATCCCGGTGCTGGTAGCCGCCGAAGGCGTAGCCTTCCCAGCCGTTTTCCAGCGGCTTGCCGGCGTTGAACCAGACCGACTGGGCGCTGGCCTTCGGATCGCCGAAGCGGCCGAGGACGGTGGTGGACGAACCATTCGAGACGCTGCCGGGCGCGGCGTAGTCGGAGCGGTTGGTCGGGTCGCGCTCCTGGACCTCGCCCGAGATCGTCAGGAAGCCATCGCCGAACAGGGGCAGGCCGACCCAGCCGGAGAGCGAGATCTGCTCACCATCGTTGCGGTCGTGCGAACCGCGCGCGGTGTCGAACTGGGTGTCGTAGACGCCATAGACGGCGGTCAGGCCGCCGCCCGAGGCGGCCTCGCGCAGGCGCAGGTTGATGACGCCGGCGATGGCGTCGGCGCCGTACTGGGCCGAGGCGCCGTCACGCAGGACTTCGACGCTGCCGAGGGTGATCGCCGGGATCGTGTTCAGGTCGAAGGCCGTCGAGCCCCGACCGAGGTTGCCGTTGACGTTGACCAGAGCGGCGACGTGGCCGCGCTGGCCGTTGATCAGGACCAGTGTCTGGTCGGGGGCGAGGCCCCGCAGTGTCGCCGGGCGGACGTGGTCCGAACCGTCCGAGATTGCGGGACGGGGGAAGTTGATGGCCGGGGCGGTGGCGGCGAGCGCCGCAGCCAGCTCGGTGCCGGCGCCCTGGCGCGTCAGGACTTCGCCTGAGATCACATCGACCGGGGCGACCGAGTCGAGACGCGTGCGGCCCACGGTGCGCGTGCCGGTGACGATGATCTCGTCGACCGCGGTCGCTTCCTGAGGCGCCGTCTGGGCTGTCGCCGCGATCGGGCAGGCGAGCAGGGTCGCGGCGGAGCTGAAGCCGAGAAGGACTGAGCGGGAAATTCTGAGGTGCATGACGAGCCTGACGAGATGGGGCCGACGCGGGACGCGTGGCGCGCGAGATGTGGTCGGATGTCCGGCGTTGACCGCCGCGTGGTTATCGGCCGACCGGCCACGCAAAAATATTGCGCGGACCAGCGCGGACGCCCCCTGCCATGCAAGCTGGGTGCGTCGAGCGGTGTGGTCAAGCGTGTGTTAATGCAAGCGACCGTCCTCGTTGCAATTTTGACATAGTTCGGTTCGCTTGCAGCAAAAAGGGCGTGCCCGGAGGACACGCCCTTTAGCGTCTCTATCGGCTCGACGAACCGATCTTCAGGATCAGGCCTCGGAGCCGAGACCGTCCTGTTGACCGGCGCCGCCCTCGACCATGTCGCGAGCCTGTTCGGCGGCCGCGTTGCGGTCGTCGTCGTAGGCCGACTTGATCACGTCCTCGCCCTTCGCCTGACGTTCGGCTTCATCAGCCGAGCGCGCGACGTTGATCGTGACCGTGGCGGAGACCTCGGCGTGCAGGCGAACCGGCACGACGTGGAGACCCAGGGTCTTGATCGGGGTGTTGAGCACGATCTGCGAACGTTCGACCTTGCCGCCCTCGGCCTGGATGGCCTCCATGACGTCGCGGCCGCCGACCGAACCGTACAGCTGGCCGGTTTCGCCGGCCTGACGGATCATCACATAGACCTGGCCGTCGATCTTCGAGGCGATCGCGCCGGCGTCGGTCTTGTTGCGTTCGTTGCGCGCCTCGATGGCGACGCGGTCCAGTTCGAACTTCTCCAGGTTCTTCGAGGTGGCGCGAAGCGCCTTCTCGCGGGGCAGGAGGAAGTTACGGGCGAAACCGTCCTTGACAGTGACGACGTCGCCGATGGCGCCGAGGTTCTCGACGCGTTCGAGCAGAACGACCTTCATCTTATTTCACCACGTAAGGCAGGAGGGCCAGATAGCGGGCGCGCTTGATGGCCTTGGCCAGTTCGCGCTGCTTGATCTGGGACACGGCGGTGATGCGCGAAGGCACGATCTTGCCGCGTTCGGAAATGTAGCGCTGCAGCAGCTTGACGTCCTTGTAGTCGATCTTCGGCGCGCCTTCACCCGAGAACGGGCAGACCTTGCGACGACGATAGAAGGGACGACGGCCGGAGCCGCCCGAGCCGGCAGGGGTGCCGGGAACGTTGGCGGAGGGGGAGGTGGTGTCAGTCATGGGTCCAGATCTCCTTACGCGGCCACTTCGGCGTCTTCACGCGGCGTACGCTCGCGGTCACGCTCGCGCTCACGCTCGCGGCGGGCCAGCAGGGGCGACAGTTCCAGATCGAGTTCCTCGACCTTGACCGTCAGCCAGCGCAGCACGTCCTCATTGATGCCGAGCTGACGCTCGACTTCGGCCATGGCGGGGGGCGGGCAGTCGATGGCCAGCAGGGAATAGTGAGCCTTGCGGTTCTTCTTGACCCGATAGGTCAGGTTGCGCAGTCCCCAGTACTCGATCTTGGCGACGGATCCGCCGCCGGCCACGATGAGGTCCTTGATGGTGTCGTTGAGGGCTTCGGCCTGTTGCGCGCTGATATCCTGGCGCGACATGACCGTGTGCTCGTAAAGAGCCATAGTGCAGTCTCCCTTGTAGGGCGTCGGCGCGGACGGACCGGGTAAGTCCGAACCACGATGGCTCCTGCAGCGGCGGCCGGGATGACTTCCCGAACCCTTTGGTATTCCGCGACCGGACCGAAGCCCTGGAAAGCGGGCGCGTATAGGGGAAAAGGGCGGTGAGGGCAATGACGCAAGCGGTTCGTTGATCAGAAGCTGCGGCGCACGCTGCCATAGGCGCTGATCGTGCCGTTGGAGCGCGAGGTTTCGGAATAGACCGGGACGCCGCGATCACGCGGCGCGCCGAACAGCACGAACTCGTTGTTTGACCCGCCGGAGACGGTAACTCCGCCGCCGAGGCTGAGGCGATCATCTGGCCGCCAACTCAGACCCGCGTTGAATGTGGGATCGATCGAGAAGCGCGACAGGGTGCTGGGGCCGAAGCTGCGCCCGGGCCGGGCGGTCGATGCGCTGACGCTCCAGTTGATGCCCTGGCTGACCAGGTTCTGGCTGAGGCCCAGGCTCAGGGTAACGGGTTGCTCGCCGGAAAGACGCCGTTCGAGCAGGGTCACGGGATCGCGGGTTTCGGACTGCCGCAGCTGAAGCGTTGCTGAGGCGATGCCGCCGCGCATGCCGTAGCTGTCCAAAGGCAGGCGGCCGGTGAATTTCGCGGTCTCGCGCGTCGCCGTCCCGACGTTGCGGGTAACGTTGTACTGGCGTGGCGTTGAGTAGCCCGGCGGGGTCTCGAAGACGACCACCTGACCCAGGACGTCGTCGTAGGCCTCGTGGGTCAGTTCGGCGACGAACGAGCCCTGACGACCGAAAACCCGTTCATATCGGGCTTGGGTCAACCAGATCTGTGCCGGACGGATGTCCGGGTTGCCGCGCCCGAAGATGCCGGTCGAGAAGGCGGCGGAGGCCTGGAAGGCGCCGAAAGAGAGTTGATCGACGTTGCGCTCCAGTTTGAAGGCCATCTGATGCCCCGGGGCCGGAGTCCAGGCGACGTTCAGGCGGGGCTTGAGGAAGCTGAGATCGGTTTCGGCCCCGCCCCCGCTGCCCGTCGTGGTGATGCGCGACCGCTCATAACGAAGCGCGCCAGTGACGCTTAGGTTTTCGCGGGGCGTCCAGACGCCGGAGACGAAACTCTCGCTGCGTAGTTCCTCCACCCGGGTGTCGTCTCCCGGAAGCAGTAGGGGTGAGCCGTCGAATAGGTAGGCGGTGCCGCTCTCGACGAAGTTGAAGGCGATCTCGGACCCCGCCTCGAAGTCGATCGATCCCCAGGGGGTCTCGAGCGAGGCGAACTTCAGAGACCCCGATCCGATACTTTCCCCGCGCCATCCGTCGCTGACCGTAGCCGAGGTGAAGTCGGGAGTGTCATAGGAACCGATGCTGTCGTTGTCGATCAGCTGTTGTGAGCCGAGAACTTCCAGTGTCGCCCCGAGGGGCAGGCTTCGGGTCCAGCGCAGGCCGATCTCGCCCTTGGTCTGGGTGCTTTCAGACAGGGAGGTTTCGCGACCGAACGGAACGATCAGGATATCGTCGCCCTCATAGCCGCTGCCGTTGACGTCAACGAGGCCGTTCAGGCGGATGCGCCCGCCGCCGAACGGCCCCTCGTAGACCGTAGTGCCGGACACGCCGTGGAAGTCGAACACCCCCTGGCTGCGGGCGAGCAGGAGCAGCGCGCCAGTCGGCGATCGACGCTCGCGGATGCCGTGGTTGTCTCCCGATCCCTGATAGGCGCTGAGCGAGGCTTCCAGCGATCGGCCGTCCCACTGGCGCCGGGCTTGCAGGTTCAGATTGGGCTGAAGGCGGCCCTGAGTGTTGTCCGTAACGCTGGCGGAAACGGAGCCGGACACGCCGCCGTCAGGGCGGCGGATCACGTTGGCCACGACCGCCTTGCCCTGCATGTCGATACCGCCGGCGCCCGCTCGAACGATGTCGATGCGAACGACCTGCGCGGCCGGGATACGGGACAGGATGGACTGAAGGGAATCGCTGCGGACCGGCGGGCGTTCGCCGTCGATCAGGATGTTGCCGACGGTTCCGGCGAAGCCCCGGCCCGACGTGCCGCCGTCAAACTGGAAGCCCGGAATGCGCCCGATCATGTCCAGCGCCGTCACCGGTCGGAACTCTGTGAAGAAGGTCGCCGGGTAGTTGGTGACATTGGCATCGACGGTCAGCGCGACGCTGGCCTGAGCCAAGGCGGCGGACGAAATGACGAGGTTCAAACCCAGGACGGCCGCACCCGCCAGCGCGCACACGCTCCTACGTCCAACCGCCATGCAACGCCCCCAAGAATCCTACTCTTAACCCTAGGTTGCTGGTGATTGTGTCGGATGAACGGCGACGCTTGCGGGGTCTTGTCGGCCTTGAGCCGATGGACAGGTTGGCCTACCCCTCCGCGCTTCTGACAACGATCACGGACCCTATCGATGACCCTCGCCCTCCTGTTCCCCGGACAAGGCAGCCAGGCGGTCGGCATGGGCGCGGCGCTGGCCGACGCCTTCGCTTCGGCGCGGGATGTGTTCGCCGAGATCGACCAGGCCCTGGGACAGGATCTGTCCGGCCTGATGCGCAACGGACCCGAGGACCAGCTGACCCTGACCGAGAACGCCCAGCCGGCCCTGATGGCCGTGTCCCTGGCCGTCATGCGGGTGCTGGACAAGGAGTTCGGCGTCTCCGTGGATCGCGCCGCCTTCGTCGCCGGCCATTCGCTGGGCGAATATTCTGCCCTGGCGGCGGCGGGCGCCCTGTCGCTGACCGACACCGCCCGCCTGTTGAAACTGCGCGGCCAGGCCATGCAGCGGGCCGTGCCCGTGGGACAGGGGGCGATGGCCTCCCTCATCGGGCCGAAAACCGACCTCGCATTGGCCGAAGCCGCCGCTGCGGCAGGCGCCGAGCTCGGGGTCTGCGTCGTCGCCAACGACAACAACAACGGCAATGTCGTCATCTCGGGCGAGAAGGCCGCCGTCGATCGCGCCATCGAAAAGGCCAAGGAACTGGGCGCGCGGGCGATCCCGCTGAACGTCTCGGCGCCCTTCCACTGTCCGCTGATGCAGCCCGCCGCCGACGAGATGGCGACCGCCCTGGCGGCGGCCTCGCTGGTCTCTCCCGTCGTGCCGCTCGTGGCCAACATCACCGCCCGGCCTGAAGCCGACGCCGCTGCGATCCGTCGCCTGCTGGTCGAACAGGTCACCGGTCGCGTCCGCTGGCGCGAGTCGATGGAGTGGATGGCGACCGAAGGGGGCGTGACCCGTTTCGTCGAGGTCGGCTCCGGCAAGGTCCTGATCGGCATGGCCAGACGCATCGCCCCCGACGCCGAGAGCCTGGCGCTCAACACGCCGGAAGATATCGAGGCATTTGCGAAGTCGCTTTGATTTCTGTCTCCCCTTGCGGGAGAAGGTGGCAGCCCTCCGAGGTGATCGGGGGCTGACAGACGAGGGGGCGCACCGGTCTATGCGGTGACCCGTCGCAAACCAATCGGAGAGGTCCGCGTGACCCCTCATCCGGCCCTCCGGGCCACCGTCTCCCACAAAGGGAGAAGGGACAGGGAGACTCAAATGTTCGACCTCACAGGCAAGACCGCCCTCATTACCGGCGCCACGGGCGGTATCGGCGGGGCCGTGGCCCGCGCCCTGCACGCGCAGGGCGCCACCGTCGTCCTGTCCGGCACGCGCGAGGCCGCTCTGGCGCAACTGGCGGCGGAGCTTGGGGACCGTGCGACGTTCTCGGCCGCGAACCTGTCGGAGCCGACCTCTGTCGATGGCCTCGTGGCGGCGGCGGAAGCCGTGGCGGGAGCTCCCCTGGATATCCTCGTCGCCAATGCGGGCATCACCAAGGACGGCCTGCTGATGCGGATGAAGGACGAGGACTTCCAGTCCGTCCTCACCGTCAATCTCGAGAGTTATTTCCGCCTGTCGCGCGCCGTGATGAAGGGGATGATGAAGCGCCGTTCGGGCCGGATCATCGGCATCACCTCGGTGGTCGGCGTCACCGGAAATGCCGGCCAGACCAACTATGCGGCGTCCAAGGCCGGGATGATCGGCTTTTCCAAATCTCTGGCCCAGGAGGTCGGCAGCCGGGGCATCACCGTGAACTGCATCGCCCCGGGTTTCATCACCTCGCCGATGACCGACGTGCTCAACGAGCAGCAGCGCGAGGGCATTCTGCGCAACATCCCGGCCGGGCGTCTGGGCACGGGCGACGAGATCGCCGCCGCCGCCGTCTATCTGTCGTCCGACGAAGCCGCCTATGTCACGGGGCAGACGCTGCACGTGAACGGCGGCATGGCGATGATCTGATGATCGCCCTCCGCTACCTCGCCACCATCCTCAGCGGTCCGCTGTTGCTGATCGGCGTCATCTGGGTGCTTCAGGGGCTGAACGTCCTGCCGGGCAGTTTCATGACCGGCCAGATCATCTGGGCGATCTACGGTGCGCCGATGGCCCTGGTGGGCGGCGCCCTGGTCTGGTGGGTCAACCGCCGCCGCTGATCAAGGCCCTCGGGCTCAAGTCGCGCGACCGCGCGATCGCCCATCAATGAGAGTTCACACCTATTTCCCTCGCCGAGGGGTGTGCTAAAGGCCGGGCAACCGGTTGGGTCAGTGAGGCGTTGCCTCTTGCGCAAGCGGAGCCGTCGTGAGACGGCAAGACCATCATACGCCGCCCCGGCGGCTCTAGAAGGCAGAGACACACATGTCCGACACCCTGGAACGCGTCCGCAAGATCGTCATCGACCACCTGGACGCCGATCCGGACAAGGTCACCGAAAAGGCCAGCTTCATCGACGACCTGGGCGCTGACTCGCTCGACAACGTCGAACTGGTCATGGCCTTCGAAGAAGAGTTCGATATCGAGATCCCCGACGACGCCGCCGAACACATTCAGACCGTCGGCGACGCGGTGAAGTTCATCGACGAGAAGACCGCGGCCTAAGCCTCGGTCGGCTCAGCCGGCAGTCAATGGCCGCCCGGCCCTCCTAGCGGAGAGGCCCGGCGGCCATTACTGTTTCTGATTCAGGATTCGTGGAGCTGGAGCCCGACATCATGCGTCGCGTCGTCGTTACCGGTCTCGGCCTTGTCACGCCCCTGGGCAACGGGGTCGATTTAAGCTGGAAAGGCATTCTCGAGGGCCGTTCCGGCATCCGACAGATCACGGCCTTCGATACCGAGGGCTTCGGCTGCACCATCGCGGGCGAGGTTCCGAGCGTGGACGGTCGCGGCGGGGGCGGGCCCGACATCCCCGGCAGCTTCGATCCCGACGCCATCATGACGCCCAAGGAACGCAAGCGGGTCGACGACTTCATCCTGTTCGGCATCGCAGCGGCCGACGAGGCTCTGAATGACGCCAATTGGCATCCCGAGACGGACGAGGACAAGGAACGCACCGGCGTCATCATGGGGGCGGGCATAGGCGGCCTGGGTCCCATCGCCGACAGCGCGGCGATCCTGGCCGAATCCGGTCCGCGCCGCGTCAGCCCCTTCTTCATCCCCTCGGCCCTGATCAACCTGGCCAGCGGCCAGATCTCGATCCGCCACGGCCTGAAGGGGCCGAACCACGCCGTCGTGACGGCCTGCGCCTCCGGCGTGCACGCCATCGGCGACGCGGCGCGGATGATCATGCTGGACGATGCCGATGTGATGGTGGCGGGCGGGGCCGAGAGCTCCATCGTGCCGCTCGGTATCGCCGGCTTCCTCGCCTGCAAGGCCCTGTGCACCGCCTATAACGACACGCCGGAGAAGGCCTCTCGCCCCTATGACCGCGGTCATGCCGGCTTTGTCATGGGCGAGGGCGCCGGGGTCGTCATCCTCGAGGAATACGAACACGCCAGGGCGCGTGGCGCGAAGATCTACGCCGAGGTCATTGGCTACGGCATGTCGGGCGACGCCTGGCACATCACCGCTCCGTCCGAGGACGGAGACGGCGCCTATCGCGCCATGAAGGCGGCGGTGAAACGGGCCGGGATCGCGGTCGAGGACATAGACTACGTCAACGCCCACGGTACCTCGACCATGGCCGACTGGATCGAGCTGCGCGCGGTCGAGCGGCTGGTCGGCGATCATGCGAAAGACATGGCCATGTCCTCGACCAAATCGATGACCGGACACCTGCTCGGCGCCGCCGGGGCCATCGAGGCGGTGTTCAGCATTCTGGCCATCCGCGACCAGATCGCGCCGCCGACGATCAACCTCGACGACCCGGAACACGAAACCGCCATCGATCTCGTGCCACACAGGGGCAAGCCGATGGAGATCGATGTGGCCATGTCCAACAGCTTCGGATTCGGCGGCACCAACGCCTCGATCATCTTCCGCAAGGTCGCCTGACCGTGGCGAACGCCGGGGGGGCGCCGAAACGGCAGCGTCCGGGTCTGATGGCGGCGCTGCTGGCGGCGTCCGCGACCTTCAGCCTGTTCCTGATTGCGGCCCTGGCCTGGGGATGGAGCGTCTATTACGCGCCCGGGCCGACGGCGCGCGAAGGCGACACGACGGTGGTCACCCTCCCGTCCGGGTCGGGCGTCTCGGCCATCGCCGCGACGCTGAAGCGCGCCGGCGTGATCCGGTCCGTCGACATGTTCAAGGCTGCCGCCACCCTGACCGGGGCGGATCGTCGACTGCGCGCCGGCGAGTACGAAGTGCCGACCCGCGCCTCGCTGAAGGCCGTCATTGGCCTGCTGACCGACGGGCGGGTGGTGCGCCATTTCGTGACCATCCCCGAGGGCTGGTCCTCGGCCCAGGCGGTGGACATCCTGAACGCTGAGACGATCCTGACGGGGACCATCGACGAGGACCCGGAGGAGGGCTCCCTGTGGGCCGACACCTATGAGATCTCGCGGGGCGAGACCCGGGCCTCGGTGATCGCGCGGATGCAGCGCGACGCCGCCGACAATCTGGCCGAGCTCTGGGCCGCCCGCAGCCCCAACACCGTCGTCCGGACCCCCGAGGAGGCCGTGATCCTGGCGTCTGTTGTGGAGAAGGAGACCGGGCTGGCGCGCGAACGGCCGCGCGTCGCGGCCGTGTTTTCGAACCGGCTGCGGATCGGCATGCGGCTGGAGAGCGATCCGACCATCATCTACGGCATCACCAAAGGCCGTCCGCTGGGACGCGGCATCCGTCTGTCGGAGCTGCAGCGCGACACGGGCTGGAACACCTATCTGATCGACGGCCTGCCGCCGACGCCGATCGCCAATCCTGGCCGTCAGGCGCTGGAGGCGGTGCTCAATCCGCCGACGACCCAGGACCTGTTCTTCGTCGCTGACGGGACGGGCGGCCACGCCTTCGCCCGGACCTATGAAGAGCATCTGATGAACGTGTCGCGCTGGCGGGCGATCGAGGCGGGCAAGGCCCCGCCGGCCGAGACCCTGCCGCCCGGCGCGGTTCCCGGCGCCCCGCCGCCCGGACAGGGCGCGCCGGAAGGCGCGGCGGTCGCCCCGCCCACCGTGACCGGCGAGGCCGTGATCACCATGCAGGCGCCGGGAACGGTGACGCCGTCGCGGACCCTGCGTCCCACGCCCCCGGCGACCACACCGCCGGTTCCGGCGAACGGACCGTGAGCGTGTCGTCAGGCCCCATCCTGTCCGGAATGACCGGCTTCGGCCGGGCCGATGGCGCCCTCGACGGCTGGACCTGGTCGGTCGAGGCGCGCTCGGTCAACGGTCGCAATCTGGAGGTCCGCTTCCGGGGTCCGAACGGCTTCGACAACCTCGAGCGGCTCGCCAAGGCAGCCGGTCAGGCGCGTCTGAGCCGGGGTCAGGTCACGATCGGCATCCAGGCGCGCCGCGCGCAGGGCGACGCCTCGGCCCTGAAGGTCAACGAGGCCGTGCTGGCCCGTTACTTCCAGCTCGCCAACCAGCTGGCCGAGGAGGGGGCGACGCCGCCCTCCGCCGATGGCCTGCTGGCCCTGCGGGGCGTGCTGGATATCGACGAGGAGGCCGAGGATCCCGAGGCACGCGCCCCGATCGAGGCCGCCATGTCCGCCACCGTCGAACAGACGCTCGACGCGCTGAAACTCTCCCGCGAACGCGAGGGCGCCCAGTTGCGGCCCGTGATCGAGGACTTCGTCTCCCGCATCGAGAGCCTCGTCGCCACGGCCGAGACCGGGGCCGCCGCCCAGACGGAAGCCGTCCGCGAACGCTTCGCCCGCCGCATGGCCGAACTGGCACCTGACGCGCCGGGGCTTGAAGACCGGATCGTGCTGGAGGCCGCCGCGCTCGCGACGAAAGCGGATGTGCGCGAGGAGCTGGACCGGCTGACCGCACACGTCGCCTCTGCCCGCGCCCTGCTGGATCAACCGCCTTCGGGCCGCAAATTGGACTTCCTGATGCAGGAGTTCATGCGCGAGGCGAACACCCTCTGTTCGAAATCGGCTACGACCGCGCTGACCGCCACAGGCCTGGACCTGAAGGCGGTCATCGAACAGCTTCGAGAGCAAGTACAGAATGTCGAATGAACGCACGCCCCGTCGGGGCGTCCTCCTGATCGTCGCCAGCCCCTCGGGGGCCGGCAAGACGTCGCTGTGCCGACGGCTGATGGCCGACCACGGCGGGCTGGAGCTGTCGGTCTCGATGACCACGCGCAGCATCCGCCCGGGCGAGGTGGCCGACCGCGATTATCACTTCGTCTCGCCGGAAGACTTCCAGAGCCTGATCGACGCCGACGCCTTCCTGGAATGGGCCGACGTCCACGGCTCTCGCTACGGCAGCCCGCGCGCGCCGATCGACAAGGCCCTCGCCGAGGGTCGTGACGTGCTGTTCGACATTGATTGGCAGGGCGCGCGCGATATCGCGACGAAGTGCCCGGAAGACGCCGTGCGGGTCTTCATCCTGCCGCCCACCCTCGAAGAGCTGAAGCGCCGTCTGGTGACCCGGTCGCAGGACGCCGACGACGTCATCGAGCGCCGGATCGCCAACGCCAAGGGCGAGATCGAGCACTGCACAGACTTCGACTATGTCTTCGTCAACGACGACTTCGACCGCTCCTATGCGGAGCTGGCCCACATCTATCACTCCGAACGCAGCCGCCGGTTCCGCAACATCTGGGTCGCCGATTACCAGTCGGCCCTGCTGGCCGAGGCCGTCTAGCGCCTTTTCGCCTCCCCTCCGTGCACCCCGGCGAAGGCCGGGGTCCAGATCACAGATTCCGTCGGCTCGGATTTCGCACCGAGAGCAACGTGTAGGTAGGAGTTCGCCATCTGGACCCCGGCCTCCGCCGGGGTGCACGGTGATAAGAGACCTCGCGCCTCAGGCCGGGACGTAGGTCAGCCGGACCACCGACTCGCCGATCGGTTGGTTTCCCACGAGCCGCAGCGGCGGCCGGGCGTCCTTGAAGAAGGGCGTTCCGCCGCCCAGTACGACCGGGTGCAGGTAGATCTGATACGCGTCGATCAGCCCCATCGACATCAGGATCGCGGCCAAGGCCGGTCCGGCGACCTCGATCTCCCCGTCCTGTTCCGCCTTGAGCGTGCGGACCGCCGTCTCCAGATCGCCCTTCAGCAGCGTCGCGTTGGGACCGACCGACGTGTGCGACCGGGACGCGACCCATTTCGGGCTGTCGCGCCAGGCCCCGGCGTAGTCCCGCTCGGCATCGTCCCACTCGGGCTGATCCTCGTCCCAGTAGCGCATGATCTCGTACATCCGGCCGCCGTAGATACTGCCTGTCACTCGCCCCATGTGTTCGATGAAATGGCGAAACAGGACGGCGTCGGGCGCGAAGCCGTCGTGATCCACATAGCCGTCCAGCGACTGGTTCAGACCATAGATCAGCTTCGCCATCTGGCCCCCCTCCCTGCGCGGCGAGAGAATAGCCTTCGTCTCTGCGGAGTCCATGCGTGGGCCGGCCGCATCGCTCGGACCCCGGAAGAGTCCAGAAATATCGCAGGCTGAAAGACAGAGTCTGGCTACAACTGATTGTAATCAATCATTTGCACTCTGTGCACCCTGTCCTCTGGAGTGCAATTCCGGGTCAGGCGGATCGGGCCTCGAACCACGGTGTAATGCGGCGCAGGGCCTCCTCGATCTCCGGCGTCGAGACGGCGAAGCTGAACCGCATGAAGCGGTGGCCGTCGACGGGATCGAAGTCCACGCCGGGCGCCGTGGCCACGCCCGTGTCTCTCAGAAGCTGCTCGCAGAAGGCCACGCTGTCGTCGGTCAGGTGGCCGATGTCGGCCCAGATGTAGAAGGCGCCGTCAGGCGGGGCGATGGACTTCAGGCCCAGGGCCGGCAGGGCCTCCAGCATCAGGGTGCGGTTGCGGGCGTAGGTCTCGATATGGCCCTCCAGCACCGCGTGCTGGTCCATCGCGACCAGGCCCGCGTGCTGGCTCAGCGACGGCGGGGTCAGGAACAGGTTGCCGATGTAGGCGCGGGCCCGCTCGATATGATCGTGCGGGACCAGCAGCCAGCCCAGCCGCCACCCGGCCATGCTCCAGTATTTGGAGAAGCTGCTGATCACCATGGCCTCGGGCGCGAACTGCAGCAGCGACGGCTGGGGCCCGACGTAGCTGAGGCCGTGGTAGATCTCGTCGGACAGGATCTGGATCCCCTTGCGCGCACAGACCCCGGCGATGGCGGTCAGTTCCTCGGCCGCGATCACCGACCCCGTCGGGTTGGCCGGGCTGGCGATGATCACCCCGGCCGGCGCAGGCTCCAGCGCATCAAGTGCGGCGGCGGTCAGCTGGTAGTGTTCGTCGGGGCCGCAGGCGATCTCCACCGGGACCATCCGCAGGGCCTTCACCGTGTTGCGGTAGGCGACATAGCCGGGCCGGGCCATGGCGATCCGGTCGCCGGGCGCGAACCGCGACGACAGACCCAGGACCAGGGCCGGCGAGGCCCCGTTGGTCAGCAGCAGCCGGTCGGGCGAGACGCTGACCCCATACCGCTCGTCGTACAGCCGGGCGATGCGCGCCTTCAGCGGTGCGCTTTCCCAGTAGCCCATGCTGTCGATGTCGAGCACGCGATGCGCCTCGGCAATCGCGGCGGGCGGGGCGCCGGTCGAGGGCTGGCCGAACTCCATGTGGATCACCGACCGCCCCTCGGCCTTCAGGGCATGGGCCAGACGGCTGATGGCGATGGCGCGGAAGGGTTCGATTTCACTCATGACTGGAGGGCTCCGGCGAGGCGGAGGAAGCCCGCGATGTCGATGACTTCGGCCCGGGCGTCCGGGTCGATTCCGGCGGCTTCGCACAGGGCGCCGCCACCCAGCTGTTTCAGGCTGGAGCGCAGCATCTTCCTGCGCTGGCCGAAGGCGGCGGCCGTTACGCGCTCCAGCCGCTTCAGGGTCGCGGCATCGGGCCGGTCGGCGCGAGGCACGACATGGACGACGGCCGAGGCGACCTTGGGCGGCGGGGTGAAGGCGGCGGCCGGTAGATGCATCACGATCTTCACTTCGGCCACGGCCTGGGAGATGACCGCCAGGCGGCCATAGGCGTCGTCGCCCGGCGCGGCCACAATCCGCTCGGCGACCTCCTTCTGGAACATCAGGGTCATGGTGACAGGCGTCCACGCTCCCGTCAGCCAGTCGATCAGCAGGGGCGTGCCGACGTTGTAGGGCAGGTTGGAAACGACATGGGCCGGCCCCTCGACCAGCGTCCCCTGATCGACCTTCAGCGCATCGGCCTCGACGATGGTCAGCCGCCCGTCGCCGGTGTCCAGCTCAGCCAGCAGCGGCAGGAAGCGGGGATCCTTCTCGATCAGGACCACCTTGCCGGCGTCGCTCTCGAGGATGGCGCGGGTCAGGCCGCCGGGTCCGGGACCGACCTCGATCACGGCCCGGCCCTCGAACGGCCCCGCGAGGCGGACGATCTTTCGCGTGATGTTGAGGTCCAGCAGGAAATGCTGGCCGAAGCTCTTTTTGGCCAGCAGGCCGTGGGCTTCGAGGGATTCGCGGAGGGGGGGGAGGTCGGTCACCGCGCCGTGTTAGCCCGCCGCTCGCCGCGCCGCCATCTCCGAGGCCAGACGGATGGCGGCGATCAGGCTGTCGGGCCGCGCGATCCCCTTGCCGGCGATGTCGAAGCCGGTGCCGTGGTCGGGCGAGGTGCGGATGACCGGCAGGCCCAGTGTCGCATTGACCCCGCCCCAGAAGTCCAGCGTCTTCACCGGGATCAGGGCCTGGTCGTGGTACAGGCAGATGGCGGCGTCGTACCGCGTCCGCGCCTCGTCATGGAACATCGTGTCGGCGGGCAGGGGATCGGTGATGTCGATCCCCTCGGCGCGCAGGGCCTCGGCTGTCGGCCTCAGGACGGTGATCTCCTGCAGGCCCAGCGCCCCGCCTTCGCCCGCATGCGGGTTCAGGGCGGCGAGGGCCAGCCGGGGTCGGGCGATGCCGAAGTCGCGGCGCAGGACCTCGTGGACGACGCGGGCGGTGCGGGCGACGCGCTCCCCGGTCACCAGTTCGGGCACCTGGTCCAGGGCGACGTGGATGGTGACAAGGCAGGCGCGCAGGTTCTTCGCCGTCAGCATCATCACCGGCCCGCGCGTCCCGGCGTAGGGAGCGTCGGCGGTCAGTTCGGCGATGAACTCGGTGTGCCCCGGGAAGCGGAAGCCGGCGGCATAGAGGGGAGCCTTGGCGATGGGGGCCGTGACCACGCCCGACGCCTCGCCCGACAGGGCCAGGGCCACGGCGCGCTCGATCCAGTCGGCGACCACGGCGGCATTGCGCGGATCGGGCTTGCCCGGCTCGATCGGCGCTGGAGCCGGATGATTCAGGACGGGCAGGGCGCGGGCGAAGACGGTCGCCGCATCGGACAGGTCGCCGATCTCCCGCACGGGCACGCCTTGCGCTTCAAGCAGCCGGATGTCGCCGATGACGGCGAAAGGAGCCTGCCCCGAGAGCGCGCTCCAGGCCTTGGCGATGATCTCCGCACCGACGCCCGCCGGTTCGCCCAGGGTGAGGACCAGCGGCCCCACGCTGCCGGAAACCGCCGCCACCTCGGTTACTTCATTTCGATCAGGGAGTCGGCTCGCAGGTCACGGATATAGCGGCGCGCCAGCATCGCAAGGTTCTGGTTCCGCAGACGGGCCTCGACCTCCTGGTAGCTGGGGACATCCACGCCGCCCACCCGACGGCCGCAGACGGCGAGCAGGTGGATGCCGAGAGGCGTGCGGACCGGGTTCGACACCGTGTTCACCTCGGCCGAACGAGCGACCTGCTGGAACTGGGGCGCCAGGTTGGCCACGTCGCTTTCGCCGAGGTCCGAACCGAGCAGGCCCGCTTCCGACGTCGCGCGCTGCAAAATATTGTCGCAGGTCAGGCTGGCGCGGATCCCTTCCAGACGCTGGGTGGCGGCGGCGACCTCTTCCGTGGTTGCGGTCTCCGGAAGCTCGATCATCGCCTGCTTCAGCGAGACCAGGCTGGTCGCCGCGCCCGTGCGCTTGTCGCGCATGTAGATGATGTAGACGCCGCCATCGACCGGAATGGGACGCGACAGTTGACCGACCTGCAGCGAGTCCAGCGCGGCCTGCAGAGCCGGCTGCACCGTGCCCTGGACGACCCAGCCGGCGTCGCCGCCGCGGGCCGCCGAAGGCGCGGCCGAGAACTGGCGGGCCACGGCCTGGAAGGCCGCGCCCTGGACCATCTGGGTGACCAGCTGCTCGGCGCCGTTCACGGCCGCCTGCTGGCCGCCAACGCGGTTGGCCTCAAGATAGATCTCGCCGATCAGATACTGGGGCTTGGACGCGGCTTCGGTCAGTTGGCGCAAGGTCTGATCGACCTGGGCGCGGCTGACGCGTGAGCGACTGTTGAAGCGACCACCGACCAGTTCACGCCAGCCGATCTCGGTGCGCAGCTGTTCGCGCATGGCCTCGGGGCGGATGCCGCCCTGGGCCAGGAAGGCCATGTAGTTCTCGGGCGTCGTGCCGGCCTCCTGCGCCATGCCCGCGATTTCCTGATTCACTTCCTCGTCGCTGATCTTCAGGGTTTCGTAGTTGGCGATCTCCTGGGACTGGAGACGTTCCTCGATCAGCGCCTGGAGCGCCTGCTGCTGGATCGCCGGGATATTCTCCTCGGTCGGCTGCACCTGGCTCATGGCGATGACCGACAGCATGCGCTGACGCAGGTCGAAGCCGGTGATGACCTGGTCGTTGACCGTAGCGACGATGCCGTCCGCCAGGGTGAACTCGGGTTCCGCAGCGGCGGCGGTGGCGGGGGCCTGCTCGGCGGCAGGATCGAGCGTGCCCGCCGCCTGACCCGCAGGGGCGGTCTGGGCAATCGCCGCACCGGCGACCAGCGCGGCCATCGCGACCCCGGCCGTAAAACGCATCAAACGCATGGTCAGTCCTGATTCCTTCGAGCCTGCTGCCCCGATTCTCCACCGGGTTGGCGCACGCCTTTACGCGTCATGCCTAACGCAAGCCGTTTGATCCATAGCCTGACCCTCCAAAAGTGGCGAGGTTTAGACGGAAGTAGACACCCCCAGACGGGCCAGTAGGGCTGACGCGGGTGTTGTCGCGGCGATAGCCGACCTCGATGCGGAAGCAATCGTCATCGAACACGACGCCGACTTCCGAGCGGGTGATCAGGTTGCGTTCAAGGTCAGCGATGCCGGCGACGGCCACGCCCCAGTTTCCCGCGATGAATTGCTGGCCCGCCAACTGCACGAATTCGTAGTTGCGGTTGAGGGGTCCATTCAGGGGATTGGAGCGGTCGACGATATAGCTGGCGGTCGCCAGATTGCGACGACCCCAACGGCCGTCCACGGCCATCTCGGCGCGGCGGATGTCGCCCGATCCGTCCACCGTTGCGTGGCCCCAGCCCCGGATTCGGTCGGACGGCTGGAAGCTGCCCTGAACCACCCAGTCGGAGGTCTGGGCCGCCAGCCCGGTCGGATCGTAAAGGTTGTTCGGCGCGTCGGGGATCGGGATGCGGAAGTTGTCCTGTTCGGCGTCGCGCATGCTTCGTCCGACAAACAGGCTGGCGGTCCGGCCCTCGCTCCAGCGCACGGTAGCGCGCACCCCGGCCGTGACGCGGACCCCGCCCTCCATCAGGTCGTAGCCGGGGAAGCGGTCGATCCGGAACAGGGACGATTCGTCCAGCTCCAGCGTCTGGGCGTCCTCGACCGGGATGCGCGGATCGAGGTCCGGATCTGTCGAGATCGAAATCTGGCCGAGCGGCTCGACCATGAGATCGGCCCCGTCGCTGAGGCGGCGGATCAGGGGGTAGCTGACGTCCAGGCCGATCGTGGCGCGCTGGCGCGTGATGGTCTCGTCTTTCAGCCCGAGGATCGGCGGCAGGTCAGCGACCGAATAGACGTCGACGCGGCCATCGACGAACGGCTCGTAGCGCACGCCTGCGGGTGAGGTGAAGGACCGGCGCCAGTCCAGCTGACCGGTCACACGCCGGCTGTCGACACCGGGCAGACCGAGGGTCGAGCCCACCGGAATGATCTCGGGCCGCAGGACGGGGCTGCCGAAATAATCGTCGCGATAGAGCGACACGGCGGACCCGCGCAGGCGCAGGCGGCCGCCGAGGACGGCGCCGGCCGGCTCCCACCGGGCGTCGATCAGGGGCGCGACGAGCGGCAGGGCGCCGTCGGACTCGAACACGTTCAGCGCCGGGGTTACGTCGTTGAACCGGGCGACCCGCAGGCTCTGGATCGAGAAGGCTGCGACCGACAGATAGGAGCGCGCGGTCTGGCGTTCGGCGTAGAGCTGGCTGATCAGCCGGCGCTGGTCGCCGTAGTAGAGGCCGTTGTCCTGATACGGGTCGATGACGTCGTAGCGGTCGAACAGGGTCTTGTCGGAGGTCCGCTCGGCGGTAAAGCCCCAGCGCCAGGGGCCCGCCGGGTCGAACTTGCCGTAACCGAGGAAATAGCTGCGGCTGGTGCGGTCGCCGAAATCGACGTTGCTCTCGGCACGACCATCGCCGTTCAGGTCGAAGTCGCCGAAACTCTGGGCATAGGTATAGCCGCCGCGGGCCACGATGGTCCCCTCGGCGAAGCGGCGGCGCCATTGCAGGTTAAGGAACGGCAGGACCCGGGTGTTGAACTGCGGGCTGATCAGCCAGTCCTCGGACGGCGACATGACTTTCAGGTAGGGCGTCTCCACCGACACGCCGCGCCCGTCGTCATAGTTGAAGATCGGGATCAGGAAGCCCGAGGCCCGATCCACCGTCGGGTCGGGATGGGCAAAGAAGGGCGTCCAGAGAACCGGAACCCCGCCGACCTTGAACACGGCGTTGCGATAGAGAACCGCGCGCAGCTCCTCGTCCTGGACCACCTTCTCGGCCTGGATCGAGATACTGGGCGTCTTCGGATTGCCCTCGGCGTCGCAGATCGGGCAGGGGGTGAAGAGCGCGTAATTCAGCTCGTTCACATTCTCGGAACGCCGCACTGCCGTGGCGGCCATCAGGCTGGCGCCGTTGGTCGTGCGGGTGGCGAAATCGACGGCGACGCCGGCTCGCAGGTCGGAATCGAGCTCGAGGTGGCTGGCGAAGACGGTGTTGCGGTCGGGATCGACCAATTCCACGTCGCCGTCCGCCGTGCCGATGCCCTGGGCGATGTCATAGGTGACCGCGCGGCCGCGCAGGGTGTGCCCCTGGAAACGGGCATAGACCCGATCCCGTTCGCCCGTGGCGCTGATGACGTCGCCCTGACGCCCGGCCTGGTCGGCTTCGATATAGATCGCATCCGGCGTCAGGCCGTCCTGAATCACGGCCGGCGGCGAGGTCTGGGCGGGCGCGGTCTGGGCCATCGCAGGCAGGGGCGCACAGGCCAGCAACGCCGCACCCGCCAGGAGGCGGTCACGCAGTGCATTTTTGCGAGAGACGGCGCCTTCAGCCCGCATTGATCAACCGTTCCTTCAGGCCCCCGCCGGAGGCCCGCTTACCCGTCTTCGGTATAGAACAGCAAGGTGAAGGCGGCGAGCGCTGTCAGGATCGCGGGCAGCCAGGCGGCCACGAACGGCGGCACCACTTCGGCCGAACCCATGGCGGCTGAGAACTGGCTGAGGAAGAAGAAGGCGAAACCCAGCACCACAGCCGCGACCGCCATGCGCGCCAGGTCGCCCAGACGCATCAGTCGCAGTGAGAAGGCTGCGGCCAGGATGGTCATGGCGGCGAAGGCCAGGGGCGTGGACAGCAGCGACTGGAGCCGGAGCCGGTAAGCGGTGGAGGAGAAGCCGGCGTCCTCGATGCGCTGGATCTGACCGGGCAAGGACCAGAAGGGCGTCGACTGCGGTCGGGCGAAACGCTCGAACGCCTCTTCGTCCGCGAGCGCCGACGGCAGGTCGAGAGTGGCGTAGCGGACCGCACGCTGGCCGGTCTGGGCCCCGACCGCGTCGAACAGCCGCCATCGGCCCGCGCTGAGGCTGGCTGACGGGGCGTCGATCCTCTCGGTGAACTGGCGTTGTCCCTGCGGATCGGTGGCGTAGATGAAGAAGGTCACGTCCAGCAGCCGGGCGTTGGCGCGGTCCTGACGACCGGCGCGGATCACCATCTGACGCGGGCCGTCGCCCTCGCGCAGCCAGATCGCCTGTTGTTCCTCCGCACCCAGCACGGACCCCGAGATGCGGGCGCGCTCGCGCTGGAACAGACCGTCGGCCGAGGCGGCCACGGGGCCGATCACGGTCACTGTGAGCACGCCGAGCACGAGCGCGGCCCCGGCCGCAGGCAGGACGAATCGCCAGGCGGACATGCCCGCCGCGCGCATGGCGACCAGCTCCGAACGCCGGTTCAGACCGACGAAGGCGCCCAAGGTGCCGAACAGGAAGACGAAGGGCAGAAGCTGCACGATCACGGCAGGGGACTTCAACAGCATCAGTCCGAGGATGCGCAGGCCCGACAGGTCGGTGTCCGACCCCAGGCCGCGCGAGATCTCCACGAAGTCGATCAGCATCACCAGGGCGGCGATGACCGCAAGGGCAATGCCCAGCGCGCGGGCGAGCTGGATCAGCACATAGCGTTCGATCCGCCCGATGCGGAGCGCGCTCAGGATGTGCCGTGGCGCATCGGCGAGGGATCCGAAGCCGCTCATGCGAACCGCGCCTTCAAATGGGCCAGAGGCGACCGGCCTTTGGACCGGCGGGGTTTCAGCGCCCGGAACAGGAGTCGAAGGGCGATGGCGGTTGCCGCGATGGGTAACAGATACTGGAAGACGTTCAGCCAGCTGTTCCACGCGCTGGCGGCGACGACCGCGTAGCCGAAGATGCGAACCAGCAGGAAGGCGGCAGAGGCCTTGGCGATCCTCATGCCGTAACCCGTGCGGCTGAAGGCGCCTCCCATGATGGCGGCCAGGGCCATCGCCATGGCGGTCAGGGCGTAGAGCGGCGAGGATAGGCGGCTGTGCACCTCGGCCAGCAGCTCGCCGCGGGCACCCGTGTCGCGGATCAGCTCAGGCGTCGGGGTGAAGAGCTGGGTGATCCAGAGGTCGGCGGGCTTGTAGCGGATGTGCTCGTCGTTACTGACGTACTGACCCAGCGGGAAGACGTAACCGTCGAACGACAGCTGGTTCAGCACGCCCTTGGAATCGTACTGCTGCCACGAGCCCTGTTTCATGGTCAGGACGGGCTGGCCGTCGACCCGACCGAAGCGCGCCTCGGTCGCGTCCCAGGTCGTCGATTTGTCCCCGTCCTCGACGTAGATGAAGAGGTTCTTGAGCAGGCCGTTCTGTTCGATCTGCTGGACGTAGACGGTCAGGCCGTTGGGGCCCTGAACGAACCGGCCCTCCTCGACCAGCAGGGCGGCGAGGTCGGTACGGATCTCGAACGCCTGTTCGCGCGAGGTGCGCTGGGCCCAGGGCTGGATCACGACATTGGTCGTCAGGGCCACGAGAGCCACGGCCAAGGCCAGCCGTGCCGAGGGCGCGATCATCTGCCAGCGCGACATGCCGCTGGCGTAGGCGGCCGTCAGTTCCTGTTCCCTCTGCAGCCGGGTCAGGGCGATCAGGGCGCCGACGAACAGGCCGATGGGCAGGATGACGCCGACCAGCTGGGGCACCGCCAGCAGCGTCAGTTTCAACATGACCCAGACGCTCTGCCCGCGCTCGACGATGACCTCGAGCTGGTCGAGGCTCTGGCTCAGGAGGCCGATTCCGACCAGCGAGCCGCAGGCCGCTAGGACGGGCAAACTGATCTGGCGGAAAAGGTAGCGTTGAATCAGGGTCATGCGGGCGATGAAATCACCCGGTTGCGGGCGCGGACGTTGGGGCGCATCTAATACACGTCCGGGCGCGCCGCCGACAATGGCGGGCGTGACCACCCACAGTTCAATGACCGGGAGTCTACCCCGGCCGGAGTATGCGTTTCCATGAAGATCGATTTCGTCGCCGAAGCCGGCGCAGCCGGCGTTCTCGCCATCCTCGTCCATGACGGTCGCAGCCTGGCCGGGGCGGGCGGCGATCACGACGCCGCTGCAGACGGGTCTCTGACCCGCGCGATGTCCGCAAGCCGCTTCACCGGCGGCGCCAATTCCAGCCTGATCATCGCCGCGCCTTCCGGCGTGAAGGCCGACAGCATCGTGCTGGTCGGTGCGGGCGAGGCAGGCAAGTTCGACGACCTGGCGCTCGAGACCGCCGCCGGCGCCGCCTACCACGCCGTGAAGCTGTCGGGCGCAGAGACCCTGACGATTGATCTTGGGCACCTGTCCGCAGCCGAGGCCGCGCGCGCCGCCTTCGCGGTTCGTCTGGCCGCCTATCGGTTCGACAAGTACCGGACCAAGGAAAAGCCGGACAAGATTCCGTCGATCCAGACCGTCAACATCATCACCGGGGACATCGCCGCCGCCAAGGCCGCGCTGGAGCCGCTGAACGCTGTCGCCGACGCGATCTACTTCTCGCGCGATTTGGTCGCCGAGCCCGCCAACATCCTCTACCCGGCCGAGTTCGCCCGCCGGGTCAAGGAACTGGAGCGTCTGGGCCTGAAGGTCGAGATCCTCGGCGAGAAGGAAATGGAAGCCCTCGGCATGCATGTCCTGCTGGGCGTGGGGCAGGGCTCGGTTCGCGAGAGCCAGCTGGCCGTCATCCAGTGGAACGGCGGCAAGGCCGGCGACGCGCCGATCGCCTTCGTCGGCAAGGGCGTCTGCTTCGACACCGGCGGCATCTCGATCAAGCCGGCCGCCGGCATGGAGGACATGATCTGGGACATGGGCGGCGCGGCCGCCGTGGCCGGACTGATGCACGCGCTGGCGGGCCGCAAGGCCAGGGTCAATGCCGTCGGCGTGCTGGGCCTGGTCGAGAACATGCCCGACGGCAACGCCCAGCGTCCGGGCGACATCGTCAAGTCGATGTCGGGCCAGACGGTCGAGGTCATCAACACCGACGCCGAGGGCCGCCTCGTTCTCGCCGACGCCCTATGGTACACACAGGACCGCTTCAAGCCGAAGTTCATGGTCGATCTGGCCACGCTCACTGGCGCCATGATCGTCGCCCTGGGCCTCGACTACGCGGGCGTGTTCTCGAACTCCGACGCACTGGCCGACGCCATCCTGGCGGCCGGTCCCAAGGTCAACGAGAACGTCTGGCGGATGCCGCTGCCGCCGCAGTACGACAAGATCATGGACAGCGTGAATGCCGACGTGAAGAACTCGGCCGGGCGCGACGGCGGGTCGATCACGGCCGGCCTGTTCCTGCAGCGCTTCACCAACGGCGTGCCGTGGGCCCATATCGACATCGCGCCGGTGGCCTGGGTCACCAAGTCCACGCGGACGACCGTTCCCGACGGCCCCGTGGGCTGGGGCGTGCGACTGCTGGATCGTATGGTGGCCGACACCTACGAGGGCTGATCGGGTGAGCGGGACCGGGGAAATCTGGTTCTATCATCTGGAGCGGTCCACGCTGGATCAGGTCCTGCCTGAACTGCTGGACCGCACCCTTCAACGCGGCTGGCGGGCGCGGGTCCGGGTCGCGGATGCGGATGCACGCCAGGCCATTGACGAGCGGCTGTGGACCTGGCGGGACGAGTCCTTCCTGGCTCACGGCCTGTCGGATCAACCCCATCCGGCGCGCCAGCCCATCCTGCTGACGGCGGGAGACGAGAACCCGAACGGGTCTCAGGCGCTGTTCATTGTCGATGGTTCAGACATGAACCTCACAGAGGAGTTCGAGCGATGCTTCATCATCTTCGACGGTCGCGACGAGACGGCGCTGCACCGGGCACGGGAACGCTGGAAGGCGCTGAAGGAGCAGGGGGCGAACCTCGCCTACTGGAAGCAGTCGGACGAGGGGCGCTGGGAAAAAGCGGCCTGATCGCGGCCCTCTTCCTGGCCGCTTGCTCATCGACTCCGTCCGCGATCAGCGAAGCCTCCGGGCCTTCGGTGATCGAGCAGGCCGAGGCGAACCAGCCGGTCGGATCGCACATGCCGGACGACGACGCCGACCTCTGCAAGGCCGCCGACTTCCAGTATCTGGTCGGCAAGCACAGGAACGAGATCCCGGTGCCGGTGGAGGTCGTCAACCGCCGCGTGGTCTGTACGACCTGCCCGGTGACGATGGACTTCTCGCCCCACCGGCTGAACATCTTCTACAACACCCAAACCGAGATCGTGGAGCAGGTCCGCTGCGGGTAGTCGCCGCACTGATGCTGGGCGGCGCGCTGCTGACGGCGTGCGCCCCGACGCCGACGCCCGAACCGACCAGGCCGCAGCGTTGCGATGCGGCTGCTGCCCGGTCCCTGATCGGGAGCCATCGCGGCGCGGTCGATTTCGCGGCCGGGGCCGATGTGCGGTTCGTCTGCACGACCTGTTCGGCGACCGAGGACTATCGCCCCAACCGTCTCAACATCCGCTTCGACGAGGCCACCGGGATCATCCGCAGCGTCGACTGCGGCTGATCCCGACCCCGCCTGGCGCTACCAGCGCCAGGCGTCGTTGATCACCTCGATGATATAGCCGTCGTAGCTGTCGATCAGATAGATCGTGGTGTCGACGGCGACCCACTGGGTTCCCGGAGGCGGGTAGCCCAGCCCGTAGGTGCGGTAGTCGCTCAGGCTGTAGCGCCAGAAGATCGAGGGCAGGTAGTCGCCCTGATAGTAGCGCTGGCCAAAGTATTGCCTCGGCACCGAGTAGTAGCCGTAGTTCGGCGCGAAATAGAAACCTGAGCGGAAGCCGGTGTAGCCCCGGAAACCGCGATCGTTGCGCCACCAGTCATTGCTGCGGCCCCGGTTCCAGTCGCGACGCCAGTCGTTCTGGTTCCAGCGATTGCTCCAGCCGCCGTAATCGCGGCGACCGTTGCGGTCCCCCTGCCAGTTGCGGCCGCCGTTGTTGCGGTCGCGGTCCCAGCCGCCGTTGTTCTGGCCATTGTTGCCGTTCCAGCCGCCGTTTCCGCGACCGTCGTTGTCACGGCCCCGGCCATCGTTGCCGCGGTTCCAGTCCTGACCGCGTCCGTCACGACCCTGGTTGCCGCCGTTCCAACCGCCATTGTTGTCGCGACCGCGTCCGTCGTTGCCGCGGTTCCAGTCCTGGCCGTCGCTGCCGCGCCCGCGTCCGCCGCGATCCTGACCCGGAGGGGGGGCAGGAGGTGTGACTACTGGTGGATTGTTGCGGTTCCAGCGGCCGGGACCGTTGCCGGTTTCGGTCTCGCCGCCACGGTCCCAGCCGCCGCCATTGCCGCCGCCATTGCCGCCGTCCCGACCCCCACGATCACCGCCGCGATCACCGCCGCCCCCCCGGTCACCGCCGCGACCACCGCCGCCATTTTCACCACCACGATCACCGCCGCGGCCGCCGCGGTCTCCACCGCCTCCGCCGCGACGGTCCTGGACCTCCTGGACCTGCGGGCGCGGTTGCGCGGGGGTGGGAGAGGACTCGTCCGGTTGATAGCGGGCGCCGGCATCGTTGGGAGGGGGTGGCGCGTCAGAGACGACGGTAATGTCGTCCTGGGCCAGAGCCATTGTGGGCAGGCCCGCCGGGATGGCCAGGGCGGCCAGGGCTACAAAGGCCGTCAGCATCGATCTCATGTCTTGTCTTCCCCGCACGCCGGTTCTCCGGCGGCTCGACATCACGCTCTGCCCTTGTCCATGAACGACGGCTGAACGACCAGCCGACCGCCTCTGACGATCCATGACGGCCTTGCGGCCGAGGTGCAGGCGGCCCAGATCAGATCCCGGATCCACCGCGAAGAGCTTGCCGCCATGACCGTCCCGATCGAGCTCTGGTACTGGCCGACGCCCAATGGCTGGAAGGTTTCCATCGCCCTGGAGGAGATGGGCCTGGCTTACGAGCTGAAGCCGGTGAACATCGGCGTGGGCGAGCAGTTCACGCCGGAGTTCCAGGCGATCAGCCCCAACGGCCGGATGCCGGCCATCGTCGATCCCGACGGGCCGGGCGGGACGCCGCTGTCGATCTTCGAGAGCGGAGCGATCCTGCAGTACCTCGGCAACAAGTCCGGGAAGTTCTATCCGGCCGATGTCCGCCAGCGGGTCGAGATCGACCAGTGGCTGTTCTGGCAGGTCGGCGGCCTGGGCCCGATGGCGGGGCAGACCCACCATTTCCGCCAGTACGCTCCGGCGATCATCAAGGACCAGAGGCAGATCGCCTATGGCGTCCGCCGCTACACCGACGAGACGCACCGGCTTTACGGCGTCATGGACCGGCGGCTGGCGGATCGCGACTATCTGGCGGGCGACTATTCCATCGCCGACATGGCGGCCTGGCCCTGGATCCTGCCGGAGCATCAGGGCCAGGACCTGGCGCATTTCCCGCATCTGGCGGCCTGGATGGAGCGGGTCGGAGAGAGGCCGGCGGTGAAGGCCGGACGGGCGCTGGGCGACGAGATGCGGCGCAACCTTGCGGCCTCCGGCAAGGCGGCGGAAGAGGCGCGGAAGGTGCTGTTCGGTCAGCGGGCGCGTTGAGGTCCGCAGCTCTAAGGTAAACGCCGTGTTGACGGTATATTTCGGAGGTGTGAATCGAGTGTGGAGTATTCATTTCTCCTTTACTGAAAAGAGTTTGTAGCTCCGGGCGCTGTTAACTTTAACTTCAAACCGGGGGTATTTGATCACGGTCGAAGGGCGGGTCCAGAACGGACGTCCGCCATCGCAAAGGACGACCGTGATGAACGCGCAAGAAACCGCGCCGGAACTGCACAACGAGGTCGAGGCGGCCTCGTTGCCCCTGCCCACCGCCGACATGGACGGCGACGCCCTGTTCCGGCTGGGGATGATGTACTCGTCGGGTTCGGGCGGTTGCCCGATGGATCGGGTCTCGGCCCACATGATCTTCAACCTGGCGGCCATGAAGGGCTCGATCGAAGCCCGGGTCTATCGCCGCGAGATGTCCGAAGAGATGGAACGCGACGAGATCGCCGAGGCCCAGCGGGCAGCCCGTCGCTACATCGACGCCGGCGTGGTCAAGCTGGCGGCCTGAGGTTTTCGAGACGTTTGCACCCTGGAAAAAACAGGGTGCAAGAGTCCAAATCGTGGAGCTTTCGGCGCGATGCCGTTGAAAAGACGGCAGATTGACTCTGAGGAAGGATTGCGCCGTGGTGCAATTATCGGCTCGTTTGTCCGAGGATTTCGGCGCCCTTGATCGACTTGTCAAAGACCTCAGCGATAGATGGGAAGCCTGCGCTGGCGGCCTCAAGAGGCAGATAAGAATAAATTCTGCTCTCCGCCTCCGCCATCCGTCATTCTCGGGGCGCGAAGCGAACCCGAGAACCCAGCCTCACGGTCGTTGTGACGGGATGGTGCAGACATTGAGAGCGGTGAGGCCGGTTCCTCAGGTCGAGCCCGAGGATGACGCAGATCAGCGGCGGCCGCCTAGAACTGCTGATACTGGCCGTTGATCGTGTAGTTGAAGCCGACGGGCAGGGCCGCCTTCACCTGGGTGAAGAAGTTGGCCAGTTCGCCGAGCGTCGAGCGCGGCACATACAGGACGTCGCCGCGACGCAGCGCAATGACCTCGCCGCGACGCTGGCGCAGATCCACCACCCGCATCATCCGCACGCTTCCCGGTCCACGGCGGATCAGGGCAACCTGCTGAGGCCGGGCGCTGGGCAGGAAACCGCCGGCCTGGATGATGGCCTGATAGGCGTCGATGTCGCCGTTCATGTCGTAGACGCCGGGCGTGCGCACCTCGCCGTCGACCCAGACCTTTATCGGCCCCGCGGTCTTCAGCGTCACCTCGACCACCGGCCGCACCAGTTGCGACGCATAGGCCGAGCTGAGTTCGTATTCGAGTTCCGACAGCGTCCGGTCCGCCGCCATGGCCTGGCCGATCAGGGGCAGGGCGATGCGACCGTCCGGACCGACCCGCAACGTCCGCGTCAACTCGGTCGCCGTCGGCGTCGCCACCTCGATCTCGTCGCCGGGGTAGAGCAGGTATTCGGGTTCGTCGTCGGACCAGTCGGCGAAAGCGATGTCGTTGAAATCGCCTTGCTGGACACGCACGCCGCGCGACGTCGACGAGCCCGAGGCGCAGCCGGCCACGGACGAAGCGGCCACGGCCGCAGCCATCGTCCAAAGAATCTGACGCCGATCGAACATAGGAAGACCCTCGTCAGTTATGAGTAACGCATGGTTAACGCCGACAGGCGAAGGATCAGAGACGGTTCACTCTGCCACGGATTCGCCAGTTCCCATGCGTTCGGCCACCACGACAGCCTATGTCTCG
The DNA here is from genome assembly GCF_049897365.1 of Brevundimonas sp. DC300-4. Lineage (NCBI taxonomy): Bacteria > Pseudomonadati > Pseudomonadota > Alphaproteobacteria > Caulobacterales > Caulobacteraceae > Brevundimonas > Brevundimonas sp. DC300-4. The sequence continues at coordinate 69,168 of NZ_JAFCWC010000010.1, forward strand.
GCGCGACCGCGCTATGGGCTGTTCGACGTGATCGGACTTCTGTTCCGCGAACTGCTGGTGATGATCCTGGTGTTCGTGCTGGTGCTGGCCATCGGCGCCGCGGCGGTCATGACGTTGAAGAAGACCTACACGGCCGGGGCCAGCCTGCTGGTGAACGCCGGTCAGGAATATGTCTACCAGCCTCGTGTCGGCGGGCTGGCTGATCGACAGTCCCAGCCGCCCGCCGTCGGCGAGGTCGCCCAGGCCGAGGCCGGCATCATCGGCACGCGGGAAGTGAAGCTGAGAGCCGTGCGCGCGCTGGGGCTGCCGTTCTTCGAGAAGCCGGGCAGGGTCTCGACAGGCCCCGTCGCCAAGCAGGAAGGCGATGCGATCAAATTCATCAATGACGGCCTGACCATTTCGACCACGCCCCAGGGGGCAACGATCGGCCTCGGCTTCGAGAGCGACAGCGCCGAGAAGTCTGCGCGGGTCCTGAACGCCGTCATCGACCAGTATCTGATCTATCGCCGCGAGGTGTTCCAGGATCGGTCCACCCCTGCCATCCAGACGCAGCGCCGGGTCTTCGAGGATGAGCTGGCCGAGGTCGATCGCGCCTACGAGACCTTCCTCGCCACCAACAACATCGGCGATTTCGCCGCGTCCAAGGCGGCGCAGGCGGCCCTGTATCAGACGACTCTGACGGAGAAATTCTCGGTCGAAAACCAGCTGAACCAGGCGGCGAGGCGTCTGCAGAGCCTGGAGGCGCAGCAGGCGAACACCCCCGCCGAAGTGACCCTGCAGCAGGATCTGAACGTCTCGGCCCAAGACCAGATCCTGCAGTTGCGGACCGAGCGCGAACAGCTGCTGGCCCGCTATCAGCCCGAGAGCCAGCCAATCCTGGACATCGAGGCCCGGATCGCCGGCCTGCAGGCCTACGTCGCCGGCGGTACGACGGTGGGGGCCAAGGAGGTTCGCTTGGGGCCGAACCCGGTCTGGACCGAGCTGGAGACGACCCGGATCACGACCCGGGCGGAGCGGGATTCCCTGTCGGCGAGGCTGTCGTCGGTGAACCGGCAACTGGCGGAAATTCTCGACCGGCAGGCCCAGTTGACGCGCGAGGAATCGCAGAACTCCACCCTGACCTCCAATCGTGACGTGCTGACGGCGTCGATCCGCGAGTTCCAGCAGCGCGAGACCCAGAGCCGGGCCGACAACGGACTGGTCGCCGCCGGGGCCGACAATGTGCGGGTCATCGAGCGTGCGGCCGCGCCGACGCGGGGGACCAGTTTGAAGCTGCCTCTGCTGGCCCTGGTCATCCTGTTCGCCGGCTTTACGGCCCTGTGCGTAGGTTTGCTGCGGGTGTTTACGCGGCGCGGCTATGCGACGCCGGCCATCGCGGGACGGACGCTGGAGATGCCCGTTCTCGCTGTCGCCCCGATGAAGGCCCATTGAGATCATCGTGTTAGCCTTCGGGCCCAGAGTCATCGCGTAACCGATTCGTATGGTCGATCTCACATCAGAAATGGCGGGCCTCTGGGCCGCGCTGGGATCGGCCCCCGCTCACCGCGGACGTGTCATCCAGTTCGCCTGCGCCAACTCCGGGGAAGGCGCCTCGACCGTCGCACGCGAGTTCGCGCGGCTGGCGGCGGTGCGGGCGAGAAAGCCCGTCTGGCTGATCGACGCCGATCTGGCCCAGCCCACGCAACAGGAGGCGGTGGCCGCTGAGCCCGAGCGGTTCGGACGGCTGGGGGCGGCCGCGTCGTCGTCGCCGAACGGATCGAGCTTCTTCGCGGTGACCCCGCCGGTGATGGGGCGGGACAGCAAGCCGATCGCGCCGGCGCGGCTGATGACGGCGCGGCCCTGCCTTGGCGGTCGGCTGTGGATCACGCGTTTCCGGGCCGAGGTGCTGAGGTCCGGGCAGAGGGCGGAACCCCTGCCGGATCCGCGCTACTGGGATGCGATGCGGAAGCATGCCGACACGGTGGTGATCGACGCCCCGGCCGCGGATCGCAGCGACCTGTGCATCACCTTGGCGCCCTATGTCGATGCGACGGTGCTGATCGTGGCGGCGGAGAGCACGGCGGCGAACGAGCCGGTCATTCTGCGCGACGAGATCGAGTCCGTCGGCGGGCGGATCGCCGGCGTTGTGGTCAATCGCTCGACCTACAGCCCTCCGGCCTTCCTCAGGCGGCTGACGGGCTGACCGCGTTCAGGCGGGCCAGTTCGCGCGCGCCGTAGAAGCGCGGCTCGAAGCCTTTCATCCAGAATGTCTTTCCCAGACCGCGTGCGGCCTTGTCCATCATCCGGGCGCGCGAGGGATGGGCGATGACGCTCAGGGCGATGGCCGCGAGACCCCAGGCGAGGGCCTGCACGGCGCCGACGACCATCCAGCGGGCGACGCCGGGCCAGTTACGGGCCTTGGCGGCGGTCTGGCTGGGGCCCTGGCCGTAGGCGAAGGCGCGCGACAGGGCGTAATGCATGGTGGCGCGGTGCGGCGGGGCGAACTCGTCGACCCAGGCGTCGGCGGCCCAGCCGAACGTGCCGCCGCGCGCCTGTAGCGCCGCGAACAGGGCGTCGTCCTCACCGCCGGACTGGTCGGCGGCGACGTCGAAGGGGGCGGGGCCGGGCAGGGCGGTGGCCCGGATCATCAGGGAGTTGCCGCAGCCCCAGGGCTTGTCGATCCGTTGGGTCCGGGAGGGGCCTTCGCGACCGAAGAAGGCCTCGAGATAGGGCGTGGCCCAGCCGGTGTCTGCGGGCACGCGACCGGCGATGGGGCCGAAGACGACGTCGGCCTTCGTCTGGTCAAGGGCGGCGAGGAGGGCGGCCAGCCAGGTCGGGGAGGCGGCCTCGTCGTCGTCGAGGAAGGCGATCAGGGGGACGTCGGTCGTCGACAGGCCGGCGTTGCGGGCCGTGGCCACGCCGGGGCGGGGCTCGTGGCGGTAGATCAGGGGGCAGGGGCTGTCGGCGGCCAGGCGGGTGACAGCCGCCGCCGCCGTCCCGGATGGGTCGTTGTCGACGACGACGATGGAGGTCATCGGCGCCGTCTGGGCGAACAGGGAGCGCAGCGCCCGCTCGAGGCTCTCCGGGCGGCGCATGGTCGGCACGATGACCGACACAGGCTGCATCACACGGCTCCGGCATAGAGGGCGGCGCGGTAGAGGCGAAGCGAGAAGGCGCGGGCCCTGGTCGGCATCCAGGTGGTCGTGGCGATGCGCTTGATCCACGGGCGGATGGCGCCGATCGCGGGAATCTTCTTCAGCAGGCGGGCGGCCTTGTAGCTGGGGTAGGTCCCGACGATGTCGGGGTGGCGGGCGACGACGCGGGCAAAGTTGCCGGCGGACTGTTCGTATTTCCCGGCCAGGGCCTCGACCGTGTCCAGACCCATGTGGGTGGCCGGGTTGTCGACGTGGACGACGGAGAAACGGCGGGAGACGCGCATGGCCCACTCGACGTCTTCCCAGCCCCAGCCGGAGAATTCGGGATCGAAAATCTCGGCCTCGAAGACGTCGCGGCGGACGAGGAGGTTGGAGGTGAAGACGTATTTCTCCGGCGTGCGGGCGCGCTCGTGCCAGGGGACGCAGTCGCTTTTCGCCGCCATCGAGCGATGGACCTGGAAGCGGGCGTCGGTCGGGGCCTGCAGCAGGGAGAAGCCGCCGAAGGCCACGGCCGGGTCCTCGCGCGCCACCAGCTCGGCCCAGGTCCACAGGAAGCGGCGATGGTCGGGGCGCATGTCGCTGTCGAGGAACAGCAGCGAGCCGGCGCGCGCGGCGTCGGCGAGGCGGTTGCGGCCCTTGGAGCGGCCTTCATTGGCCTTGAGGGTGATCAGGCGGGCGGGGAGGGCCATCGCCTTGATCCGGGCTTGCAGGCGGGCGGTGAGGTCGGGGTCGTTGGTACCGTCGTCCATGACGATGACCTCGACGGCGCGGTCGACGGCGCCGGCCTCCTCGTCGAGGAGCTGGAGCAGTTCGGACGGGTCGTCGCGCAGGAAGGGGATCAGGACCGAGACGGCGGGCTTCGCGCCGCGTCTCTTCGCATTGTCGGTGAGGACGGGACGGCTCATGCGGTCGCTCTTCGGGACAGGCGGGCGCCGATCAGGCGCGCAGCGAGGTCGCGGACCCCGGCGGCGTTCAGGACCATGACGACGGCGGCGTAGACCACAGCCCCGACCCCGGCCTTGAGGATCAATTCGGCCACGCCGCCTAGTGCGGGCAGGGGCAGGACGGCGGCGGCCATGGCCACGCAGGCGACGCCGCAGCGGGTCAAGGTGTCCCACGGAATCGGCATGGCGAGGATCTTTCGACCCATGCCGATGGAGGCGAGGAGGCCGATGGCGAAGCTGGTCGTCGTGGCGATGGCAGCGCCCATGACGCCCATCATCGGCACCAGGATCAGGTTGAGGATCACGTTCGCTCCCGCCGGGATGCACAGGGTCAGCAACAGCCGATCGGTGCGGCGCCCCAGCACGAAGGACTGGCTGAGGTAGTAGGCGGTCGAGCCGGACAGGAAGGCCGACAGGGCGATCCACGGTGTGACGGAGGCGGCGACGGAGCGCAGATCCTCGCCGATCATGAAGTCGGCGAGCGGGCGGGCGACCAGGGCCACGCCGACGGCGGCGGGAAGGCCGATCAGGATGAAGGTCGAGGCCTGTTCGCGGGCGGCCTTCATGAAGGCGTCGCGGCTACCGCGCTCCCAGGCCATGATCAGGGCGGGCGTGCCGGCCGCGCCGAGCCAGATGAACAGGACGTCCAGGGTGCGGTTGGCGAGACTGTAGCCCGCGTGATAGGCGCCGACCGCCGCCGGGCCGAGGTATATTTCGAGCAGGAAGCGGTCGGTCGAGGCCATGATCAGCGACAGGCCCAGGCCGGCCGCGATCGGATAGCCGTAGCGGGCGTAGGAGCCGAGCCGGTCGCGGTAGAGGACTCCGCCCCGCGCCCGTTTCAGCTCGCCCGGCAGGACGAAGGGCAGGACCAGCAGAGGGCCGATCGCAAGGCCGATCAGGGGTGAGGCGGCGCCGACGCCGTGGAAGGCGCAGAAGGCCCCGATGGCGAAGCCTCCGAGGGTGACGGCGATGTCCATCCCGGCCGATTTGGTGACCTCGCCCGAGGCGCGGAACCGCTCCTGCGCGAGCTTGGCGAAACATCGGATGGGGATGCCGACGAGACCTGCGCCGATGGCCAGTTTCAGCCCCGGACCGATGGGGACGGCCCACAGGATCAGCCCCGCGACCGGCAGGGCGGCGAGGGTGACGACGGCGGCGGTGCGGTACAGCGTCAGGAAATGGTCGGCCAGGGACTGGCCTTCCTCGGCCGCCCAGAACCGCGCCATGGCGGCCTCCAGCCAGCTGAAGGTCCCGACGTGGATCAGGGTCATGACCGAGAAGGCGATGGCGTAGCGGCCGAAGTCCTCGGCCGACATCAGGCGGGTGAAGACCACGATGGCCCCGAACCCGACCAGGCCCTGGATGATGTTGGCGGGCAGATAGCCCCAGACGCCGCGCCAGAACATTAGCGGCCCCCCATCATCGAACTGCGGCCCGATCGCCCAGCAGGACGGGGATGGTGACGACCATGATCCAGAGGTCGAGCCACAGGGACTGGCGCTCGATGTACTCGATGTCGAGCTGGACCCGGCGGCGGACGTCCTGGGCGGAGTGCAAGGGCCCGCGCGAGCCCTTGATGGCGGCCCAGCCGGTCATGCCGGGCTTCATGCGGTGGCGATGGGCGTATTCGGCGACGAGGCGGGCGCTCTCGACCGCGCCGGTCTTCATGCCGATGGCGTGGGGACGGGGGCCGACCAAAGACATCTCGCCCTTCAGGACGTTGAAGATCTGGGGCAGTTCGTCGAGGCTGGTGGAGCGGATGATCTTGCCGACTCGGGTGACGCGATCGTCGTCGGTCGTGACCTGACGGCTGGCGGTGGCGTCGGCGGCTTCCTGGCGCATCGAGCGGAATTTCCACACCACGATCTCCTCGTGGATAAAGCCGTGGCGGCGCTGGCGGAAGAAGATCGGGCCTGGGCTGTCAAGGCGGACGGCGAGGGCGGTCAAGGCCATGACGGGGGCCAGCAGGATGAGGGCGACTGTGCCGATGACGATGTCCTGAATCCGCTTGTTGAACGCGCGACGGTCATCGTCCACCCGGCCGTCGAGCGAGGCGAGCGGCGCGCTGGCCAGACGGTCGAGGGCGGCGCTGCGTTCGCTGGCGTCGGCCGGGTCGACCAGCAATGTGACCTCGTTGGGCAGGGTCGACAGACGGGCGGTCAGTTCGCGGACGCGCTTCTCGGCCCTGGGGTCGATGGCCAGCACAATCTTGTCGACGTAGGGCGTCATCCGGTGGGTCATCAGCGCCTCGGCGTCGCCCAGGACCGGCACGCCGACCACGGTGTCCGGCGAGCGGGCCAGACGGTCGTCGAACACGCCCAGCACATTAATGTCGCGGCGCTTGAGCGCCTCCTTGATCAGGGTCTCGGCGTGGCGGGTGGCGCCGACCAGGACGATGTTCGGGGTCAGGGCGCCCTTGGCCCGCCAGCCGGCGACAAGGTCGCTCCAGCCCATGTGCAGGACATAGAGACTGACGGTGATCAGGGCGGTCCAGATGATGTAGACGGTTAGGGTCGCCCCGCCACCGAGGACGGCGTCCAGCAGAATGGCGGCGAGGCCGCCGAGCAGCGCGAGGCCGGCGACGGCGGCCAGATGCAGGGGTGTCTTCTGCCCGCGCGCGAAGCGGTAGAGCCCCAGCGACCGCATCAGGCCGAGGACGATGGTTGCGCCGACTGCCAGCGGCACGGCGGCGGACAGCGGCGAGGCAAGAAGGCCTGCCGGGGTCATGGCCCAGAGGATGGCGACGGTGATGACCGAGACGGCGGCGACGTCGGCGCTGCGGAACCAGTGGACGGCGAGGCGCGAGGCGTGCCGCTGGCGCGCGTTCAGCCAGACCTCGGGACGGAAGGGGCCGCGGCGCGCGGCGCCGTCTGCCTTGGGGCCGGCCACGGACTGCGCCGCGAGCGCCTGCAATCCCGATGCGTCGAGCCGCGCGTCGGGCTTGCGGGCGTCGGCAAGCGCCGTCGCACGGCCAATATCGATGGCGCTGGTCATGGCCGCCATCCTGCACAGGGGCCGTGGATGTCGCGTTAACGAGGCGGCGCGCGACCTATCGTTCGTGAGAGAGTGATGTCCGTCAGGCCGTCCTGAGCGTCCCGCGCGTTCCGCGAAGCTCCAGATGTCCGCCGATCGCCGCCGACTGCACCGCCAGTCGCGCCAGGATGTCGGCCGCTTCCCGATCGCCAGCCAGGGTGGGGAAACCCCGGGCGGCCTGATCCTCGGGGCCGCCCAGGCCGACTTCGTTGAGGACCAGGGGCGTCAACTCTACGCGGACGGGCCGGTCGCCGTCGATCGTGATCGAGGCAATCACCCCCTGCCACGCCGGCGGCGGGTAGGCGCCCTGCGGCTTCTCGGTCTGGAAGATGAAGTTGCCGAGACCGAACAGGAGAGGGCGGCCCCGCCAGGCGGCCATGCCCTGGAGCACGGGTGAGCCGTGGCCGACGAAGACGCTTGCGCCAGCATCGATGCAGCGTCTGGCGAAGGCCTGTTGCCAATCCGGGACCTGGCTGTTGTCCGGCTCCCAGTCGTGATTGTGGTGGCAGGCGATCACGGCGTCGGAGGCCGCGGCAGCCTGCCGGATGGCAGCCAAAATCCGCGCCTCGTCCTCGGCGAGCAGGGCCCCCGTCGCATCGCGCCGCAACTCGTTGACGCCCGGATGGTCAAGGGCGGCCGCGCCGCCGGGGCGGACCTTGCCGGTGGCGAAGCCGATCGCCGAGACCTTGCCGGCCGAGGTTTCGAGGGTGGCTGGGGCGGCGGCTCGCACGAGGTCGGCGCCGCTCCCCGTCGTGCGCAGGCCCGCCGCCTCTATGGCGTCCAACGTGTCCAGAATGCCGCCGCCGCCGAGGTCGAAGGCATGGTTGTTGGCTGTCGTCAGCAGTCCGACCCCGGCGCCTTTCAGGGTCTCCAGGATCTCTGGTCCCGAGGCATGCAGCGTCAGCAGGTCCCGCGTCGGCGCCGCGGCGCGCGGGCCACGGATGACCGTCTCCAGATTGGTGAAGACGGCGTCCGCTCCCCCGAGCGTGCGGACGACGCCGGCCCGGCCGGGCCATTCGGCAGGCGTCGGCGCATGTTCGATCAGGGCCTGACCCAGAAGGTCGATACGCAGGCCGCCGGCGCCGGGCGCGGCCGCTGCACAGCCCGACAGCGTCGCCATCGCTCCTATGCCCCAGACGAGTTGCCGCCGATCCATCGCCATGTACGCCTCCGCACCCGACCATACGTTTCAAGGACGGCAGACCGATAGGGCATGCGTTCAGTGCATGACGTGATACGAAATCGCCATATTGTTGCGGACGTGGCGGACCCGCTGCGACTGTTCCCCCCAGGGGGCCGATCCACGATCGAGGAACGGCAAGGACAACGGGGACCATGAGCATGGCGACGACGACTTCCATCCGGACACTGTGCCTGACCGGCTCGGCGCTGGCGGCGCTGACACTCGGCCTGCTCGCATCGCCGGCCACGGCGCAGACGCCGGTCGCACCTCAGGACGACACATCCTCGGTCGATGAGATCATCGTGACGGGGTCGCGCATCCAGCGACGCGACGCCGACTCGGTCGGGCCGCTGCTGACGCTGACCGCCGAGGACATCAAGAACTCCGGCGCCGTGTCGGTCGGCGACCTGCTGCAGCGTCTACCGTCGGCGGGCGTCAGCCTGAACAGTAACGGAACCCAGGGCACATCCTACGGAGCCTCCTCCATCAACCTGCGCTACCTCGGCGGGGCCGAGGGCAGCGGCAACCGGGTGCTGGTGCTGGTGGACGGTCATCGGTGGGTCGATGGCGTCGGCCAGCGCGGCTTCCGTGACTTCGTCGATCTGAACACCATTCCGCTGGGAATGATCGACGGCATCGAGGTGCTGAAGGACGGCGCCTCGGCCATCTACGGCGCCGATGCGATCGCCGGTGTGGTCAATATCCGCACCATCCGCGACTTCGACGGTCTGCGCCTGAACACCCGCGCGGGCATCACGTCAGAGGGTGATGGCGAGCAGTATTCGGCCGTCGCAAACTGGGGCCGGCGGTTCGAAAACAGCTCGGTGGTGCTCTCGGCCAGCTATGCGCGCGAGGACGAGATCCTGACGTCGGACCGTGAGCGGACCGCTCTCAGCCTCGTGCCCCTGACCGCGCCAGGCACCAGCCCGCGCGGCCTGTTCATCCTGCCGGGCCTGTCGAACAACGCCTATTTCGGAACCGCGACGGGGTTCGCCACGTCGGGAACGCCCGCGACCCAGATCGCCCTCGGCAACTACGGCGCGGGCAGCCTGGCGGACAACAGTTTCCGGACCGCGACCCTGCCGGAGGACTTCTTCAACACCCAGGCCCAGGGCATCTATTCGGCGGGACCCAGCGAGCGCTACGGCCTGTACGGTCGCTTCCGCGCCGACCTTTCGGACAATGTCTCGGCCCACATCGAGGGTCTCTACAACCGGCGTCAGTCGAACCAGATGTTCTCGCCGGTGCTGCTGGATATCGGCGGCACGGCCGGGACCATCCGGGGCTATTCCCTGGCCAACAACCATCCGTTCAACCCGTTCGGCACGGCCAACGGCGTGCCGACGGCCAATGCGCTGGCCTTCGCTGCGACCTCGGCCTGGCGGGTGCGCAAGGTGATGACCGACCTCGGCAATCGCGACAACATCCAGGACGTCGAGACCTGGCGCATCGGCGCCGGCGCCGAGGGCACGTTCAACGGCTTCGGTCGCGAATGGTCCTGGGACCTGACCGGCAGCTGGTCGAAGAACGAGATCCAGTCGTCGGCCCTGAACGGCGTCAACTACGAGAACCTGTTCCGCGGGCTGGGCAATCCGGCAAACTGTCTGGCCTCGGCCGGGTGCGTGCCGATCAACCTGTTCGGCCCCATGACGGCCGATATGGCCAACTCCATCCGCTTCACCACGCGGGAGTCCAACTCGACCGAGCTGTTCGACGTGACCTACAATATCACGGGCGAACTGTTCCAGTTGCCGGCCGGGCCGCTGTCGGTGGCGGCCGGCTACGAATATCGCCAGAACAAGGCGACCGACACGCCGGACGCCTATGCCAACTCGACGCCCGTCTTCCTGTCGAACATCTATACGACCACGACGGCCCAGACGCGCGTGCCGACTATCGGCGAATACAGTCTGCACGAAGGCTATCTGGAGGTCGCCATTCCGCTGCTGGCCGACATGCCGATGGCGCACAGCCTCGATCTGAGCCTGGCGGCCCGTTATTCGAACTACGACACCGTGGGTGACGCCACGACGATCAAGGCGGGCGTGGGCTGGAGGCCGGTGGAGCCGTTGTTGATCCGCGGCACCTACTCCCAGGGCTTCCGGGCCCCGTCGATCCTCGAGCTGTTCCAGGGCGGGCGCGAAGTCAGCATCCAGGCGATCGACCCGTGCAACGGCGGCGCTGCGGCCCGGCCGACCCTGCCGGGCTGCGCCGGCATTCCGGCCAATTACAACCAGGCAAACTTCAACCTGAACGGCCTGATCCCGGGGACGACGTCCGGCAACCGCCAGCTGGAGCCGGAAACGGCCGACACCTTCAGCGCCGGCTTCGCCTTCCAGCCTGACGCCATCCCCGGCCTGACGCTGACCGCCGACTGGTATGATATCAAGATCCAGGACGCGATCGCGTCCCAGGCCGCGGCCCAGATCCTGGGCCTGTGCGCGGCGCGCGGGGGCGCCTTCTGCGATCTGGTGGCCCGTGACCCGGTGACCGGTGCGGTGACCCGACTGACCCAGGGGTCGCAGAACCTCTCCGAGATTCGCACCTCGGGCATCGATGCGACGATCCGCTACGAGTTCGACACCGGCATCGGCCGTTTCGCAGCGGTCCTCGACACCTCGTACCTGGATGAATTCACCACCGTCAGCCCCGACCCGACCGGTGGTCCCGACATCCTCGATGAACGGGCCGGGAAAGGCGACAGGGCGCGCTCGACCTATCCGCACTGGAAGGGGCAGAGTTCGCTGCGCTGGAGCGACGGCGCGTGGAGCGCTCTCTGGCGTGGCCGCTACATCGGTGAGAGCACCGATGTCGTGAACACGGTCAAGGATGCGACGACCGACGCCATCTTCTACAACGACCTGGAGGGTAGCTACGCCTTCAACATGTACGATGCGACCGTCTCGGTCGGGGTGAACAACCTGTTCGACGAGCAGCCCCCGGCTTCCTATGCAAACGCGCCGATCAACTACGACATCTACACCTATGACGCCCGTGGTCGCAGCGCCTACATTCGCGTCGGGTTGCAGTTCTAGGATCCAGGTTCCGGCATGACGGATGTGAATGGCCCATCCCCGACGGCGCGTCGGGGATGGCTGGACCGGGTCGAGCGGCTGGGCAACGCCTTGCCCGACCCGGTCTTCATCCTGGCGGGATGTATCGTGGTGCTGGTCATCGTGTCCGTCTTTGCGGCCGGGTCGGGCTGGAGCGCGGTCAATCCGGTGACCGGCGACCGGCTGGCCACCCAGAGCCTGCTGTCGTCGGAGAACGTCGCCAGACTCTTCGTCGACATGCCCGAGACGCTGACGCGGTTCCCGCCCCTGGGTCTGGTGCTGGTGGTCATGCTCGGTGCGGCGGTGGCCGAGCGGTCGGGCCTGTTCGCGGCGCTGCTGGGCGGAGGCGTGCGCCATCTGCCGACGCGCTTCCTGAGCCCGGCGGTCTTCATCATCGGCCTGTTTTCGCACCATGCGGCCGACGCGGCCTATGTCGTTCTGATCCCTCTGACGGCGCTGATGTTCGCGCGGGCGGGACGGCATCCGCTGGCGGGTGTGGCGATCGCCTATGCCGGAATTTCAGGTGCCTTCGCTGGCAACGTCATCCCCGGGCAGTTCGACCTGCTGATGCTTGGCATCACGGCGCCGGCCGCGCAGCTGATCGACCCGAGCTATGGCGTCAATCCGCTCGGGAACTGGTGGTTTACCCTGGCCATCGGCGTCCTGTTCACCCCCATCGCCTGGTTTGTGACGGACCGGATCATCGAGCCGCGCCTCGGCAAGTGGTCGGGTCAGCTGCCGGAAGGCGTCGCCGAGGCCGATGACATGGGCGTGCTCGATGCGCGCCAGCGGAAGGGCCTGATGCTGGCCGGTCTGGTTGCCTTGTCGGTCGTGGGTCTGTTCGCTGCCCTGACGCTGTGGCCCGGCGCGCCGCTGATCGATGCCGAGGCGGTCGGACCCCGGCGACTGGCGCCCTTCTACGGGGCTCTGGTGGCGGCCTTCATGATGCTGTTCCTCGGCTGCGGCTGGGCCTATGGCGCGGCGGCGGGGACCATTGCCAGCCACCGCACCCTGGTCCGGATGATGGGGGAGGGGATGCGCGACATCGCTCCCTATATCGTGCTGGCCTTCTTCGCCGCCCACTTCGTCGCCATGTTCTCCTGGTCGAACCTGGGGCCGGTGCTGGCGGTCCGGGGGGCCGAGGCGCTGACCGCCCTGTCCATGCCCAAGCCGCTGCTGCTGGTGTCCTTGCTGGGGATGTCGTCCGGTCTGGATCTGGTGATCGGTTCAGCCTCGGCCAAGTGGAGTGCGATGGCGCCCGTCGTCGTGCCCATGATGATGCTGCTGGGCGTCTCGCCGGAGATGACCACGGCCGCCTACCGGATGGGCGACTCGATCTTCAACATCGTCACGCCGCTGGCCAGCAACTTCCCGCTGGTGCTGATCATCAGCCAGAGGTGGAAGCCCGATTTCGGCATCGGTTCGATGATCGCCCTGATGCTACCCTACAGTATCGCCTTCGGCCTGGCCGGGATCGCGCTGGTGACCCTGTGGGTATCCCTGTCCCTGCCGGTCGGTCCGGGCGCGCCCGCGACCTATAGGCTGCCGCCGCCCGCCATCGCTACGCCGGCGATCCCGTGAGCGCCGTTCTCCACCCCAGACCGGGTGAGGACATCGTTGTCCTGCGCGACGTCATGGCGCCGATGCGTGACGGCGTGCGTCTGGCCGCAGACATCTATCTGCCAGCCGCCACGGGTCCGTTCAGCGTCATTCTGGAGCGGACCCCGTACGACAAGCGGGGAACGAACCACGCCGACCGGACGGCCGCCGATCCGACGCCGCGTTCCAAGCCCGAGGTCGCGGCCGACTTCGCGCGCGCCGGGTACGCCTACGTCCTGCAGGACTGCCGGGGGCGTTCGGCCTCCGAGGGCGTCTTCTCCAAATACCTGAACGAGGCCGACGACGGCTATGACACCCTGAGCTGGATCGCGGACCGGCCCTGGTGCGACGGGCGGATCGGCATGACCGGCCTGTCCTATTCCGCTCACGTCCAGGCGGCCGTGGCGGCGCTGGGGCATCCGGCACTGGCCGCGATGTTCATGGATTCAGGCGGGTTCTCCAGCGGCTATCACAGCGGCATCCGCCAGGGCGGGGCCTTCGAGCTCAAGCAACTGACCTGGGCCTACAAACACGCGCTGCAGGCACCGGCGACCGCCGCCGATCCGGCGCGCAGGGCCGCGCTGGAGGCTGAGGACATCGGCGCGTGGGTGCGGGTGAATCCTTGGCTTCCCGGCCATTCTCCCCTGACCGCCGCCCCGGAATACGAAGACTTCATCGTACAGATGTGGGCGCGCGAGACCTTCGGTCCGTTCTGGACGCAACCCGACCTTTGCGCCTCCGCCCACTACCAGCGGTTCACCGACGCGCCGATGGTGTTCATGAGCAGCTGGTACGATCCCTATGCGCTCGCGGCGACCGAGAATTTCGCCGCTCTCAGCCGCATGAAGGCGGGCCCGGTGCGGCTGGTGATGGGGCCGTGGACCCATGGGCAGCGGTCGGTGACCTTCGCGGGAGACGCCGACTTCGGGCCGGAGGCGACGCTGGACGGTCATCTGGCGGATGACTACCTGCGTCTGCGCCTGGACTGGTTCGACCGCCACCTGCGCCGGGACCCTGCGGTCGCGGACCCGCTGTCGTCGCCGGTCCGGCTGTTCGTCATGGGCGGCGGGACCGGTCGTCGCACGGCGCAGGATCGACTCGATCATGGCGGGCGCTGGCGCGACGAGGCGGACTGGCCGCCGCCCGCTGTCGAGGCCACGGCCTTCCACCTCTCGGGCGACGGAGGACTGTCGCGCGCGATCCCCGAGGCGGGCGAGCGCTCCTGGCGGCACGATCCGGGCAATCCCGTTCCCACCATCGGCGGCGCTATCGCCTCGGGCGCGCCCCTGATGGAGGCGGGCGGCTTCGACCAGCGGGAGACCTTCGACCTGTACGGGGCCTCCATGCCGGGCAGGGACCTGGCCGACCGCGACGATGTCGTCACCTTCCAGACCGAAGTTCTGACCCAGGCGGTGGAGGTCACCGGGCCGGTGTCGGCCCGGCTGTGGATTTCCGCGAGTGCCCTGGACTGCGACGTCATGATCAAACTGGTCGATGTCTATCCGCCCAATACCGACTATCCCGAGGGATACGCCCTGAACTTGACCCATGGCGTCCTGCGCCTACGCTTCCGCGACGGGTTCGAGACCGCGCATCCGATGCGGCCGGGGGAAGTGTATGGCGTCGACATCAAGGCCTTTCCGACGTCCAACCTGTTCGCGGCCGGTCATCGGATCCGGCTGGACCTATCGGCCAGCAACTTCCCTCATTTCGACGTCAACCCGGGCACGGGTGTCCCGGCCGGGGAGGCCAGCGAACCTGTCGCTGCGATCTGCGCCGTGCATTTCGGGCCCGACGCCCCGTCGCATATCGTGCTTCCGATCCGGCCGATCGCCTAGGGTCATGCCATGACGCCGGACGCCGACGGCCGTCAGACGATCCGGCTGAGAGCGCTCCGGATCTTCAACGCGATCGTCCGGCTGGGCTCGGTGACCGGCGCGGCGCGCGCCCAGGGGCTGAGCCAGCCCGCCGCGAGCCGGTTGCTGGCCCAGCTCGAACGCGACGTGGGGTTCGAACTGTTCCATCGCGATCGTGGACGGCTGATGCTTACCGCCGACGGACTGTTGTTGCATCAGGAGGTGGAACGCGCGCTCGACAACGTTGATCGTGTGCAGTCGCTGGCCCGCGACATCTCGGACTTTCGCGTCGGCCACCTGCGCCTCGTCGCCCCGCCCAGTTTCCTCGAAGCGATCCTACCCGACATGATCGAGCGCTTTCTGGAGCAGTACCCCCAGGTGCATGTGTCGATCGATTCCCACGGCGTCGAGGTCGCCAAGGCGATGATCGCGTCGCGGACGGTGAACGCCGGCTTCGTCAAACTGCCGCACAATCGCGCCGACCTGCGGACCGAAACGGTGCTGGTCAGCGAGAGCGCCTGCGTCCTACCGGTCGGCCACCCTCTGGCGGCGCAGGAGACGGTCGCGGCGGCGGATATGCGCGGCGTCCCGCTGATCCTGCTGGGCCAGGGCCAGCGGTTCCGCGCCCAGGTCGAGGCCGCCTTCGCCGATGCCGGCGTGGTGCCAAGGGTCAAGGTCGAGACCCATACGATCGCCTCGGCCTGTGCGCTCGCGTCTCGTGGCGTGGGCGTCGCCATCGTCAACGAGAGGCTGGCGAAGGCCTATGTCCGGGAGGGCACGGTCCTGCGGCGGTTCACGCCCGGCATCCGCCACGAATACGGCTTCGCGACCTCGGCCAACTCCGGCCCGGATCGCCTTGCAGAGGCGTTCCTCGGCGTCGTCCGGGCCAATCTGCGTAGTGAGCCCGAGCGCTAGAATCGCATGGTCTTGAGCCGTCGCAAGGCGGTCGTCCCAAGCTCTGTGCGGACGACGCTGTCAGGAGAATCAGTCATCTGTAAAACCTCCAGCATTCAACGCCATCTGCTCAGCAGACCGAGCCTCCGGCTTTTCCGGGCCGAGGCGGCGAACGCGTTGGCCGAATTGGTTGGCTGAATCCAGACGGGGAGGGCGCCTTTCGA
Organism: Brevundimonas sp. DC300-4; assembly: GCF_049897365.1. NCBI lineage: Bacteria > Pseudomonadati > Pseudomonadota > Alphaproteobacteria > Caulobacterales > Caulobacteraceae > Brevundimonas > Brevundimonas sp. DC300-4. Next base: position 85,088 of record NZ_JAFCWC010000010.1, read on the forward strand.
CTTCGCCCGGTTGGGGGCCAGACCCTGACGCCGTCCAATTTTGCGGAGGAAGGTCAGTCCCCCAGCACGGTGACCTCTGCGCGCTATTACGTTCCGTCTGTTGGGTCACGCATCGGGCCACTCTCGCGGTCACGCAAGAACAGGACCGCCGCGCCAGTCACCAGCACGAGGCCTGCCAAGCTGGTGGCATAGGCTGCGCCGACGAAGAAGCGCAGCCAAGGCAGATCGACCGCGGCGAAGTTGCGCACCAGCAGCAGTATGACACTGCCCACATATCCGGACGCGTCGGCCACATAGATCAGGAAGCCGGCGGTCGCGACGGTTCCGGAATAGGCGATCAGCCGATCGAACAGCATGGCGTTGAAGGGCGTGTAGGCCAGATACAGGCCTGCCCCGCTGACGATCATCCAGGCGATCGGTGAGAGCAGGCCGTGCTGGAAGGCCAGGGTCGAGCCGCCCAGAGTGACGAATCCAACCAGGATCACCGCGTGCATCAGCAACAAGGCCCCGCCATTGTTCTTGACCGCGATCATCACGCCCATCGCGATCAGGGACAGCACCGCCACCGGGCCTTCGCTGGCGGTGAAGACCGAGGCGGCGTCGCCATAGCCCAGCGCCTGCCAGATCTCGGCGGCGAAATTGTCGCGCAGGTCGCGGAATGCCGTCAGCATCACATAGGCGGCGACCAGCAGGACGAGGACCGGCCAATGGGCTGCCAGGAAGGCGGCCCGTTCCCTGGCCATCATCGGCCGGCGCGCCACGCGCTCGGCCTCGTCCGCAGGGCTGGGTGGGGGCAGTGCGGCGAGCGCGAGGACCGATACCGCCAGTAGCGGCATGAAGACCACCCCGACCGCCGCCGGCATCCAGTAGGCGCTGACGTCGAAGCCGTCCATCAGGGTCTTGCCGACCGACTTCACCACGCCCGACGACAGGATGAAACTGGCGCACAGGATCGCGCCCAGGACCTCGCTGGTGCGTCGACCCTCCATGAAGCCGAACACCAGACCCCAGATCAGACCCAGAGGCAGGCCGTTGAGGAACAGGGCCGCCACGTTCCAAGGCGCAGGGACGACGGCGAACAGCACGAGGGCGATCCAGGAGGCGCCGATCAAAATGATGATCGCGCCCGCCCGATGCTCTGGCCGCATCTCGGCGATGACCTTGATGCCGATCAGCTTGGACAGGGCGTAGCCGGCGATCTGGGCGATCACGAGCGCGATCTTGTAGTCCAGCGCGAATTCCCAGCCCGGGACCAGGTCGAAGGTCGCGGCGGTGAACGGCTTGCGGAAGGCGTACATCGAGAAATACGCGCAGAATCCCGCAAGACCGGCGAACAGAACGAAGATCACGGGGTTGGCCCGCGCCAGCCAGAGCCGCAGTCGGTTCATCACTTGACATGCTTTCGTTGCATCGATGTGGTCTAGACCAAACCTGCAACGGCTGGATGACGGAGAGGCGCCTATGCGCTGGGTGGCGGCGATCCTGGAACTGGCGGGTTTGGGCATGGCGCAGGCGGCACCCTGCGACCTTGCCGCGGCCTCGGCCGATCGTGCGGGCGCGGCCTGTGAGCACGCCTGGATGGACGCCAATCTGCGGCTGAACGACCTGCTGATGGTCGGCACGCACAATAGCTACAAGGCAACGATGCCCGGACCGCTGATGACCCTGCTGAGGCAGCTCGACCCGGGTCAGGCGGATGGACTCGACTACGGCCATCGGCCGTTGGTCGAGCAACTGGACGACGGCGCCCGCCAACTCGAGATCGACATCTTTTACGACCCCGAAGGCGGCAGGTTTGCCGAGCCTGCGGGCATGGCCGTTGCGGCTCTGACGCTCGATCCGGTGCACGGCGCCGCGCTCCAGGTTCCGGGCTTCAAGGTGATGCATGTCCAGGACGTCGATGTGTTGAGCGTCTGCGTGCAACTGGTCAAGTGTCTGGGCGTCATCCGGCGCTGGTCGGTCGACCACCCCGATCACGCCCCGTTGCTTCTGATGTTCAACGCCAAAACCGACGCTTCGCCCCTTCCGGGTGGAACAGACGCCCTCCCGTTCGACACGGCAGCCTGGGATGCGCTGGACAGCGAGGTGCGCACCGTCTTCCCGGCCGAGGCCCTGATCACGCCGGACACTGTGCAGGGAGCCTATCCCACGCTGCGTGAGGCCGTCCTCGCCGGAGCCTGGCCGACGCTGGGCGAGGCCCGCGGCAAGGTGATGTTCGTGCTGGACGAGGGACCGGAGAAGACGGCCGCCTATCGCGGTTCGCGTCGCTCGCTCGAAGGCCGGGTTTTCTTCATCAATACCGACGAGACCTCGCCGGCCGCCGCCTATCTGACGCTTAACGACCCCGTCGCCGAGGGCCCGCGCATCCAGGCGGCGGTTGAGGCCGGTTTTATCGTCCGCACCCGCGCCGATGCGGATACGGCCGAGGCGCGGGTCAACGACGCCCGGCGTCGTGACGCAGCCTTGGCTTCGGGCGCTCAATACGTCTCGACCGACTATATGCTACCGGACGCACGGTTCGCCGGCGGATACCAGGTGCGGCTGCCGGGGAATGCGGCCGCGCTGTGCAACCCGCTGCGTGCGGCGGGCCGGTGCGGCGACGCCGGGATTGATCCGATCGCCTCGGCCCGACCGGTGAACTGACAGATGGACAAGCGCTACGACATCGCGGTGGTGGGCGCGGGCATCGTCGGCCTGGCCTGCGCCTTGGCCGCCGCCCGCCGGGGTCTGTCGGTCGTCGTGATCGACCGGGACGCCCAGGCGAACGGCGCCTCGATCCGTAACTTCGGCTTCGTCACCGTCACTGGCCAGCCCCGCGGCCTTGTCTGGCGACGGGCGCACCGCAGCCGCGCCGTCTGGGATGAGGTCGCCGCAGAGGCGGGCATCCCGGTACTGCAACGCGGTCTTTGGCTACCGGTCCGGCGCCCCGAGGCCGTCACGGTGCTGGACGCCTTCATGGCGACTGAAATGGGCGAGGGGTGTCGCCTGTTGACGGCGGACGAGGCGCGGGTGCGCGCGCCGGATGCGACCGGCCCCGAGACCGCCGCGACCCTCTGGAGCCCCCATGATCTGCGTGTGGATTCGCGTACGGCGATCCCGCGTCTGGCGGCCTGGCTGGCCGATCGTTACGGCGTCGTCTTCCTGCGCCAGACCGCCGTCCATGCGGTCGAGCCGCCGCGCATCGTCACCGCCAGGGGCGTGATCGAGGCCGGTGCGGCGGTGGTCTGCCCCGGCGACGACTTCGCCAGCCTGTTCCCGGACCGTTTGTCCAACGCCGGACTGGTGCGCTGCAAGCTGCAGATGATGCGATTGGCCTCGCCCGGCTTCACCCTGCCGGCGCCGGTCATGTCGGATCTGGGTCTCGTCCGTTACGGCGGTTACGCAGACCTGCCTGAAACGGCCCCCCTGCGCGCGCGGCTGCAGGCGGAGCAGGGCGACGCCCTCGCCAATGGCGTCCATCTGATCGCCGTGCAGGAGGCCGACGGCGACCTGGTGGTCGGCGACAGCCACCACGATGCCGCCACGCCGGACCCCTTTGCGGGCGAGGCCGTGGATCGGCTGATCCTGGACGAGTGGCGCGCCGCCACCGGGCATCCGGCCCCGCCGGTTCTGCAGCGCTGGACGGGAACCTATGCCCGCGGCCCCCACGCCAGCCTGATCGAGTCGCCGCATCCGCGTGTGCGCCTCGCGCTCGTCACCGCCGGGAACGGCGCCTCCACCGGCTTTGCCTTCGGCGAGGAGGTGATCGCCAACCTGTTCGAGGAGACTTCCGAACCATGACCTCCATCCGCGACTCCTTTGACATGGTCGTTTTCGACTGGGCCGGCACCACCGTCGATTTCGGCAGCCGCGCGCCTGTGCTGGCGTTGATCGAGGCCTTCGCCGCCCGCGGCGTGACAGTCGCTGAAGAGGAGGCGCGTCGCGATATGGGCCGCGCCAAGGCCGACCATGTCCGAGCCATGTTCGAACAGCCCCGGATCGCACGGGCCTGGCAGGATGCGCACCGCGCCCTGCCGGGGCAGGCGGCGCTTGAACAGGTAATGGCTGAGCTTCAGGCCCCGATGATCCGGCTGGCCGGAGAGACTGCAGACCTCGTCCCCGGCGTCGCCGCCGCCATTTCCAGCTTGCGCGAGCAGGGTGTGAAGATCGCCTCGTGCACCGGCTACACGCGCGAGATGATGCTGGCGATCCTGCCGCGCGCCGCGAGCCAGGGTTATGCGCCCGACCTGGTCGTGTGTGCGCACGAAACGCCCCAGGGACGGCCTTCGCCGCTGATGATCTACAAGGCCAGCGCCGAGTTGGGCGTCTGGCCGCTTGCACGTGTGGTCAAGGTCGACGACGCCGAAGTCGGGATGGCGGAGGGGCGGAATGCGGGCTGTTTCACCGTGGGCGTGGCCGCGTCGGGCAATATGGCGGGCCTTACGGCACAGGCGCTGGCCGAGCTGGGCGTCGATGCGCGGGCCGCTCTGTTGAGCGCGGCCGCCGTTCGGTTGCGGGCAGCCGGCGCCGACCTGGTCATCGACACGGTCGCCGATCTCGTTCCGGCGCTGCAAGCCGAAGCCGCCCGGCGTGCCGGCCATGGCCTCGACGCCCGCTAGAGCCAGATCGTTTGAGACGGAAGCGCTTCGCGCTTCTGTCGAAAGCGTGAATCAGGCTCTCGCTCATATCTGGAGCAGGATTTACGGCATCAGCGGAATCGCGAAGCGATTCCTCCTCAGCCGATCCTGCTCTAGGCGGAAGTCTGAGCGACCGGGGCCGCCGCTTCAGTCTGTGCGGCGAGCGAGATGAGCAGATCACGATAGTCGGTCAGCGGCGCGATCACCACGCCCTCGACCTTCCCCAGTTCGTCGTAGCGACGCAGCCTTACAGCCGCCTCGAACCCGGGAGACGCGCTGAACGCGTCGGCCTCCGGCTCGGTCATGGCTCCCCCCTGCAGATCCAGGCTCTGGCTGGAGGCCGGGCTCAGCGATTCCAGATACCCGGTTTCACGGGTCGCGAGATAGCGCTTGGCTTCCACGTGCAGGCGGATCGGTTCGGTGACCAGCGGGCCGAAGCCCTGAGCCAGCCAGGCCGCGCCAATGCGTTCGTGAAAGGCGTCGAGGCCACGATCGGCGGCGTCCTCGCCCTGCTTTTGCAGCAGGTGGCCGATGTCGTGCAGCAGCGCGGCGGCCACCAGCGCGTCAGGATCGCCAGCGGCGCGCGCGTGATGGGCGCATTGCAGCGCATGCTCGAGCTGCGTCACGGCCTCGCCATAGCGGGCGCCGCCGAGCTGATCGAAGAGGGCGATGGTTGAGCCGACGAAGGCTTCGGCGGATTGCGGTCGCATCATAAGGAATCCAGGCGGCAATCTTGGACTATACCAGAACAACCTGGCGCCGTTAAGTCGGTTGACCGGCCGATCGATGGGACCGAGCCGCGGAAGGGGCGTTCAACGCGGCGTCAGCAGGTTCGGATCGACGAACTGGCGCGGGATGCCGGGACCTTCGAAATAGGCGCCCAGCCAAGAGCCGCCGCCCCCATTGAAGTATTCGACGCGGATGGCGTGCTTGCCGGGCTGAAGATCGATCCTGCCGGCGGCGGTGATCACCCCGTGGTCGCCGTCGTTGTCCACGACCGTCTTGCCGTCGATGTAAAGCTTGCTGCCGTCGTCCGAGGCCAGCGAAAAGCCGTACGACCCGGCGGTGGCGATGGTGATGTCACCCTCGAACACCACGGCGACGGCGTCTTCGCGCGGCAGGGTCAGCCCATCGATGCTCAGCTCATGCGTATGACCCGTGGCCGCCGGTTGAAGGCGCGAAAAGTCTGGAAGCCGCACCGGCCCTTCCGGCATCAGATAGGCGCTGTAGGTGAGGCCGCGCGGCCCGGCGCTCTCGTCCAGGATACGGAAATAGGCCGTGGCCGGAACGCTGGCGGCCAGGCCGTCAACGAACAGGCCGGCGCGCACGATGGTGCTGCGGGTGATCTGGACCGGGCCGGCGTAGAGGGGCGACGCGCTGGTTGGGATGGAATTGTCCAATGTATAGCGGATCTCGCCGACTGGGTTCGGATTGCGGATGGTCATCTGCGCCGTCCGGTCGACGAACAGGCCGCCCGAAGGCGCATTGCCCTGCCCCACGGGTTCGATGAGCGGCGAGGCATGGAAGCTGCTGATCCGGTAGGCCTGCACCGGCGCCGGCTCGCCGGCCATGGCAGGCCGGACCGGGCGCCCCAGCCAGGCATAGGGGATGTCCGCGCCCAGTAGCCAGGCCGCAGTTGCGGGGGTGTCGAAGGTGTTGATGGGCAGGTCGAGCTCCACGCCCCGGTTGACGCCGCCGCCGTAGGCGATCCACGGAATTTCCAGCTCGGCCAGCGTCTCTCCGCCATGCCCCTTGCCCACGCCGCCGTGGTCGGAGGTCACCAGGATGACCGTGTCGTCGGCGATGCCGGCCTCGATGGTGGCCTGCCGGATCTCAGCGATCAGCGCGTCGGCCCTGGCCACCGCCTCATAGTACTGCGGCGTGCCATGACCGTATTGATGGCCGGCGTGATCCACGTGATCGAGGTGCACGAACAGGAAGTTGGGGCAGCTGGCCCTTATGTAGGCGGTCGCCAGTGCGGTGGTCTGGTCCTCGTTCTCGCCGTTGACGTCGTAGTCCACGAACCGGTGGTCATAGAGGTTGCCGAACCCCTCCCAGTTATAGATTGAACCTACCTCCCACTCCGGATGCTGATCCGTCAGAATCTGGAAGATGGACGGAAAGAATCCGCCTGAGCCCGTGACCGAGGTCGGGAAATTAAACTCGCCCACCTGCCAGTCATTGCTCGTCACGCCATGCTGTTCCGGACCGGCGCCGTTGAGGATGGAGGCCCAATTGGCGCCACTTGTCGTCGGCATCACGCCCCGGGCGTGCAGGCTCCAGCTGCCATTGGCCATCATGTTGTCCAGGGTCGGCGTGTCCGCCTTCATCACGCCGTCGGGGCTCAAGCCATCGACGCCGATGACAATGACGTGGCGGACCGTCTGAGCAGCGACAGAGGAAGCGGGCCCCATGCCCGCCATTGCGGCGGCGGTGAAGGCCACGACCAGCGCGGCGACCTTGATCGGCTTGTCCATGACAGACTCCCGGAGAGAAATGGCTTGAGAAGCCGCGAGACACGGCCTGCAAAACTGGTATGTACCAAGAATTGAGCCGTGCTCGGCGAAGCTTTCGTGAAAAACTCTTGGCGTTTGCGTGGCGCCTTGACGTGGAACCGACGGGGTCGGATCGAAGGCGTGGTTCAATCCCGGGATTCAAATGGTGAACACCGCCTCAGCCTTGAAGTCCGAAGGTCTGCACTACCTGGGCATGCGCGACGACATCGCGAGGCGCATCGCCGCGGGCGATCTGAAGCCAGGCGACAAGCTGCCGTCCGAGCGGCGACTGCAGGACGAGGTCGGCGTCGCGCGAGGCACCATCCGCGCGGGCCTGTTCCAACTCGAGGCAGAGGGGGTGATCTATCGCCGTGACCGCAGCGGCTGGTACGTATCGCCGCCGCCTGTGGTGTATGACCCGACCCGCTGGGAAGGCTTCATGTCCTATGTCGAGGCGCAGGGGCGCAATCCGACAACGGAGACCATTTCGGCCGACCTGGTCGTCGCGGACCCCCTTCTGGCCGAGGTCTTCTCCCGCCCGGCCGGCTCGCCGCTCTACATGATTCGCCGCCGCCGCTATGTGGACAGTCGGGCCGTGCTGGTTGAGCGGATCGTCGTCGACGCCGCGCTTGCGCCGGACCTGTTGCGCTTCTCCTTCGACAAGTCGCTGACCAGCATTCTGAAGAGCGAGTACGGCCTGTCCGTCGCCCGCAACCAGGTCAGCATGCAGCCCTGTGCCCTGACGGGCTATGAAGCCAAGGCTTTGCGGCTAAAGCCAGGCCTGCCCGGTCTGGCCGTCCAGCGCATCAGTTACGACGCGCAAGGCCGCGTTGTGGAGTACGACCACGAGCACTGGCGTCACGACGCTGTGCGGATCAGCGTCGACATCCGCGTGCGCTAAGCCAGGCGGAGGGGACCCGGTCCGCCGTTCGCGGGGTCCGACCAGGACGCGCGTCCCGTCTCGACATGGCCCGCGATGCGCCAGGCCTGGCCGCCCGCCTCTAATTGTCGATCATACCAGCCGTGGCTGTCCGTGAGCGCCATCGAGAGGGTGCGGGTCTCGCCGACGGCCAGCCTGACCACCTCACTGGCGGCGCCGTAGGCGCGGTCCGTCATGGCGATCGACAGTGGCGTCGACGCGAGGTTTTCAAGACGCAGTGCGGTCGGTGCGACCCTGCCACCCTCGACGCTGACCGCGAACCGATCACTTCGGCCCGTCAGGCGTCGGTGGAAGCCGTTGGGACCGATGACGAACAGATTCACGTCTTTGTCCGGCAGCGGGAGCGCGTGGGCCAATTCCTCTCCCGCACCCACCGTGTAGCGGGCCGGAAACCGGTCCAGCCGCGCAACGTCATAGACGTGAAAGACGGCTGCACGCTCCACCGACTGGTTCGTCAGCAGCAGGGCGCGCCCTGTGTCCGAAACCCGGAGCCGGGCGCCGAGATGATAGGGGGTGGCGCGGCGCGGACGCAGGCCGGTCTCCTGTACTGGCGCGGCTGCCTGATCCGGCATGGGCGGAGGAATTTCCTCCAGGCGAGCCGCCCGGATCGACAGCGCCTCGGTCTCCGGAAGCGCCGCCATGAAGTCGACCGTGTCGGGCGCCGCGAAATCAAAGCATGATATCAGGTCGCCACATACGCCGCGTCGCCAGGCGCTGATATTGGGTTCATGCACGCCGAAGCGCGCCTCGAGGAAGCGCAGAATGCTGGTGTGATCGAAGACCTCGGACGCGACATGCCCTCCCTTGCTCCACGGCGAGATCACATACAGTGGCACGCGCATGCCAAGGCCGTAGGGGCGGTCCAGATAAGGCTCGTCGCCGGCCGCCTGGGGGTGGACATGATATTCATCGTCCGCCGGTACGCTGGTCGCGCCGACCGAGCGGCCGGACACGCGCGCTGGCGGGGCGGGCGGCGGCACGTGGTCGAACAGGCCATCGTTCTCGTCGAAATTGATCAGCAGGACTGTCCGCGCCCAGACGTGGGGGTTGGCCGTCAAGGCATCGAGCACCCTGGCCGTATAGTCCGCGCCCTGGAGGGGGTGGAGACGCTGGGATGTTCCGACATGGCCGCAGGCGCGATAATCCACGACACCTCCGGCAGGCTGCCCGCCAGCACGTCCTGTTTGAGCCCGTCCAGGGTGCGGGTCGTCATGGTTCGGCGTGACAGAAGGGTCTCGGCGGCGCCCGAGGCGCCGTGCGCCCGGCGATAGCTCTGGAAGCCGACGAGGGGGTTGTAGGTGAAATTGTCCGCCATGTCCTGGTAGATCTGGAAGCCGACGCCGGCGTCCATCAGTCGCTCGGGATAGGTGGTCCAGAGGTAGCCGCCGTGGTGAAGCGGGTCGGCCTCCAGGGTGTCATAGCCATTGTTGATGGCGGGGCCGCCGGCCCTGGCGAGCGGGTCGTGGGTGCCGGTCCAGATATAGAGACGGTTGGGGTTGGTGCTGGTGTGCAGGGCGCTGTGATAGGCGTCGCACAGGGTGAAGGCCTCGGCGAGGGCGAACTGGAACGGCAGGTCTTCGCGCGCGAAATGGGCCATCGACTGGTTCTGCTTGTGGCGTGGCCATTCGCCCATCCGCCCGTTGTCCCAGGCCGCCTGACTGTCGGCGAAGCCGTGGGGCGTGCCGAGCGGGCGATAGAGGCGGAAGTCAGCATTCGTATCCAAACGGAACGGCGCGACCAGCGCGGGCTCGACGCCCTCTTGCTCATTGGGCTGGACCAGAACGGTACGATCCGGCGCGGTCTGCAACGGGGGAGCAGGAACGGCGAAACGGTCGCCGAAGCCCCGCACGCCGCGCATCGTGCCGAAATAATGGTCGAAGGCGCGGTTCTCCTGCGTCAGGATAACTACGTGCGCGACGTCCATCAACGTGCCGGTGCGTCGATCGGCGGGGATCTCCAGAGCCCGGGCGATCGAAGGCGTAAAGGCGGCTGCCGCCCCCGCTGAGGCCATCATTGCGGCGATGAAGCTGCGGCGATCCTGCATTGGCGTCATGGCTCGTCCTCCGGACGGTGGGGCTGACAAGTCGCTGCCGCCCGCGTCTTCCTAGGTTTTGCCGATTGCGATCGTATGACAGCGACCGATCGGACGACGCGAATTCTCGCACTCCGCACAGAGTGGTCAGCGAAACGTCACGCGGCTGTTACCCCCAACTGCTCTAACAATCTGGTGCAGACCAGTTGGGGGATACAACACATGCTCAAGCAAAACACTGTTCCGACTACGCGCCGGAATTTCAGGAATTTACTGCTCGCTACGGTCTCCGCAGCCGTCGTCGGCGCCGGTTCGACGGTCGCCTATGCGCAGGACGGGGCCAGTGAGCTCGACGAGGTCATCGTCACCGGCTACCGCCGCTCGCTGAGCGACGCCCGCGACATCAAACAGGACTCGGTCATCGCGGTAGACGCCATTGTCGCGGAAGACATGGCCAAATTCCCCGACCTTAACCTGGCGGAGTCGTTGCAGCGTCTTCCGGGCGTGCAGATCACCCGTGAAGCCGGCGAGGGCCGCCGGATTTCGCTGCGCGGACTGGGCGCTGACTTCAGCCGCGTTCAGCTGAACGGGATGGAAGTTCTTGGCAACGTCGACTCGGCCCAGGATAGCCGCGGCCAGCGGTCGCGAGACCGGGCCTTCGACTTCAACATTTTCGCCTCTGAACTGTTCTCGCGCGTCGAGGTCGAGAAGACTTTCCAGGCGTCGCAGAAAGAAGGCGGCATGGCCGGTACGGTCGGCCTGTTCACCGGTCGCCCCTTCGACACCGAGCCTGGCTTCCGCGGCGCCGTGACCTCCAAGGTCGGGACCAACGAATACACCGACGACGCCCAGCCGCGCGTCGCCGCCCTTCTCACCCAGAATTGGGACAATGTTTTCGGTGTATCCTTCTCGGCGGCTTACAGCCGTCGTCGGACGACCGAGCAGGGGCACAACACCTATAACTACGAACAGGCCAGCGCCGGCCGTCTGCAGGCGATGGTCAACGCTGGCCTGAACATCTCCCGCTTGTCCGCAGCTGAACAGGCGAAGTTCCTGTCCGGCGACCTGTATTTCGCTGACGGCAACCGCACCTCGTCCTGGAACGCCGAGCAGGAGCGCGTGGGCCTGACGGCAGCGGTCCAATGGCGTCCGACCGGGACCATGGAGCTCACGCTCGACGTGCTTCATGGTCAGTTCACCACTGAGCGGAACGAGCTGCACCTGGCCACGCGCCCGTTGAACTCGTCCGGCTCGATCGCCTTCGACACCGCCGCAGGCGCCCCCTGGCCTTCGATGTTCCGGACGGCGTCGGTCATCAACGACATCGCCTGGGACGCCAACGACTACGTCACCATGACCGACGTCACCGGCACGACCTTCGGCAGCGAGCATCGCCGGTCACGCAACGAGAATGAGTTCAACCAGATCGTGTTGACCGGCACTTGGGACCTGTCCGACCGCCTGAGGATCGACGGTCACATCGGCTACGAGAAGTCGACGTATGAGACGCCCTACGACGACAAACTGTACATGCGCGCCAAGGGCAACCTGATCGCCAACTATGGCGCTGACGGTCGCTCGGCGACCTTCGAATATCCGGGCTTCGACGCCACCAACCCGGCCAACTACGCGATGGACTCGTTCTACTACCGTGGCTTCCACAATGAATCTGAGCTTCACGAGGGCGAGCTGAACGCCCGCTTCGAACTGAACGACACCTGGACCTTCAGCGCCGGCGCCGCCTATCACAAGTTCCGCCAGAAAGGCGTCGACACCTTCTATGACGACAACGTCAACGGCACGCGGGGCAAGACGCGCGGCACTTCGGTCGCCGACATCGCCGACGTCTTCACCAACCAGTTCGGCTCCTGGCTGGTCGGCAACTACGACCGGGCCTTCGCGAAATACCGCGAATATCACCGCTTCGGTCCCAATACCGACGGCACGGGCGGCGCGCTGCAGGACATCGAGAACGTCTTCGAGACCACGGAAGAGACGATCTCCGGCTTCGTCCAGGCCGATTGGGACAGTGAAGTGATGGGGCGTCCCTTCCGCGGCAACATCGGCCTGCGCGGCTACTCGACCGACACCCGCAGCGTCGGCTGGATCCAGGGCGACAGCTATGCCTACCTGGGCACATCCGATGTCGAGGGCAGCTATGAGGGCGTCCTGCCGGCTCTGAACACGGTGCTTGAAGTCGCCCCCGACGTCCTGCTGCGCTTTTCGGCGACCCAGAACCTGAACCGCCCGGGTCTCGGCTCGATGGCGGCCGAAGGCAGCGCCTTCCAGAACGAGGACTCGGGCGAGATCACCGCCTCGCGCGGCAATCCGAATCTGGAGCCCTACAAGGTCAACGCCTACGATCTGGGTCTGGAATACTATTTCGGCGACGTCGGCCTCGTCGCGGTCAGCCTCTTCCAGAAGGACATCACCAACTACATCGGATCGGTGTTGCTGGAGAACGTGCCATTCAGCGAGACAGGTGTTCCGTTCGGCACCATCCCGGGCGCCACGGAAAACACCATCGTCAGCGAGTTCTCGATGCCCATCAACATCGAGGGCACAAACACTCTGACCGGCGTTGAACTGACGGTGCAGGCGCAGCTGACCTTCCTGCCGGCGCCTTTCGACGGCTTCGGCGTGACGGCCAACTACACCAAGGTGGACGCGGACGAGGACCTGACCGGCTTCTCGCCCGAGAGTTATAACGCCACTGTGTATTTCGAGACCCCCCAGTGGGGCGCTCGCGCCTCCATGAGCCACCGCGCCACCTGGTTCAGCGGCTACAGCGGCTACAGCGCCGATCCGATGAGCGCTGGCACGCGGGGCTTCGAGGCTTCGACCTACGTCGACGCTGCCGCCTTCTTCAACATCGCGGATGACCTGCAGCTCACCGTGGACGCCGTCAACCTGACCAACGAGAAGGACACCCAGTTCTGGGGGCGCAACCAGTATCTCTACAATCAGAACCAGAGCGGAACGACCTATATGGCCGGGGTCAGCTACAAGTTCTGACACGATCGCCAGCCTATGACGGGCGTCCCTCCTCACAGAGAGGGGGGGCGCCCCTTTTCGGTATCCGACCCATGATCGTTTCCCATCGTCACCGCTTCATCTTCGCCGCCGTGCCCAAGACCGGCACGCATGCGGTCCGGCAGGCCCTGCGCGAACAAATGGGGGACGAGGATGTCGAGCAGGTGGGGCTGTTCGTCGACAAGCGTTTCCCGTGGTCCGACCTGGCCGCCATCCGGCACGGCCACCTGTCGCTTCAGCAGGTGCGTCCGCACCTCGGCGAGGCGGCGTTCGGCGGCTATCTGAAGTTCGCCTTCGTCCGCAATCCGTTCGACCGCTTCGTCTCCTACTGCGCCTTCATGCTGCGCGGAGGCGACGTCTTCGAGCGCCAGCCGCGCGAGGTGATGCGCAAATTCCTGTTCGACCAGCCGCCTGAGCAGCACATTTTGTTCCAGCCGCAGGCGTCCCTGCTGGTTGACGGGAATGGCGAGACCTTGCTGACGGACGTGGTGGGCCGCGTCGAGGACATGCAGGGCTCGTACGATGCGATCTGTGCGCGGATCGGCATTCCTTCCCGGCCGCTCGAGCGGATCAACGGCACCAGACGCGGGGACTATCGCCGCTATTACGACCCGGAGCTGATCGACGCCGTCGCCGCCCGCTACGCGCAGGACCTGGACCTGTTCGGCTACACCTTCGAAGGTTCGCGGTGAGCCCTGTCGACCTGACCGGTAATCCGCGCAAGACCACGGGCGTTCGCCCGCTGGGGCCGGTCGATATCGTCGCGCTGCAAGCGGCCGTGCGGGCGATTCCCGAAGCCGTCTGGGACGCCGAGAACGTCGACAAGCCCAACAAGCTCGAGGCCCTCGACGCCACGCGCCACATCGTCTTTCGTTTCATCGACAGCGGCCGCGACTGGCGTGCGTCGCACGACCGCCCGGCCTGGCCGGACTGGCGTGCGCTGCTCGAACCGGTGATGGCTGCCGCCGTGCGCGACTACGGCTATGCGCGCGGCGTCTTTCCACGGGTGATGTTGGCCAGGATGCGGCCGGGCGGCGTGATCCATCCGCACGTCGACGCCAATCCGGCCGCGAAGTGGCCGCACAAGATCCACGTGCCGCTGTCGACCAATCCGGCCGTGGTCTGCTTCTTCGGCGGCGAGGAACATCACTTCCCTGTCGGCGAGGCGGTCGAGGTCGACAACCTCGGACCGCACTGGGTGCGCAACACCGGCGACACCGACCGCGTCCATCTGATCTTCGAATACTACGACGCCGACCAGCCCGACCCGCCATGGCTGGCGCCCTTCCTGATGACTGGCGCCGCGCGGTGAACGCCCCCTTCGACATCGACACGCGCGACACCTTGCTGCATCGCGCCCGCGAGCTGCGCGTGTGCGCGCGCATTCCCGAAGCCCTGGGCGTACTCGCGCATCTGCACCACCGGCATCCGCGGTTCAGCCGCCTGCATCAGGAGCGCGGACACTGCCATGTGCTGCTGGGGGATGCCGCTGCGGCGCTGGAGGCCTTGGGCCAGGCGGTGCGTCTCAATCCCACGTTGCCGGCCAGCTGGGACATGCTGGAACAGCTTCATCGCCTGCGCGGAGAGACGGCCGAGGCGGCCTATGCGGCGGAGCGGCTGGCCGTCCTGAATCAGCTGCCTCCGGAGGTGGTCGCGGCCGACAGCCTGTTGGCGGACGGGGACCTGGAGCCGGCCGAAACAATCCTTCGGGACTATCTGCGCCGGGCGGGCGACAATGTGGGGGCCCTGCGGCTGTTGGCGCGCGTCCGCCAGACTCAGGAGGAGCCTGAGGAGGCCGCCACACTGCTCGAAGCGGCGCTCGAACGCGCACCGGACTATCACGCCGCCCGGCTCGACTACGCCATGCTGCTGCTCACGCTGCAGCAGCCTCTGCCGGCGCGGCGAGAGGCGGAACACCTGCTCGCCCAAGACCCTGCCAACCGCGATTACCGCAAACTGTACGGCGCGGCCTGCGTCGCCCTGGGCGACCATGAGCCAGTAATCGACCTGTACGAAACGCTGCTGGCCGATGGACGCGGGTCGAGCGCCGAGGTCGCCGACCTGCGTCTGTGGCGGGCCAACGCCCTCAAGGTGACGGGCCGACAAGGCGAAGCCATCGCGGACTATCGCGCCTCCCTGGCGGCGCGCCCCGACAATGGCGTCGCCTGGTTCAGCCTGGCCAACCTGAAGACCCATGCCTTCACCAAGGATGACGTCGCCCGTATGCAGGCTGCGGAGGCGCGACACGATCTGCAGGAGATGGATCGGGTCTATCTGTGCTTCGCTCTGGGCAAGGCGCTGGAAGACCAGAAGGACCATGCCGCCTCGTGGCGGTTCTACGAACGCGGCAACGCCCTGCGCAGCGCCGCCGGCCGCTGGCGTCCCGAGGTCGCGGAGGCCTGCGCCCGGCGCTTGAAAGCGGTGTTCACGGCCGAGTTCTTTGCTGCGCGGAGCGGCTGGGGCGTTGCTGACGCTGCACCGGTCTTCATCGTCGGCCTTCCACGGTCTGGCTCGACGCTGATCGAGCAGATCCTGGCCTCCCATTCTGCAGTCGAGGGCACCCAGGAACTGACCGTCATCGATCGATACGTCGGAGAACTTTGCGGTCGCGATCCCCATTGCGGCCTGCCGCTGCATCCTGAGGCCATCGCGCGCCTGACGGCAGATCAGGCCCGCGCCCTGGGCCAGCGGTTCCTTACCGACACGGCCGTCCACCGCCGGCTGGGCCGGCCATTCTTCATCGACAAGATGCCGAACAATGTCTGGCACATCGGCCTGATCCAGCTGATCCTGCCCCGGTCGATCATCATCGACGTCCGGCGCTCGCCGATGGCCTGTGGGTTCAGCAATCTCAAGCAGCTGTTCGGCACGACCCATCACGCCTTCACCTATGGAGCCGAGGCCATCGGCCGCTACTACCGGACCTATCTCGAGCTCATGAGCCACTGGGACGACGTCTTGCCAGGCCGGGCGCTGCGGGTGAACTATGAGGACGTGGTTGACGACCTCGAAGGCGGGGTTCGGCGCATGCTGGCGCACTGCGGACTGCCGTTCGAACCGGCCTGTCTGGCTTTCCACCAGACCCGGCGCAGCATCCGCACGCCCAGCTCCGAACAGGTGCGCCGTCCCATCGCGCGGGAGGGGCTGGACCAATGGCGGAACTACACGCCCTGGCTGTCGCCTCTGGAAGATGCGCTGGGCGACGCCGTGACCGGCTACAGGGACTGATCAATGCGGCTCGCCAAACCCTTTTTCCAGCTTCCGGTCCTGTTCGATGTCGAGCGTCTGCAGTCCGAGGTCGCGGCCCTTCCGGCCGAGGCCTGGGTCTCGCACCCCGACAGCCTGGCCGGCAACAGCGCGGCGCGCCTGATCAGCGCCGGCGGGGCGGAGACGGATTCCGTACATGGCCAGATGCTCGGGACGCGCTGGCTGACGACCATGCCTTACGTACAGCAGGTGCTTGCGGGGTTCGGCGTGGTGTGGAGCCGTTCGCGCCTGATGCGCCTCGCGCCGGGCGCCCGCGTGCCGGAGCATGCCGACATCAACTACCACTGGCACACACGCGTTCGCCTGCACGTCCCGATCCTGACCCGGCCGCAGGTGCGTTTCCATTGCGACGGAGAGACCGTGCATATGGCCGCCGGGGAGGCCTGGATCTTCGATAACTGGCGCAGGCACCATGTCGAGAACGGGTCGAGCGCGGATCGCGTCCACCTGGTCGCGGACACGACCGGAACGGCCGCCTTCTGGCGTTTCGCCTGCGGCCCGACGCCGCCCAAGGCGCAATGGCGGACGATGCCCTGGGATCCGGACGCCATGCCGCGCCTGCTGACAGAGAGCGTCCAGCAGTCGCCGATCATGCCCGCCGCAGAGGTGCAGTGGCTGATCGACGACCTCCGCGCCGAACTGACCATGAACGCCAAAGGCCCCGACTCCGGGGCCCGCGTTACGCGGTTTGGGCTGCTGCTGGAGAGCTTTGTGCAAGATTGGCGCCAGCTCTGCGCCTTGCATGGGGTCAGTGGTCGCGCCCGGCCGGAGTTCGAGCGTCTGGCCTCCGCCGTTCACCAGGCCGCACGGCCGCTCGCTGCAGGACTGGTCATGCGCACCAACAACGCCGGCGCTCTGCTGGTGCTGGAAAAGCGCGTGCTGCAGCACCTGCTCGCCGCCGACGGAACCGGGAGATGAGCCGATCACCGGACAGTCCGCGGCAAGCGACTGCCCAAACTGTCACGCCCGGGCGATAGTCCGTCCGTTGACGAAGCGCCCTCGCCCCGGCCCAACGCCGTGGTCGGCGATCGATCCCCTTCACGCCTGGAACCGCAAACATGAAACGCGTCCGCTATCCGACCTTCCTGGCCGTCGCCGCCGCGCTCGTACTGACCCCCGCGTCTGTGATGGCGCAGGACAACCCCGCGATCGCTACAGCGGCGACGCAGCCGGCTAGGGCGAGGAACATCATCCTGTTCCTCGCAGATGCGGCCGGCGTGCCGACGATCTCTGCCGCCAGCCTGCATGGCTATGGCGAGCCTCTCCGTCTGAATGTTCAGCAATGGCCGCACCTCGGCCTGAGCGAGACTTCACCGGTCGATGATTTCGTCTCGGACTCGGCGAACGGCATGTCGTCGATCGTAACGGGAGTGAAGACCCGCAACGGCGTCATCAGCCAGGGCCCTGACGCGGTGAGAGGGCAAAGCGACGGCGCCCCGACCAAGACCCTGCTGGAATATGCGGAGGAAAACGGCCTGTGGACCGGCGTCATCACGACCCAGTCCATTGCCGACGCCACGCCGGCGGCCAACTACGCCCATTCGAACGATCGCGGAAACTGGGGCCCGATTTTCGTCCAGGCCTTCACGCCGAGGTTCGGCGACGGCGTCGATGTCATGGTCGGCGCGGGCCGTCAGCAAGTCGGCGAGCAGCTGGCCGCTTTGGGCACGAGCTTCGATGAGCTCAGCCAGACTCACGCCCGACCAATCTATGCGACGCTCGGTGACGTACCGGCCGGGAACATGCGGCCGGTGGTGGTCAGTGACGCGATGGACGTCCACGCCGCCACGCTCCGGGCCCTGGACATCCTGCAACAATCCCCCCGCGGCTATTTCCTGACGGTCGAATGGGACGCCCACACCGACGATGCGCGCGCGGGTCTTCAGAACGTCGTTGATTTCGACCGGCTGATCGCCGAGGTCCAGGCGCGGGTCGATCTCAGCGACACCCTGCTGGTGTTCACCGCGGACCACAGCTTCGGTCTCCAGGTTGATGGGGGTCGCCGGGGTGAACCTCTTCTGGAAGGCTACGATGCCTGGAAGACCTCGGATGACGGGGCCGACCTTGTTCGACTGGAGAATGTGCTGGTGAACCGGACGCATACGGCCGAGGAGGTTCCTGTGCTGGCGATCGGGGTGGGCGCCGAGCGGGTCCGGGGATATTTCCCCAACACCCACCTGTTCCGGGTGATGATGGACGCCTGGGGCTGGTGAACCAACTCGGGATCGACGTCAGCTATGAGACGATCCGCTGCTGGACGGTCAAGTTCGGCACGTTGATCGCGAGGCGATTGAAGAAGCGGCGGGGCCCGCCGTCCCCACGCTGGCAACCTCCTTCAAAACCAGCCGATCGGGCCGCGGACGGTCACGACCGCCAGCCTGGGGTCCTACGGCGCCGCACTGGATCAGTTGGATCTGAGACACGTGCATCGACCGGGCCGACTTCGGGAGAACAATCGGATCGAGAACTCCGACCTGCCTATCCGGCGGCGAGCGCGACAGCAGGAGCGGTTCAAATCTCGAGACTCAGCCCAGAGATCCCTCACCACCCACGCTCCGGCGATTCCGCGCTGAAGCCGATGCCGCTTGGTCGGCCGCCGTTGACTGATCGAGTCCCCGGGTAGGGGCTTCTCAACTGACGGGAGTTTCTCTGGCAGCGCCCTTTCCCGAACGGCCGAGTCCGTCGGCCGCGAGCATTTCGTCGAAGGTGGCGGCCACCTCGGGCGGCGCGCTCTTGCCGAAACGGGCGACCAGAAGTGCGACAAGGCCACTGACGATGAAACCCGGGACGATCTCGTAGATCGCTTGGGACGGAGCGACGCCGCCGATGGTGAAGGGGGCGTAGAGCCACACCAGCACCGTCGCCGCGCCGGCGACGATGCCAGCCAGGGCGGCGCTGGCCGTCATGCGTTTCCAGTGCAGGCTAAGCAGGATGACCGGGCCGAAGGCGGCTCCGAAGCCGGCCCAGGCATTACCGACCAGCGACAGGATGCTGCTGGACCGATCGAGCGCGAGGCCCATGGCGACCACGGCGACCGCCAGCGTGGCTAGCCGTCCGACCAGCACGAGTTCGCTCTGGCTCGCCTCGCGACGGAAGAAGGTCTTGTAGAAATCCTCGGTCAGGGAGCTGGATGACACCAGTAACTGGGAGGAGATCGTGCTCATGATCGCCGCCAGGATCGCGGCCAGCAGGAAGCCCGCGACATAGGGGTGGAAGAGGGTCTGAGACAGGACGATGAAGATCGTCTCCGGGTCGTTCAGGGTCAGGCCCGTGCGGGTGACGTAGGCGAGGCCGGCGAAGCCGCACAGCACTGAACCGATCACGGTCACAGCCATCCACGACATGCCGATCCGCCGCATCGTCGGCATGTCGCGGACCGAGCGCACGGCCATGAAGCGGACGATGATGTGCGGCTGGCCGAAATAGCCCAGGCCCCAGGCCAGGCTGGAGATCAGCCCAAGTATAGTGACGCCGGAGAACCACGACAGATAATCCGGATGAGCCGCGACCACGGTCGCCTCGGTTGAGGACCAGCCGCCCAGGGTCGCAATGGTGACGATGGGGACCAGCACCAACGCAGCGAACATGATGCAGCCCTGGACGAAGTCGGTCAGGCTAACCGCCAGGAAGCCACCGAACAGGGTGTAGGCGATCACGACGCCGGCCGTCACGAACAGGCCCAGGGTGTAGTCGAGGCCCAGGGACGCCTCAAACAGCTTGCCGCCCGCGACCAGTCCGGCGGAGGTGTAGAGGGTGAAGAAGATGACGATCACGAGGGAGGCCAGAACGCGGATGCGCCGGGTCTTGTCGTCAAAACGCTTTTCCAGGAAGTCGGGGATGGTGACGGCGTCTCCGGCCAGCTCGGTGTAGACCCGCAACCGGGGCGCCACGAGCAGGTAGTTGGCCCAGGCCCCGATCAACAGACCGACGGCGATCCAGGCGGCGCTGAAGCCGGAGAGATAGATGGCTCCGGGCAGACCCATCAGCATCCAGCCGCTCATATCCGAGGCGCCAGCCGACAGCGCGGCCACAGCCGGCGACAGCTGACGCCCGCCGAGCATGAACTCGGAGACGTTGCTGGTCGACTTGCGCCAGGCATAGACGCCGATGCCGAGCATCAGAGCGAAATAGGCGCCTAGGGACACCAGGGTTTCGAAGTTCATCAAGATCTTTCGGGGCTAGTTCGAGCAGGCTCGGCTTCAAGGCTTGGCGGTTGGCGCGCGATCAGGCGCGGGTCTGGCCGTCGCCGCGCACAAGGTATTTGAAGCTGGTCAGCTGTTCGACGCCGACCGGGCCGCGAGCGTGGATCTTGCCGGTGGCGATGCCGATCTCTGCGCCCATGCCGAACTCGCCGCCGTCCGAGAATTGTGTCGAGGCGTTGTGCATCACGACCGCGCTGTCGATCTCGAGCAGGAAGCGGTTCGCGGCGTCGGCGTCGCGGGTCATGATCGCGTCTGTATGGCCCGAAGAATGTTCCGACACGAAGGCGATGGCAGCATCCAGATCGTCCACGATCCGAACCGAAGCGATGGCATCCAGATATTCGAGATCCCAGTCATTGGCCTGGGCAGGCAGCAGACGCGCATGGATCGCGCAGGCCTCGGGATCACTGCGCAGTTCGCAGTTCGGCATGGCGTCGGCGAGGGCGGGGATGGCCTGTGCCGCGATGGCGCGGTCGATGACGATGCTTTCGGTCGCACCACAGACGCCGGTCCGGCGCAGCTTGGCGTTGGCGATCACGGCGACGGCCTGGGCGACGTCGGCCCCGGCATGGATGTAGCTGTGACAGTTGCCATCCAGATGAAGCAGGGTCGGGACGCGGGCTTCGCGCTGGACCAGTTCGACCAGGCTGCGACCGCCGCGGGGAATAGCCAGATCGACATGATCGATAGCGCGCAGAAGTTCGCCGACGACGGCGCGGTCGGGTGTTCCAACCGTCTGGACGCAGGCCTCGGGCAGGCCCGCATCGGCCAGACCGGCCTGCATGCAGGCCACGATAGCGGCCGTGGACCGGCTGCTGTCGGAACCGCCGCGCAGGATGATGGCGTTGCCGGACTTTATGCAGATCGCGCTGGCGTCGGCGGCGACGTTGGGGCGAGATTCAAAGATCATCGCGATGACGCCGATCGGCACAGCAACGCGGCGGATATCCAGGCCGTTCGGGCGACGCGTGTGCGCCAGTTCGCGGCCCAGAGGGTCGGGCAGGTCGGCGATCTCGTCCAGAGCCTGGGCCATGGCGGCGACGCGCGCCTTGTCCAGACGCAGCCGATCGATGAAGGCGGCGGGCTTGTGATC
This sequence comes from Brevundimonas sp. DC300-4, assembly GCF_049897365.1. Classification (NCBI taxonomy): domain Bacteria; kingdom Pseudomonadati; phylum Pseudomonadota; class Alphaproteobacteria; order Caulobacterales; family Caulobacteraceae; genus Brevundimonas; species Brevundimonas sp. DC300-4. The sequence goes on from NZ_JAFCWC010000010.1 coordinate 106,766, forward strand.
GACGACGTCGGCGACATCGGCGGCATTGGCCTTCAGGATCGTGGCCATGGCGGAGCGCAGGCGGGCGGCCGAGGCGCGGATGGCGCGGTCACGGGTTTCGGCCGAGCTTGCGGCCAGGGCGCGCGCGGCCTTGCGAGCGGCGGCGCCCAGGGTGGCGACGTGATCTGCGGGGGAGGCGGGTGTTTCAGTCTTCAGTTCAGTCAGGGTCATAGCAGGATACCTCTAATCGGTTGCAGGGATGCGGCTCAGCGCAGTGCGACAGCGCGCGCGTAGGCCGCAGAAAGTGTTGACCGGAACAGCCGGTCGAGCTCGCCTTCGCCATTGAGCGCGTCCAGGCCGGCGGCGGTGGTCCCGCCCTTGCTGGTGACGCTTTCGCGCAGGTCTTCGAGCGAGAGTGGCGATTGCCGCGCCATCTCGATCGTCCCGGCCAGGGTGTCCAGCACCAGCTGTTTGGCGGCGTCAGGGCTGAACCCGAGTTGGGTCGCCGCCTCCGTATAGGTGCGCGCGATCTCGAACACATAGCCCGGCCCTGACCCGGCGATGGCGGTCAGGCGGTCCAGTTGATCCTCATCGTCGACCCACAGGACGGAGCCCACCGCACGCATAAGCGCCTCCACCATACCTCGCTGGGCAGCATCGGTAGTTGGGTCGGCGCAGAGGCCGCTGGCCCCGGCGCCGATTGCGGCCGGGAGGTTCGGCATGATCCGCACGATCGGCGCATTGCCGGTCAGGGACTTCAGCCGGGCGATCGAACTGCCGGCTGCGATCGAGGCGACGAAGCCGCCGGCCGCGAGGCGTTCGGTGTAGAGCGGGGCGACGACGTCCAGAACCTGGGGCTTCACCGCCAGGATCACCAGGTCGAAGGCGCTGTCGGACGCTGGCGGTGGGGCGTTCAGGAACACCGGCGCCCCCTTCGGGCCCTCCTGGCCTTCCGGCGTCGGCTGCGCGGCGGGATCGATCACCACAAATCGGTAGTCAGGGAACGAGCTCGGCGACGCCGCCCGCCACTGGGATAGCAACGCCTCTCCCATTTTTCCGTAACCGACAAGAGCGATCTTCAAACCGCGCCTCCTTTATTGATTTAATGGTGTCCAGAACTAATCAAGACGCAAATTGGGGCGAGAATATCCAAATAACTTCCAGATCAAAAATCTGCATGAGCTATGGAAATATACGAAACGGCATAAACTTGCCATTTCTGCCCACATGGGTATAATGCCACCATAATCTGCAAACGAAAAAACGTCAAGTCGTGTGCAATTTGTGATAATTTTAGATTAAATCTTCCGACATCGAATATGATAGTGGAGAACAATATGAGTAAAAAGAAACGTATAGTTATCAAGGTCGGCTCTAGCCTTCTTGCTGATGAAAAGCGCCTCACGCCCCGTTGGGGATTCATGCAGCGAATCATCGAAGATATCTCTTTGCTTCGCGAAGAGGGATACGAGGTTGTGCTGTGTTCGTCGGGCGCCGTCGCGCTGGGGATGCGGATGATCGACGTCACCCCCGAGACGGCAGGCTTGCGTGACAAGCAGGCGGCGGCCGCCTGTGGCATGCCATTGCTGCTGAACGCCTACACCCATATCGGCCATCAGTATGAGATCAACGTCGCCCAGATTCTGGTCACCTTGGGTGATTTCGAGGATCACCGCCGGTTCCTGAACACCAAGAATACGGTCGATCGTCTGCTTGCGGCCAATGTCCTGCCCATCATCAACGAGAACGATACGGTCACCACCGAGGAGATCCGCGTCGGCGACAACGATCGGCTGGCGGCCAAGGTCGCCCAGATGGTCCAGGCCCAGCATCTCGTCATCCTGACCAGCGTCGACGGCCTCTATGATCGCCACCCCTCCGAACCGGGCGCCACGCTGATCGAGACCGTGACCGACGTCGCGCAATATCTGGATGTAACCCGCTCTGTCAGCGCCTTGGGCACTGGCGGCATGCTGACCAAGATGCAGGCGGCCAACATGGCTCAGAACGCGGGCTGCAACACCTTGATCGCCAATGGCGAGGTCGAAAATCCGGTCTCTTCGGTCATGAAGGGCGAGCGTCCCTGCACAACCTGCGTCGCCCATGCCGAGCCCATGACAAGTTGGGCGGCCTGGCTGACCAATCGCCTCCAGGCGGCAGGGAGTATCGTGATCTCGAACACAGCGGCCGATGCCGTCGAGCGGGGCGAGCGCGGAATCGATCGCCACGACGTCGTCTCGATGACCGGCTCCTATGCCAAGGGCGACGTCGTCCATGTCTATGACGAAATGGGTGTCGAGCGCGCCCGCGGAATGACTGATTTTTCGTCCGAGGAGACCTCCATTCTGGTTCGGAACGCGGCCCTCTCGGTCAAATCCCTGATCGGCCACCACTCGCCGGGCGTACTGATCGAAGCCACGAATCTGATCGTTCTGGATGAGCGTCAGATCCCGTGGGAACATCGGGTTGAAACGGCTTCAGCAGCCTGACGGCGTTGGTCAGTGGCGGGAAGATCTGCCCGCCACGGCGCGCGATGGCTCGCTTGGTCTGAATAGGCCAGGGCTTAGAGGCGGCGGTGCTGTCAGTCTAACGCTAACTTGTCCTTTGTGGACGGCGCTCGATTGGCAAGGGCGTTGAGGTAGGGATTGGTGGGTTACGGTCGGTATTCGGCCTGTTGATGCAGGGCTTGGCCTGCTGGCCCTGATGTCGTCCGCTGACCTGGTCTCCTGATGCCTCCGCCCTCTACGGTCGGAAATGTCGGCAGACATCTGCCCGCTTTGCGTCCAATTCAGTAGGCGACCGTCACCACGATCACGTCGGTGTAGGCACCGTCCGGTACGTTCTGCCCGGGAGGTACGCGGCCGTGTATGCTGAAGGTCTGTTGGTTCGAGAGGAGCCCGGACAGGGTCCCCACCACTCTCTGCGTCCCGCCCGTGCCATTGCCCCAGACCTGGGTGCGCGCCGCAGTGGTGTAAAGGTTGTAGTCGATGCTGGACTGCGCCCTGGTAAGTTTTCTGGTGGCATAGGTTCCCGTCATGCCCGGGCTGAGACTGATGTCATACGTGCCGCTGCCCAATTCCGCGAACGTGCAATTGACGGTGACCGTGCCGGCTGCGTCTTTCGGGATCGGCGACAGTGGATCGTAGTTGCCGAAGCTGACCCCCGTTGCCGAAGCGGTGCACGTGCAGAACGACAGGAATGGGCACGCCGCCTCGGCCCCGTTGGCGAGAGCCATGCCGCCGCACAGCGCCGACAGAAAAAGGATGATCCGACACAGGGTCATCGAGGGCCTCCCGGGGGTTGGCAGGTGAGTGGTCCTATGCGGGGAAGGATAGTCTCCGGCGGCGGCGAAGGCAGCACGGCGCGACAGGAGCCTCCGGCCCCCTGCACCTCCAGGACAACGCCTTCTCGGATCGCATCGACGAAAACCTCGCTACCGTAGCCGACGAACGAACCGAAACCGTCGATCTGGACAGGCGTTCCGGGTTCGATCGGCTGTCCGTCCGGCAGTTGCAGCAACACCGTGCCGCCGCGATTCCTGTCAATGCCGAAGCGCGCAGCGACCCCGCCATGGAACCGCGGGACGATGTTGAGCATGTCTCCGTCGATACGCACGTCCAGCGGCAAGTCCCCCGCCGCCAGACTGATCCGGTTGTCGTCATAAGGCCGTAACGCGGTAATGATGGCGCGGCCGGCCGCATCGGTGCGCCCGACGAGACGGTTTTCCTGGTAGATTCTGACATGGGCCTGACCGGGCGTCTCGACCAAGGCGAATGCGCCGTCCACGCGGCGGGTGGCGTATGCGCCGCCGCCCGCCAGGATCACCCCGCCGCTGACGAGCAATCTAGCGGCGGCAGCACCGTCGGCATGCACGGCCTGGGCCGTGACCTGACCCGATGGACCGAGCCAGGTCGCTTCGGCCTCCTGGCGGTCGAAATCGCCCCGGCTCGCGGACAGCCGGTATCCCCAACCCAGACTCGTCGGCGGGTTACGCCTGTACTCGCCTATGGTGTTACTGCTGTCGACCTGCACATAGGCGCTACGGTGCTGTCAGTCCAACGCTAAAACGTCTCCACTTACGGCGGCCTAAGCCGCTGACGGGGATGATGTTTCGTGAAGTCGATTTCGTTCAAGCGTCACCGGTTTCCGGCAGATGTTATCCGCCATGCCGTCTGGCTGTACTTTCGTTTCAGCCTCAGTTTTCGTGACGTCGAGGAACTGATGGCGGCCCGCGGTGTGGACGTCAGCTACGAGACGATCCGGTGCTGGACCATCAAGTTCGGCCCCTTGATCGCCCGGCGGCTGAAGAAGCGGCGAGGAGCCCCGTCGCCGCGCTGGCACCTGGACGAGATGGTCTGCTGGATCGGCGGCAAGCGGATGTATCTGTGGCGCGCAGTGGACGATGAAGGCGAGGTCCTCGACCTCGTGGTCCAGCGCCGGCGGGACACAGAGGCGGCGTTGAGGCTTCTCCGACGCCTGTTACACAACCAGCCGATCGAGCCTCAGACGATCACGACGGACGGCTTGGCCTCCTATGGCGCGGCGCTCGATATCCTGGATTTGAGGCATCTGCATCGACCCGGCCGGCTTCGGGACAACAATCGGGCAGAGAACTCCCACCTGCCGATCCGACGACGAGAGCGACAGCAGCAGCGGTTCAAATCCCAGGCCTCAGCCCAGAGATTCCTCACCACCCACGCGGCGATCTACAACACCTTCAGCATCCAGCGCCATTTGATCAGCAGACCCACACTTCGGCGTTTCCGCGCCCAAGCCGACGCCGCTTGGGCGGCCGCCCTTGCCTGATCGAGCCCAGGGTAGGGCGCTTTGTCCCTTAGGGAAGTTAGCCTGACAGCGCCCGTATCAACCTTGGCCTTAGGAACGAACAGGCTGGTTGTCTCTTTCTGCTGGGCAATCTTGGAAGGACTGCTCAATGCTGAAAACCATCCTCGCCCTCTCGGCGACCTCTATCCTTCTTGTCGGCTGCGGCAACGCCGACAACGCCGAAGCACCGGTTGAAGGGCCGGCCATCTCGAGCGCGGAAGCTCCGGCCAACCCCGCCATCGACACTCAGGAAACGGCGGAAAAAGCTGAACTGACCCCCGGCGCCAACTCCTTCACCGAAGGTCAGGCCAAGGAAGCGATCGAGAAGGCGGGCTACGTCGTCTCCGGCCCGCTGACACAAGACGAGCAGGGCATCTGGAAGGCCCAGGCCACGCGTTCGGGCGGAGCCGCCACCACCGTTTCGGTCGACTACAAAGGCGTCGTGTCGCCTCAATAGGCCGCGTCGATCCACCCTCTCCAACAACCTCAAGGAGCCATTCATGGCCACCGTCACTCGGCTGTTCGACAGCCACACCGAAGCCCTCGACGCCGTCGCCGAACTGGAAGCCGCAGGCGTTTCGCACGACAAGATCAGCATCGTCTCGAACAACACCGACAACTGGCACTCCGGCTCGGCCGGCGGCAACAAGGGCCCGCTGGGCGGCAACAACGGCGACGGTGAGAATGACGTCGCCGACGGCGCGGGCAAGGGCGCGGCCACCGGCGGCGTGCTCGGCGCAGGCGCAGGCATCCTCGCCGGCCTCGGCATGCTCGCCATCCCGGGCCTTGGCCCTGTCGTAGCGGCTGGTTGGCTGGCCTCGACGGCTGTCGGCGCAGCGGTCGGCGCCGCAGCGGGCGGCGCGACCGGCGGCCTTCTGGGCGCTCTGAAGGAAGCCGGCCACAGTGACGACGAAGCCAACGTCTATTCCGAGGGCGTCCGTCGCGGCGGCACCCTGGTGAGCGTCAAGGCCGACGGTGACGAGAAGGAGCGCTTCGAGGCGATCCTTCAGGGACGTCGCGGCTTCGACGCAACCGCACGCGGCGACGCCTACCGGCAAACCGGCTGGTCCGGCTTCGACGCCGGCGCCCAGCCGTATACGTCCGAAGAGATCACGCGTGAGCGCGGCCTTTATCGATAAGAGCCACGAATACTCTGTGGCGGCAGCGCTAATCTGAGTTGGGCGGTCCGGTGCATACGCACCGGGCCGCTTTTGCACGTCACGTCCCGCCAGTATGCGACCGCGTGAATCTAGGCTGTCGCTAGGGCCCGTGCGCTAGCCCTAGGGTCAACCACCCGATTGGATGCGGGCGCGCTATCTCGTTCGCTAAAGCTCACGCAGGGATGGCAGCAACCCTCGCTTGATCGGTGGGTGGTCACACCGGCAGATCGGCTAAAGTCGCCAACTCATCGTAGATCGCGTCGCCCGTCCGACTTTCAGCGTTTCGCCAGCTCGTTGCGGTCGTTGGGTTCACCAGAACGCCATCACCCGTGAGCACAAGCACGTTCGGCGAGCCCGGCAACTCCGAAACCCCGAAGCGACGAGCGATCGCAAGATTGGGTCTGTCGCCAGCCCTCGGCATTCCGATGTCCACGTAGACCACTTCGTATTTGCGCTTGATCAGTTCAACGAAGCGGTCGGTCGCTAGCCAACCGGCGAGAGCGCGGCTGTCGCTACACCAGTTAGCTCCCATCACCACTAGAACCCGTTTGCCCGACTGCCGGGCGCGCGCCAGCGCAGCGTCCACGTCGGCCGACGCGGTATCGCTCACGTGATAGGGGCGGGCCTCCGGCCCGGGCGCCGTTGCAGGAGCCGGCACAGACGCGCAAGCCGTCACAGCCAACGCTGAGGAGACCGCGAACAATACTTGCTTCATCGGGAAATCTCCCACGGACTGTGTGGTCAGCGATGATGGTCCGCCCGACGCCCCGATGCCGCCACTCCCCTTCGCCCCGGACTCCATGGCCGGTCAAGCTGCCGTCGTCTGCCGGGCCATCAAAAACGCAGCACAAACCGGTGCTGTAGGTCGGCCATCTGGCGGTGCCGGCTCGCAGATTGCCCCTTAGCGCAAAGCGGGCAGGGCGGGAATGACCGAGTCTGACTCTCCACTGACGTTCGGAACGTCCGCTATCGGGCGGCAGTACTGCTTCAGGGTGAGGCTTCCGCAAAGCGGACGTCCTGGACTTCTCAAGCGGGTGGAAAACGGTCATTCGCTTCTGCCGCCCCATCCGACGACGGCCTATCTGGCTCTCGAGTTAGGCCGTCTCATTATCGGTTTCGTCGTCGCGCTCGATCAAATCAGCTTCCAACTCGCACTGGACTTCGGCGATCATTGACAAGGCAGTCCACTCGCGAGCGTGGGCGTTGTAGACGGCTCGCTGTGTCTGGTCCGTCGCGTCAGCCGCCGGCAGGAGGGCTCCAGCTGCTTTGGATGGGCACTCTCTGGGGCTCATCATGATCTACCCTCCATGCGCCCTTTCGTCTTCAGAAACTCACTCTTTCTGTTGTGGAGCTTGCTTAGGCTAAACGACGAGCATCGTTCCGAAATCGACCCGCGATTCGCCACGGGCGGACACTTTTGCTACCTTGGCCATTGCGCTGTCGGGCCAACTTAAATGACCTATATCAAAAACGATAACAGCATAGCGCGTGATCAGTCGGGGAGCCGGGTGTTAACCGACATTAACGCGAGCGACGCTGAGACTAATGCTGTCGTCGAAGACACGCAGTTTCGGATGCTCGCCGAGAACATCCCGACCTTATGCTGGATGGCGAACGCGGACGGCTCCATCTACTGGTATAACCGGCGTTGGCACGAATACTGCGGCTCGACACCACAGCAGATGCAAGGGTGGGGTTGGCAGTCGGCCCACGACCCCGCGATCCTGCCCGCTGTGCTGGCGCGCTGGACGGCCTGCATCGCAAGCGGTGATCCGTTCGAGATGACCTTCCCGCTGCGCGGAGCAGACGGCACGTTTCGGCCCTTCCTGACGAGAGTGCAGCCAGCGCGCGACGGCGAAGGTAACATCGTGGGCTGGTTCGGCGTGAATACCGACGTTAGCGCACAGATCGAAGCCGAGGCCGAACTCCGCACCACGAACATGCAGCTTCAAGCCATCGCGGCGGAACGAGAAGCGATCCTCGGCCAGCTTGGCGAGGGGGTGATCGTCACCGATCCGCACGGACGAATCACGTTCGTCAATGAAGCTGCAACCCGGCTGCACGGCGTCACCCGGATCGATGTTGAGCCGGATGATTATACCCGAGCGTATAGTCTCTCGACCGAGTTTGGCGAACCGCATCCAATCGAGACCCTGCCGCTGACGCGCGCGGTGCGACATGCGGAAACCGTGATCGATGCGCGATGGCGCATCCGCCGGCCAGACGACACCGAAGTGCTGGCGATCGGCAACGCCCGGCCCGTCTATGCGGCAGACGCTTCGCTCATCGGGGCCGTCCTGACCATTCGCGATGACACTAGCCGTCATGCGGCCGAAGAGGCTCTTGGGGAGGCATTGAGGATCAAGGAACTCTTACTTCAAGAGGTCAACCACCGGGTCAAAAACAGCCTTCAGCTCGTTGTGTCGCTGCTGACGCTCCAGGCTGGAAAAACGCCAGCGAACGATGTCAGACAAAGCCTGCTGGACGCCTGCTCTCGCATCGGCGTGGTCGCTGCGATGCACGAAAATCTTTACACTACTGGATCGCACGACAGGGTCGACCTGACAGCCTATCTCCGAGAACTCACGACCGACCTCGTCGCAGCGCTTGATAGTGAAGGGATTGTCAGGCTCCAGTTCGCAGATCACGGCGAGGTCGTCGTGGATCTGGACGACGCGGTGCCGATCGCGCTCGTCATCAATGAGCTTTTGACAAATTCGATGAAATACGCGTTCAAGCAAGCGCGGTCGGGCAAGATCGAGATTGCTGTCCGAACCAATGCCGGAGAGATTCAGATAGCGATCTCCGACGACGGCGTCGGCATCCCGGACGACTTCGACCCGAACAAGTCGACGGGACTCGGGATGCGCATAGTGGCAGCACTTACGAAACAGGTCCGGGGGCAAATCGATCGGCTGCCATCAGCACAGGGCACCAGTTTTGTCGTAACGATCCCAAGGCCCATGGAGTAGGTTTCGGCCTCTGAAGTCAGCACCCAAGATCGATTGCAAACTCGCCCCGCCGTCCGCAATGGGTCGGGGCCAGCCTTGAGCCTGACGCCCGCTTGCGGACATTCGACGGACATGCCGAAAGCGGTCATCGTGCAGGTCCGTTCGGGGGGGGAAGCGGACTTTTAGGAAGTCGCATCGTGGACGCTGCCAAGTGGCCAGCCTCCGCGTTCTGTCTCAGCTTTGCCCCTGGTGACCTGCCCCTGAAATTTTGGACCGATCTGAGCTAGAATTTTCTCGTTTTGCCCTTGGGCCTGTGAACGAGGAGAGACGATGAAGCGGTCGAAGTTCAGCGAGGCCCAGGTGGCCATGATCCTGCGTCAGGCGGACGAGGGCGCCACGATCGGCGAGGTCTGCCGCATGGCCGGGATTTCCGAGGCAACGTTCTACGTTTGGCGCAAAAAGTACGCCGGTCTTATGCCGTCGGAGATGAAGCGGCTGAAGCAGCTTGAAGATGAGAACGGGCGGCTGAAACGGATCGTGGCGGACCTGACGCTAGAGCATTTTCCGATCAGTCTGCATCGTAGCCTGCGGCGGCGAAGTAGTTGGCGCATTCCTGCGGTGAGTAGGTCTGGATGATCCGGGCGATGGCGTCCCAGAGCTGGTCGATGGATGTGGCGGCGGCCTTTCTCAGCATCGCCTTGAGCTTGGCGAAGGCGTTTTCGATCGGATTGAGGTCGGGGCTGTAGGGCGGCAGGAACAGCAGCCGCGCGCCGACGGCCTCGATTGCGTCCCTGATGGGCGTACTCTTGTGGGCGGCGAGGTTGTCCATGATCACGACGTCGCCGGGCCTCAGGGTCGGGGCCAGCACCTGCTGGACATAGGCCAGGAACCAGGCCCCGTTCATCGGGCCGTCGATCACCATCGGGGCGGTCATGCCGCTTAGCCGCAGGGCGCCGACGAAGGTGGTGGTCTTCCAGTGACCATGGGGCACGCTGCACCTCAGCCTCTGGCCGCGCGGCGCACGCCCGTGGCGGCGGGCCATCTTGGTGGAGGCTCCGGTTTCGTCGATGAAGACCAGCCGTTCCGGATCGAGATCGAGCTGGTTCTCGA
>NZ_JAFCWC010000011.1:0-102786 GCF_049897365.1 Brevundimonas sp. DC300-4
ATCAACGGCCTCCCGCTTGAACGATTCCGGAAACACCCGGCGTTGAACACTCATCAGACACTCCTCTCCAGCTCCGAAAAGCTAGCATGGGTGTCCACTGAAACGAGGGAGGATCACGGGTGATCCAGCGTGCATTAGTGAGATTTGACGGATGCAGACCACTGGAACTGTCGCGAGCAGCCCGTAGGCGTCGCTAGAAGCCGCCCGGACCTGTCCTTGCGGAAGGACTTCCCACGTGGGACCCGCTACCGCGCCCAGCCGGAAGGCACCTCCGCCTTACGTCGAGCTTAGCCCCTATGGGAAGGATGGTGCCGCTTAGGTGACTCGAACACCTGACCCCCGCATTACGAAATCCAGTCAAGCCGACCGGTCAAACCCAGTGTTGGCATGGGTTTGAGGGGCCACCGGCGGCTTCGAAAGTCGGCCGACCCACCCCCTTCCCAGTCCGGATGGAAGGGGTGTTTCCAACGCTCCTGAGCTGCGGCGCCTTCCGGTGGGCGCGTCCGGAATTCCGACCTGCGCTATACCTGCAAACGCGATCGAAGGCGGGGCTTCGAGGCGGTGTATCGGAGTGGTGTCCAGGCGGTTGTCCAACCCTCGACCACTGTCGAGAATGTCCGATGTTCGGCCCGATCCCTCTGACTGATCCCGACCCGTTACCGACGCTCGGAAAACCGGGCTGAGGCCTCACTCTTCTCAATTCCGCCCCCAGCCATATTGGGGCCGGCTTTCAACCGTGACTCGCGTTCTGCTGATCGGGGACAACCTTCTCCATGGCCTCGTTCATCGCAGCAAATAGGGTCTCGGCGGTGATCGGCTTGGCGAGGTGAACGTCAGCGCCCGCAGTCCGGCTGGCCTCGACATGTTCCCGCATCGCATTTGCTGTCATCATTACGATCGGAACGTCCCGGCAGGTTGATGAAGACGCTCGGATCTTCTGCACGGCGGTGAGGCCGTCCATGACCGGCATCTGCATGTCCATTAGAATGATATCGAAGTGCGAAGCCAAGGCGGCGTCCACAGCCTCTTGTCCATCGACCACACTCACGACGTGGGCCATTCCAGACAACATCAACTCGGCCACCTTACGGTTCGTCGGGTGGTCATCGGCGATGAGCACCCGCAGTGGGCGATCCGGGGATGCAACGGTCGTAGCCATCGAGCCTGCCTGTTCCGGAGCACTGACGGACTCCAGCGGAAGCTCGAACCAGAAGGTCGACCCCCGTCCCGGTTCGCTCTCGCAATCCAAAGTGCCATCCATGGCTTCCGCCAGACTCCGACAGATGGACAGGCCAAGTCCGGTTCCACCGAACTTGCGGGTGATCGTCTCATCCGCCTGTTGAAACCTGCTGAACAGCCGGTCCCGGAATTCCGGCGGAAAGCCAATCCCCGTGTCCGATACGGAGAACCGCATCAGCCCGCTTTCGGATTTTCCAACCGAAAGGACAATTTTTCCCGCTGATGTGAACTTGGCGGAGTTGCTGAGAAGATTACCCAGGACCTGACGGAGTCTCAGCGGATCTCCGTAATAAAATCTGCCAACGCTTTCTTCGATAGCGAGTTCATAGCTTACGCCCGCATTTGTGTTCTGCAGTTTGAATTTTTTGTGCTTGAATTCCGCTAGTTGTCGTAGATCAAAAGCCTCCTTGTTGATCTTGAGTTCGCCGGCTTCGATCTTGGCTGTGTCCAACAAATCGGCCAGCAAGGCCGTCAGCGTTTCGCCGGATGAACGAATGATGTTCAGCAGTTCAAGCTGGTCACGGCGATTGCATTTTCGGGTCAGAATGTCCGAGGCCGCCACAATCCCATTCAGGGGCGTACGAAGCTCGTGGCTCATGTTCGCCAGGAACGCCGATTTTGCACGCCCGGCGGCCTCGGCGGCGCACAAGGCGGCCTCGAGTGCAAGATTCAGCTGGTGCTGCTCGGTTACGTCCTCGCTGACGGTGACGACATAGGCCGGTTCACCGTTCTCGAAGGTCGCTGTCTTCCTCGTCGTCCAATAGCGCTCGCCCCGATCCCGGGTTGTGACCAGCGCGCCCTGCTCGACCTTTACCTCTTTGCTGAGAATGACCTCCCGATCCTCGTCCCAGGATCGTTTCGCCTCTTCGGCGGGAAATAGGTCATGAACTGTCTTGCCTAGGGCCTCGGCCGACGACAGGCCCGTGGCGACCTCAGCCGCTCGATTGATGAGGACAAACTTGCCCGTGCGGGCCTCCTTCACGACTAGCAGGGCCGGCATCATTTCCATGATCGCCCCGTAGAACTCTTCTCTCTTCGCGACCGAACGCTGGTACGCTTGGGCGTGATCCTCCAGCTCGCTTAGGCGCAAACACGTTTTTGACAGGCGCTGCTCAACCTCGACCTTCGCTGCTTTTTCGGCGTGCTTTTCGATGACGGTTGCCGCCAGGACCGAGAAGTCCTGAATGGATCGAATCTGCTCGCCTGTCGGCAAGCGAGCATCACAGTGATAGAACGCGATTACCCCCAGGACTTGCCCAGCCTGGCCCCGGATGGGTTGCGACCAACACGCCCGCAGACCCAACTCTGCCGCGAAGGATTTGAACTTGGCCCACAGCGGGTCAGACTGAATATCCTCGACAACGACCAGGTAGTTGCCGAAGGCCGCCGTGCCGCATGGGTTGGCGTCCGGGCCGACGGCGGACCCGCTGATCGTCTGGTTGTAGATGTCCGGCAGACTTGGAGCCGCCCCTAGAAGAAGACGCTCCCCGGCCGAGTCCACGAGCGTGATGCTGGCCACGCAGCCAGGATGAGTTCGCTCGGCAAGCCTGACCATCGCCTCGAGTGATCCCGACAGAGACAGATCCAGCCCACGGACGTCCAGCGAAGACCACTCCGCGGACAGGGGCGAGTGGACGGTTGGTTTTTCTGACCCAGAATCCAAAATAGTTCTCCGACCGTCGTTCATCGAGATGACCCAAGCACTCGGTCTTCTCATTTCTGATTAACGGAGACATCAAATCGTCCCGAGGGAGTGGCGGTGATCTGCTCCAATGTCTGCTCACCACCCGAACCGACCTTGGCGAAGTCCGCTTCCGGCGCGCTGCTCCAATGTCCGCTTTCCGCTTGATAGGCTTTGACCGATCCCGACCCAAATGAGACCTCGGTGATGACGGTGCGGGATAGACGCTCGGCTTTCCAGCTCTCAGGCCTGTCAGGAGAGAAGTTTCATTGGATGGACGGGGAACAACGGATGGGGTCCCGCTTTGCACGCCGATCAACAGTGCTGATCTACGCTGATCTGCTTTTCCATGACCCGTGATCGCTTCATCTGTCCGTCCTTTCGAGGGCCGGACTTTGGCTATTCCCGGAGGACCTTTAGCGGGTCACGTCAGCCATTGCCCCGTCGATGCCGCCGTTAGCCGTTGATGCTGAGAAACTGAGACAGGACCCAAGCTGCTATCGCGATGTGCGCAAGCGTGATCACAACAGACAGACCATGCAGCCATTGAAAGCGTGCTTTCGAACCCGTGTCGGTCGCGCGATTGATCGCCGGCATAAGCAGCTGACGCGTCGGCAAGACGGTCAAACCGATCGCAGCTAAACCGAACGACATCGACCGATCGACCGGCCAGCTCAGGGCGGCACCTAGAACGGCCGTTGCAAATACGAACAGATAGAAATGAGGAAAGGCGAGGCGGATGGTCGGTCCTGCCGTTTCGGCTGGCAGCGCTGTGAACAGAAAGGCCGCGAAGCCGAACGAATAGAGCACCATTCCCCCAAACAAGAGGGCCGTCACGAGAAGCGCAGCTGTCGTCACCGGTCAGATCTCCAACATCAGATGTGTCGGCCTAGAGCTGCTGGGAAGGGGGTCCAATGCGACACCTCGCCCGCGTCGAGGTCCGCTCCAGCATCCGCCGGCTGTAGTAGAACCGCTTCGCGGCCATAGCGCGGTCGTTAATCTCGAAGCGAAACAGCCATGCCGGCCCTCGATCCATCAGCAGAAAGCGAGATCATCGAGATGGCGCTCAGCGATCACGTCAGCTTTGACGCGATACGCGATCTTTATGGCTTGGGGGCCGAACAGGTTCAAACGCTGATGCGAACGCGCCTCAAGGCAGGCAGCTACCGCGCTTGGCGCAAGCGAGTTAGACGGTTCAGCGACCGCAGGGCGGTCTACAAATGACGCAAGAGGTGCACGCTTGCGGTCACCGGTTGAGCCCACCGTGGGTAGCGGACGTTTCTGTCAGAGTGGTATGCGAGCGAATGCTTCAGCTGACGCGACTCTCAGCGCGGTTCGCGCACGTCCACCTTCAGCCGCTTCTCGCCGGCGATCGATCCACCGTTCGCCTACCGCTCAGAAAACGTGGTCGAGGCCGGACCGGGCCTGCGGTCGCTTGGGCTGGGGACGGAACAACTAAAAAGATAAATCGTTTTAATGCCTCTAACCGAGGCCAAACCGATGCAGCGTAAATCTCAACTCACTTCTCCCTCGACAAAACCACTATCTCCGCTGCTCAATCAACGTTCGGTCGTAATGGCGGTCGTCGTGGTTCTTGCAGTGAGTATGACAGGGTTAGTCGAGTTTTTGTTTCGCGGCTGAATACAAGTCCCGCGAGTGGTGGCAGTCAGCTAACTACCTTCCTCATTCGGCGGAATGGCGCGTGCGGCCGCCCCTTCGGATCCAAGCAGTTTTTCGATCACCTGGCGCGCAATTAGGTGCTGCCGCGCGTCCGGCCTGTTGATGCGGCCGTTCACACGTTGCTGGCCCGTACGTAGAACGCGGATCGGGTCCAACTCGCTTGGGCGCGCTCAGGGCTTTTCGCCATTCCCTAGCACTACGATTGCGCTGACGTAGGCTGTGGATCGGCGCTCAACACGGGACCCTACCGAGCTCAAACTAACTTATTGAATTAGCCCAATTTCGGGGGGGATGCGGGGTCCCAAGAATGCCGATCCACTTGCGCGCAAACGCGCCTGTCTTGTGCTGGTTCAGCTACTTAAGGCCCGTTCGATGGGCTCCAACTGCGACGCCGATCCACAGTCCTTGCCCGCATAGGGCGCTTCCGCGCTCTCAAGCGCGTTCTTGATCGTCGCGTAGGTCGTCTGTGACTGCGTGACGGAGCCCTGCGAAGACCATGTGTCGAGTTGGGATTCCGGGATTGCCATCAGGTAGTCATGAGCTCTGTGATTTCAGCTTCGCGCGCCGCATAGGACTCCGCGCCGCGCTGTCGAAGGACGTTGAGTTTGGCGAGGTTGTGCTCGAATAGGTCGGTCGCCATTTCGGGACGCTCGAAGGCATCGTTCACCCGGACAGTTCGCGCATCCTTGAACAGGACGGCGCGCAGTTGCTCCATCGACGCAGTGTTGATCTCAAGCGTCTTCTGAAGCAGCTGGACGCTCAGGAGTTGGTTGATCCAGAACGCGGTCTTCCAGAACGGGACTGAGGGCGGCGGGTAAATACCGACACCAACGCTCAGCACGCGTAGCCTGCTTAGTGGGATGCCGAACGCGCGCGTCGCGTCGGCGATTGCGTACAGGGTCGGGTTGTTGGCGCAGTAGCCGCCGTCGATAAGCTCCACGTCGTCGCCGGTTGATGTGCGGACCATCTTCCGGTCGAAGAACGGGTAGGCGGAGCACGAGGCCTGAACGGCATCGCTGATCTTGACGCCAAACCCTGGGACAAAAGTAGGCACACCGCCGTGCGCCTGTACGGCACTGGCTTTGAAGATCATCGGCTTCTCGGTAACCCATTTTGTGGTGACGATCCCGACGCCGGTTCTGACGTCGGTGAACATCCGGTCGCCGAACACCTCCCCGGCCAGTTCGGCCAGCGCGGCGGATTTGGCCTCCTTGCTCTTCGCCTTCATGATGCGAGGGACGTGTTCGCGGTAGAGATCGTGAATCTGGTCCACGGTGAAGCCGAGAGAAATCAGCGCAGCGATGATCGCTCCGGTGCTTGTCCCGAACACAAGGTCAAACGCCTCACACAACGGTTTGCCGACGAGGGCTTCAACGGATCGTAGGACCCCCAGCGAATAGAAGCCCTTCGCGCCTCCGCCATCGAGGCTGAGCACACGGAACGGGGTATTCGGCGAGGGAGCGTTGCGGTCTGTCACGCGTCATAGAGTGGAGATGACGGCGTTATTTTCAAGCGAGCGGGCCCAACTACCCACAGGGAACGGTTGTGCTTCGCAGCAGCTTCGCAACCACACGAACTCCCCTCAGAGGCGGGTCGGAAGCCGTCTCTGGCCTATGGGCGCAAACCTGACGTCAGAGGCTGAGAAGGCAGCGTCCTTCATCGCGTGGCGTGTCCTTCCGGAAGGCCTTCCCACATGGGACCCACCACCGCGCCCAGCCGGAAGGCACCTCCGCCTTACGTCGCGCCTAGGCCCTACGGGAAGGATGGTGCCGCTTAGGTGACTCGAACACCTGACCCCCGCATTACGAAATCCAGTCAAGCCGACCGGTCAAACCCAGTGTTGGCATGGGTTTGAGGGGCCAACAGCGGCTTCGAAAGTCGGCCGACCCACCCCCTTCCCAGTCTGGATGGAGGGGGTGTTTCCAACTCTCCTGAGCTGCGGCGCCTTCCGGTGGGCGAGACCGGAATTCCGACCTGCGCTATACCTGCAAACTCGATCGGCAGGTGGGGGTTCAGGTGGCGTATCGGCGGGGTGCCGCAGTCGGCCCTCGACCATCTCAGCCACCCAATGGGCCCGCCGTTCTGAGCGGTGGTTGAGCGTTTGTCGCCACGACGATTTCAGGCGTATCAAGACTATTCTCTCCAACCGGAGGCCCGCATGGCCGACACCGATCAATCCGCGCTTCTGGCCATGACCACGGGCATCATCGCCAACTTCGTGGCCAACAATCGGGTCAGCCCTGATGAACTGCCCGGGTTGGTCGCGATGGTGCACGGATCGCTCAGCCGCCTAGGTGGCGATCCAGAGCCAGAGGAAGCAGAAGCCCCCGCGCGACTGACGCCAGCCGCGATCCGGAAGCTCATTCAACCTGATGGCATCGTCAGCCTGATCGATGGACGGAAGTTCAAGTCGATGAAGCGACATCTCTCGCTCCAGGGCTACACCCCGAAAAGCTATCGGGCGCATTTTTCCCTGCCGAAGGACTTCCCCATGGTGAGCCCCGAGTATGCCGCTCAACGGTCGGCGTTGGCGAAGTCGATGGGCTTGGGGCAGGGAGGGCGTCAGCCGAAGAAAGCTGAGATCGCGGCGAAACCGGCGCGGAAGGCCAAGACCCCGAAGTCCTGACGACGTGTAAATCAGACTGACCGCTGAAGGAATTCTCGCGGTCTTCTCCATCGTGTTGGCGAACGTCGGCTTTTCGGCCCGATCCCTACGACTGATGTCGACCCATAGCGGTCCTAAGGCAGCCGCCGTCGTCGGGTGAAACAGCCAGCCTGTCACCCCGAATCGGGCCGGGAAACTCCAGCTCCGGGAAACTCCAGCTCCGGATGCTCCAGAGAATGGGGGCGGATCCGCCAACAGTTCGCTGCGCGACGCGTGTGATGACGTGTCGCGCCGGAAAACGTGATGACTATGCATCTTTTGTCGCCCGGATCGGTCCTTATGCGCTGTGCCGCGCGAGGCGGTGAGCTCAGGAGACGACACCAATGATGAACCGCATGCTTTCCCTCTCGGTGGCTTCCGCCGTGATGCTCGGCTTGGCCGCCTGCAACAGCGGCACCGAGACCGAAGCCCCCGCCACCGAAGTCGCAGCCACGGAAACGCCGGCCGCTGCCGGGACCATTGTGAGCGTCGCCCAGGGCAATACGGACCTCTCGACGCTGGTCTCGGCTGTAACCGCCGCCGAACTAGTCGATACGCTGAACGGCCCCGGCCCATTCACCGTCTTCGCGCCCAGCAACGCAGCCTTCGCCAAAATCCCGGCCGAGACCCTGACCAGCCTGCTCGAACCGGCCCAGAAGGCCGCCCTGACGGGCATCCTGACCTATCACGTTGTGTCCGGCCGCGTAGATGCAGCCGCGCTGACGCAGCAGATCCAGGCCGGTGGCGGCTCTGCCGTCCTGACGACAGTCCAGGGCGGCACCCTGACGGCCTCGATCGGTGCCGACGGCACCGTAAGGCTGACGGACGCCAAGGGCGGCACTTCCAAGGTCATCGCCGCAGACGTGAGCGCCTCCAACGGTGTCGTGCACGTCATCGACACCGTCGTTATGCCGAGCGCATAATCGCGATAGAAAATTTGTGCGATTTGCTGTCTCCTTGGACGCGCAAGCCGCAAACTAATGGATCAGGCTCTCCCTGCGAGCGCCTGTTTTAAGGAAGGGTCGCAGCGTCAAGCTGCGGCCTTTTTCTTTTTTCCGCACCGCTGCTGTAAAACCAAACGCCGACCGACGTTCACCTGTCTCCGCGCAACCCGAGGGCCATATACCTCTTCAGACCGCTGGACGAGGCTCGACTGGGCTCTGATCTTGGGCACCGGGCAGTGTCCGCTGTCCACCCCGAACAGCCCTTCGGCGGGTCCGGTTTGCGGCGGTAGCCCCAATGTCTGTTTTGGGGCTGACAGCCAACCGCTGAGTCCGACCCATAGCGGACCTTTAGCGTTTTGGCTTTCCGCCTCTGAAAGCAAGGAATGTCAGTAGTGCGCCGAGAGTGATCAAGGACATCGCCAAGGCGAATGCTACCTGTCCCCATCCCGTTTCGACGTTGGCTCCTTCGTTCTGGAAAACGGTCGGCAAGGAAGAAGCCGCGATGGCTGCGCCGATAATGATCAGAGCAATTCCGAGGACTTTCATGGCGACCTCGTAGCGTAGGGCGAAAGTGACCGGTTTTTTCGCCTTGGCAACCTTCCGCTCTCGACCCATGACCGACATATCGTCTCACAGCGGGAACCTCGACGCTGTGCGTTCCAGTTTACTCCCCAGCTTGGCGATAAACATTGACGCTCTTTCCGATATCGGTGAAATGCCGAAGTTCATTAGGGGGAACCATGAAACTCTTGGCTCTTGTCGTCGCGATTGCGGCGTCGATGTTCGCTGGCGCAGCCTTGGCGGCTCCTGTCGTTTGGACACTAAACGGCGTCACGACTGCGGACGGGCAAACGGTTACCGGCTCGTTCACCTATGACTCTGACACCAACACATACAGCGCCATAAACATTACCTCGACCGGAGGCGTGGGGCCGTTCACGGCAATCGCTACCGGACCCGGGTCCAGCTCAACACAGACGTTCTTTATCCAGACGCCTGCGGGAATCGGGCAGAATGGTGTCGTTCTTGTAACCAGCGGCAAGACGAACGCAGGCGGCACGTTGACGATCAACACGGGCGCAGGGGCCGGCGGCCTGTACACGTGCCTAGGGGCCTGCACGAGCGGCACTTTGACCGCCGGGAGACATATCACAGCGGGCACTTTCGTTGGCGTGGCCCCGGCAGCCGTGCCGACCCTGTCGGAATGGGCCATGATCCTGTTCGGCCTGATGCTGGCGGGTGGCGCGGCGCTATACATCCAACGGCGACAGATCATCGCCTAGGCGAAGTCACCCCCGGTTTGGAACGGCCTCGCTGGCGACGGCGGGGTCGCTTTCATGTCTGGTATCCACCCTGTGCTGACGGTGGTGACGTCCGCTTATGGGGTGCGCCTTTTTGACAGCCGCTCCCTGCCTGCGGCATTACACAAGAACTGTCCTTATGGAACTGGCCGGGGTGCGTTTCACATGACAGACAAGCAAGAAGCCGCAACCGTGTCCTTCCCGATCACCGAGTAACCCTGCCTGTGCTCAAATCCCCCGCCGTCCGTTACCTGGGCCTGTTCCTGATCCTGACCGTGGCGATGTTCAGCGTCCTGGCCACGCCTTGGGCCGAGCGTCTGTTCGTCGCGCCGTTCACGAGCGCTCTCGTCCATGCCTGCGCCTTTCTGATCGGGCTGTTCGATGCTCGCGTCGAAGCCCTGGAAGCCGTCCTCAGGTTCACGGATGGTCGCGGGGCGGTCGAGGTTCTGGCGGGCTGTAACGCCGTCGAGGTCTGCGCCCTGCTCAGCGCGGCGATCCTCGCCTTCCCGGGCAAGCTTCGCTACGGGCTGATCGGCGCGGTCGCCGGGATCGTCGCGCTCCAGGCGATCAACCTGCTGCGCATCATCTCCCTTCTTTACCTGTCGCGCGGCTCGCAGGAGATGTTCGAGTTCTTCCACAACTATGTGTGGGACGCGATGATCGGGCTGGAGGGTCTCCTCATCTTCTTCTTCTGGACCCGCTGGCAGACGCGTCAGGAACATGGGTCTCCCGCCGCGCCCGCAGAGTTGCCGGCATGAGCCTGACGTCCCGCCTCGCCGCTCGCACGCCGGAAGAGGCGGCCCGCCGCCGCTTCGGTCTGTGGGCCGCCGCGTCGCTCGTGATCTTCCTGCCTCTGTGGTGGATGTGGGGGGCCGATGGGGTCGCGGCCCTGCTGCGTCCCCTGGTGGGCGCGATCCTGGGGCTTTTCGGCCTCACGGGTCGGATCGCGGTCGTGGAGGGAGGCGACTGGGCGATCGGCACGCGTCTGACGCAGAGGGGCCAGGCCGTCGATCAGCTGATGGAGAAAGAGAACTTGCGTCGCCTCCTGCTGGGCTTCCCGCTTCTCGCCGCCTTTCTGATCGCGCCGCCCCGCGCGCCCAGGCCCTGGCGCGCGGTGGCGATCTCGTTTGTCGTTCTCAGCGTGGTCTTCGCCATCTCGATCGCCATGACCGTCTGGGGTGGACTGGCCCCAATGCTGAACCCGGACCTCGCCGGAGCCGGCATGGTCATCACCGACCGGTTCGATCAGGCCCCACTCCACCCCGTTGCCGCCCAGATAGTCATCGTCGGCCGCTATGTCGCCCAGTCGATCGCGCCTCTGCTGACGGCCCTTCTGCTCTGGGCCTGGCTCAATCCTGCCGGCCTCCAGACCTTGGTCGCCGAGATAAAAGACTGATGTCGGCTTGGCGGCCCAGTCACGATGTCGGCTCACCACCCCGAACCGACCTTGGCGAAGTCCGATTCCGGCTCGCCTGCCCAATGTCTGCTTTCGGACATGGTGAGAACCGCCGTGTCCGACCCATAGCGGCAGACCGCTGGTATCGGTCAGGATGTGACGCTTCCTGCCCTTGATCTTCTTGCCCGCGTCATAGCCCGTTGGGCCGCCGCTTTCCGTGGTCTTGACGCTCTGGCTGTCGATCACCCCGGCGCTGGGCGAGGCCTCGCGCCCAACAGCCTCGCGGCACTCCATCAGCAGCAGGTGATTCGTCGTGCTCCACACCCCGGTGTCGCGCCAGGCGTAGAAATACCCCTGCACCGTCGTCATCGGAGGAAAGTCCCCCGCCAGCATCCGCCAGGGCTGACCGCTGCGCAGAATATACAGCAGCGCGTTAGTGATCGTGCGCAACGACCATTTCGCCGGACGCCCCAGACGAGACCGCGCCGGCAGCAACGGCTCCAGCACCACCCATTCCGCATCCGTCAGATCGCTTGAATAGCGCAGCCCCTTTCGGGCATGCTTACGCCGGGTGATCTCAGTCCACATGTCGATATCCGTTGATGGCTCGCACCTTCAATAGAATCACAAACGACTGATTTCACCCAACTTCATTTCCGGTCAGCCTCTCAGACCCTTCCCAGCTGCGCCAAAGGGCGCTGTCGAGGTGGGACAATGAGGGCGGCGCCAGCCGCCACGGATCACAAGGGAGTTCAATCCCCGACGCAGTGCGATCTGACCCACCTCCGTTGATCAATGCCGAATTGGTGCAACGCCCTATGCCTCGCAAATCTGTTGGGCGTCGAAAGCCGCCAGCGTCGTCATGGTGACGACCGGCGACTGCAAAGCGCACCTATCAACCGATCGAACTTGGGATGAATATTGCGGGCGGTTTTCTTTCGCGCGTGTTTCCACAACCTCGACCCATAGCGGTCGCCTATCGCTCTCGATTGATCCCCCCGCCGTCAAGCACTAGCCGCACCTTGATGGCGAGATCGTCGATGGTGAAGGGCTTGGAGATGAGGGCCATGCCGAGATCCAAGACCCCGTTGTGGACCACGGCGTTCTTCGTGAAGCCGCTCGTGTAGAAGACCTTCAGGTCGGGACGTGACTCGCGCGCTTTGTCGGCGAGCTGACGGCCATTCACGTCGGGCATGACGATGTCAGTGAACAGCAGGTCGACGCGTGGCTGCACGGCGAGCACGGCCAGGGCCTGGGAGGCGTCGCCGGCCTGTACGACGGTATAGCCGAAATCACGCAGAGCCTCGACCGACAGGAACCGGATCTTTTCATCGTCCTCGACCACGAGAATGACCTCGCCATCCCTGGCACGGGCGGATTCTGCGCTGAGCGCGGGCGCCTCGGCGTCGAGGCGGGGTGGCGGGGTGGCGGGACAAACGCCGCAAACCGTCTCTTGCCGCTCTGGACGACCGCCGTTACGTTGTCCTGCTACCAACACGGAACCGTTCATGTTCTCATTCTTTCGCGGGACGCGGCCTCTCATCTTCGCCCTCCTGCTCGCCGGCTCAATGGTTCAAAGCCATGACAGCAGGGCCTCAGCCCTCTCCGGGGCGGGCGAGGATCTGGGTGATTTCGTCGTGCGACCAGCGAAGCTGGAAAGCGACACTTACGTCGAGCTGGCGCAACAGCTCAGCGAAGAACGCTTGCTGGAAGATATCGCCGACGGCCTGAATGCGTGGCTCATTCTCCCCGTCGATATCGGAATGCGCTTCGCTGAATGCGGTCAGAGTAACGCCTTCTACGACCCGAACGAGCGTGAAGTCCTCATGTGTCTCGAACTCTTTGAGGGCGAGCGTGAGGTTTTCGCCGCCTATTACGAAACCGAGGAAGAGATCGAGGGCGCGGTCAACGGATCATTCCTGTTCACCGTCTTCCACGAAGTCGGGCACGCCCTCGTCGACGTGCTGGAAATCCCGATCACTGGCCGGGAGGAAGACACCGTCGATAGTCTCGCGGCCTGGTGGCTGCTCGACGGTGACGGCGGGGACGAATCCGCGATTTCGGGCGCGCTCAGCTTCTACGTGGACCCGGCACAGGCTGGAGAGATCGACGACAGCCAGTATGCGACCGAACACTCGCTCGGCCAGCAACGCTATTATATTCTGGCGTGTCTGGTCTACGGGTCCAACCCCGAGGGCTACGCAAACCTCATCGAAGAAGGGTGGCTGACAGCCGAGCGTGCCGAGCGGTGCCCCTATGACTTCCAGCGTTTGTCGACGAGCTGGTACGCGCTTCTGGGACCGCACCTGAAAGGCTAGCAGCGGCGGCTTGTGAACTCGGAAGACGCTTTGGCCCGCAAAGAGCCGGAGCCGGTTTCACCGGTCGCGGTCCCTCATCTCAGCCAGTAACCCGGCGGCCGCATCGACCTTGTCGAACAGTCCGTCCGCATCGCCGCTGACACAGCCCAAATCGAAATCCAGGGTCTGGATCGGTTCCCCCCGCCGGGACCATTCCAGTCGTCCGGTTGGCATGTCCGTCATGACCCGGTCGCAACTGAACGGAATGCCTTCGAAGTCGCGAACCTGATCACGAACGCGCTCGAACTCGGCTTGGGTGACCGGGAAATCTGCCTCGCCACTGCCTTGTCTGAGCCACCGGGCCTGTCCGCCGGCCGGTACGGTAAATTCTTCTTGAACCTCTCCCCAGACCATCCACGGTAGGCTGATTTCCGATACTTTGGGCCATGGCTGCGGCTCTGGCGAGGTCGTCGCACAGCCTGTCAGCGCCGATGCGAGCAGAACCGCGACGCTCAGTCGGACCAGTGTCCGGCGTTGCAAAAGCGTGGAGGCAAGATCGGCGATGTTCGCCGGGCTTCGGCTTTTACTCCAGAATGGATGGGACGCGGGCCAACTCTTCAGCTGGCTTTCATATCTGCCGGTACGCGAACCTTCGAACGATCCAGGCGCAAACCCCGCCGGGCAGGATGCACATCGGAAGCAGCGAAACCGACGCGACATCGAGGCGTATGGACTCGCCGGGATAGCTGACCGAGTACCATGCCCCGACCAGGAACAGGCTTGAGAGGCTTCCGGCGAGGACCGAGTTGAATAACGAGTCCAGCCGGATCTTTCTCAGCACAAACCAGACCGGAAGACCCCAAACGATCAAACCTGCAGCGATCAGCGGAGTGGCGACGACGAAAGCGGCAATGAAGACGGCGCCGGCAGCAGAGCTCTGGGCCATGGCGTCGTCCTGGATGATGAAAAGATGGGCAGAGTAGCTGAGAGCCGTCGTCGCACCTGCCGAAACTATTGCGATCAGGCCAACAGCGACGATCGCCCACCACGGCCGAAAATCAGACTTCACCATCATTTTGAAGGGCATTTGGCGTGGCGACGAGGCGTGCCGGGTCCACGGCCGATGGGAGATAGTCGGTTGATCATTTTCAAAAGTCGTTTCGCACTGTCTGATCGTCGATGCTGAGCTTCACCGCAGGATGCGATCATTGCATCGGCGTAGCAATCTTAACAGAACAATGTTGGGCAGAATGGCTCGGCGGCGGCTTGTGTTGGGCCGAGGCGCGGGAACAGGGTTCTGTCTGCGATCTGGACGCAAGGTCCGCTGTCCACCCTTAACAGCCCTGGGGAAGGTCTGCTTCCGGGACAGGGCGGTGAATGTCCGGTTTCAGGCCTGATGCCAATGTCGTGGTCCGACCCTAAACAGACCTCTATTCGGCCAGCCCCTTCACGCCGCAAGTGAGGCGGGACCGGTGCGTGTTTCACGACGTTGACGCGGACCCATGAATCGCGATGTTGCGCAGTCCTGCGACGGACCCTTTGGTCCACCTGTTAAAGTGGTAGCGTGAATGGCACCTTCAGACATTTCCGCCGAAACGCCGTTTCTCGAGTATCGGCAGGCGCTCCGCCTGCTTAACGAGTTCCAGTTTTTTGCGGGAAACGTGCTGATCCCGACGGTCGGATTGCGGTTCGATCGATCTGTTCCCGCTCTCATGCTGTTGCGGGCGGATCGCTTAAGAAATCAGCCTCGGGGCGTCAGCATAAGCAGCATTGCCGCTTCGTTTAGACACCCTCGCGAAACCATCCGCCGCGCGATGCTGGATCTGCAGGCCGTAGGCTTGGCCGAGCGTGCGGAGGATGGCTGGAGCCTTTCGGGGTCGAGTGTTTCGGCGAGGCTACGTGAGGAGATGTCGCAGGAGATCCTGCGCCATTTCGGTCATTTCATCGACGGGCTGGCACCGACGGGCGTTTTGCCACGGCATGATGCCCGCAAGGCCTCCCCGGACGCCCGGCTGATCGCAGCGCTGGATATCTACCTCACGATCTTCGACTTCAACATGCTGTCCTTGAGCGAGTGTCGGGAGCTCTACCTGCTCGTCGGGGTCTCGATCATGGAGATGTCTCGCGTGACCCACTGCCGCGAACTCGCCAACCGCTATTCCTCGCCGGACACTCTGCCGCCCCACTCGCTCACGATGCCGGTCACGCTCAAGCAGGTCTCAAGCTGGCACGGATTTCCGGCGTCATCGGTCTGGCGATCCGCGAGACGGCTGGAGCAGAGAGGCGCCCTGAAACGAGACGGCGCGGGATATCGTATCGGGGACGTGTTCGCCGCGACGCCGGAATCCCGCCGATGGGCAGTTCCGATGTTGCAATACATTAGACGGCGACTGGCCGACTGCGCAGGTTGAAGCACGAGTCGTCACCTTTACGTCTATGTTTTGAATAACAATTTTCACAGTGGGGCGCTGGGAGGCTTAACTTTGGTGCTTGGGAATGGGATGCACACCCTCTCAACGCGCGGTTGCCAAGGCGATCCACGCTCATCAAATACTTTAGTTGAAAACATGGGGTGCTCAGTGAATTTTCGTCTCGCCGGTTTTGCCGCTATCGCCGCTTCAGTTGTCGCCTCCGCCGCCTCTGCCGGTACTCTGACCAACACGAGCGTGACGCTCTCCAGTTCCAGCGTCTCGTCGCCGTCAACAGTCACCACCGCCTATACGATTGAAACGGCAATGGGTGGTGGTAATAGCAACATCCTGATCGCCACCTACCCAGGCCTAGCGTTCGTGAATGGTACCTGCACCAATGGTGAGGTTACAGTGTCAGTAGGCGGCACACCCATCGTCGGCGCATTCCAGATCTGCGTCCTCTTCAGCGTTAACTCTATTCAGATTTCGCTCCCTGCGGGCGTCACCGTGCCTGCAGGTTCCAACGTCAGCGTCTTCATCCCCAACACGCGGGTTTCGACCGGGCCAACGGCGGGAACTTATTCGGCCAACATCCGGACAGCGCAATCCACTGGTGCAACGGTCGACGCTCCCGCACCAGCTCCGACCTACACGTTTGGCGTCGCACCCACTCCCGTTCCGACCATGACCGAATGGGCGATGATCCTGTTTGGCACGATCCTGGCGGGTGGGGCCGCGCTCTACATCCAGCGGCGGAAGTTGATCGCCTAAGCGACGTCTCTCTCCGGTTTGGACCGGCCCCGCTGGCGACGGTGGGGCCGTTCTCATGTCTGGTATCCACCCTGAACAGACGTCCAGGACGTCCGCTTTCGGGTTGCCGCTATCCCGGCCAACGGGCAACGCCGAGGCAGACGAGCGCGGCAGCAAACACCAGTAGCCATCCATCGACCTTTGCGGCGTCTGGATGGACCGGCTTGCCGAGCTGCCGGCGGCGAATGCTCCAAAGGGCGAAGCTCATCCCCAGACCGCCTGCGATGATGTCGATGTCTGGCGACCAAAGCATCTGTGTTCGTGACACCTAATTCATCGGCCGGCACCCCAAATCAGATCACTGCAAGGGTGTCTGCCGCCATCGGCCGCTGAAGCGCCTTCGCCTGTCCCATGGCGCGCGCATCCAGACGTCGCGCTCCTCCTCTGTCGTCAGGATCACCGGCATGGCCTTGCGGTGGTAGGTCTTCACCGGCTCGGCGGAATCCGTCGTCAGGAAAGCGAACAGGTCGCAGGTCTCAGGGCCGGTCTTTATCTTGCGCACGCCGGACCACCGCAGAGCGTGGACCCCGGCGAAGAAGGCGAGCGGCTGCTCCTCTGACAGGGCGAACCAGACGTTTTTCCTCGTGCCCTGGAAGTCCTGATCCGGCTCGCTGAAGGCGTTGAAGGGGACGAGGCAGCGGTTCGCCGCTCCGAGCCAAGGAGCCCAATGGGCGTTCATTTTTCCGGCCGCGTTCATGGTGTTGCGGACGTTGGTCACGCCCTTGTCTGGCTCGACCTCCAGATACCGCTTGAACGCCTCGTCATCGATCACCTGACCTTTGGCGCGCAGCTTATCGACGCGCTTTCCGGTCGCTTCGATCAGCGCCTTCTTCGAGGTCGGCATCCCCCAACGGGCCTTGATCAGAATGCGCTCGCCGTCGTCGTCCAGGCGCACGATCGGGGCTTCATAGTCCGGATAAATGTCGCGCGGTTCGAGGTTGCCGACGTCGCTGAGCATTGCACGCGTCATGGCGAGGATGTCGCCTGGCCCGGATTTGGCGCGGTAGAGGTTGCACATCCCCAGACCCTGCCATGCGCCCATGAGGCTGTTAAGTCCGTGGCACTGGCCTTGGAGGCGCTGCAAACACCGTTCAAGCGGTCAGGGTCCGCTTTTCATCGGTCGGGACAGTTGCGCGCCCTCCGCTAGGGTCTGAACCGTCGGCTGGCCTCAGGCTGGGCCGGGTCCGGCAAGGGTTGCTCTCGCTGCTCAGGCGGCAGTCTGGGCGGGACGGTTGGCGTCGTTTCGGCCCACTCCGGCGGCCACTCCGCCCTCAGTTCCATGCAACGATTGATCGTAGGAGGCGTGCCGTGGAAGGTGATCGTTCCCTTACAGCCGAGGCGGCGACAGGAGGGATGACGGTTCCATAGCGTCTCTTCGTCCCCCAGCCTGAAAGCGAACCAGTCCAGGTCTGCCGGCATCACCAGAAAGCAGGCGTTGCAGACGGACCAGACAACCCAGCCCTGATCGATCATCTGGCCGATCGTCGCCGCGCGGCAGCGCCACCACGAGACCGGTCGGTTCTCCAGCTTGACGTAGCTCATCAGAACCAGAGGGCGAGCGCTGCAGGTGCGATCGGCCCGTCGATCTGGGATTCATTGCGGGTGTAGGACACGCGGGCGACCCGACTGCCGCAGGTGCACCGGAAGCGGCTGGATCGTCCCTCGACCGGCCAGAACCGCGCCGAGCCGAACAGGGGGCGAGGGTCCATCAGGACGGCGCGGCCACACTCCGGGCGGTCGCACTGGACCACCAGTCGGCGGCCGTGTTCTGGCGCGACGTCTTCACGTGCGATGCGATGGCGATTGAGGTCGGGCATGACATCAGCCAGCGATGGTGGTGGAGCAGCCCAGGCTCCGAAGTTGGATGCCGGCGGCGGATCGCAGAATAGCGCCGGGAACCCGCGCCTCAATACGGTCGAGCATCTCTCCAGCGGCGAGAACAGGGTCGGTCTTGCGGGCGAGTTCAGCGTCCAGCTCGGCGAGCAAGCAGGCCAGGGATCGGTCGTTCATTCACTCTCTCCAGGTTGCCGACCCGGGGCACTTGTGACTCCGCCAGACGGCGACAAGCAAGTAAATGTTCTGGTTATGTTCCGTTGTCCCCAGGTCGTTTGGCATCACGCTGATCCTGCCGCTGTGAGGAGAGATCAACTTCGCCGGCCGGTAGCCATGTCGATCAACCCGCCCTTAAGCGCGAACCGACCATAGAGGGGTGTGACAGCCCAGTGGTCGAGACATCGTCGGACCAGACGACCAAGCTTCCTGGTCGCGGTGGTGGCCACCATGCTCGGCGCGTTCGGACTGACCTACTGGTGGCCCGAGCTCACGACCGAGTCTCCTATCACCATGCTGCCGACGCTCGCCGCATCCGACACCGCGACGGACACCCAGCGCGGGGAGCCCACCGACTCCAGGCCCGAGACCAGCAGCTTCCCCAGCGAAGGTCTGCGCTTCTCCTGCCAGGTCACATCGGTCACCGACGGGGACACGTTCCGCTGCGCGGGTGGCGAGAGGATCAGGCTTCATGCCGTAGCGGCGCGAGAAACGGACGAGACGTGCTCCGTCGGCCATCCGTGCCCTGCGGCGTCGGGGGCTTCGGCAACGGCGGAACTGCGCAGGCTCGTGCAGGGTAGACGGCTACAGTGCCAGCCGATCGGACAAAGCTATGGTCGCGTGACCGCGATCTGCTGGGATCCGCGCGGGGTCGAGGTGAACTGCGCCATGGTGCGGAGCGGCGCGACAGTCATATGGGACCGCTTCAATCGACAAGATCCCATCTGCCGAGCCTGACCAGAGCGTGCTTGGAGGAGGGGCGGCAGAAGTCAAAATTCCACCGAAAAAAAAAGAGGTCCCCGCCCCGCGAACCAGCCGAAGCCAGCGCGCGAGGCGGAGAATGTTAAATCAGCTGTTTGGCGGCACCCGCTTCCACGGCATTCAGTAAGTCCAAGTTTCCGACGTGGCTGTATCTGGCCGTACTAGACACACTCGCATGTCCTAACACCTGACCGACTGTATAGATTGGAACACCACTTGATATCATGAAGCTCGCCGCACTATGACGGAGATCATGAATTCTGAGGCCTGGTAGACGTGCATCGCGGATTGCACGCGACCAGCCAGTCTTAAGCGTCACAAATGGCTTGCGAGTTTTTAAGTTTGCGACCACCCATGGACAGCCTTTGATTCGTGGTAGCTGTTGTATTATTCCTAAAGCGGCGCTGGAGAGTGGAATGCGTCTAGACTTCCCGCTCTTACTGAGCGGGACCAACCAACTACGCCGATCTAGATCAAAATGTGACCACTGGGCGTCCAGCAACTCACGTTTTCTGGCCCCAGTTAGCAGTAGCAGGCCGACGATATGCTGAAGTTGGGGGTTATCCGACTTAGCTGCAGCCCGTCTTAGTCGCTCCGATTCTTCCGGTGTCAAGAAGCGATCTCTAGCGTTTTGAACCGGCTTGCCGAGACCTCTGGTTGGGTTTTTCTCAGTTCCAGGCACGGACCATTGCATACCGAGCTCGAATGAGCGCCCTAGGGTCACCCTGATCTTCTCGACCGTTGCCGGTGCCAGGCCTGCGGCCCGCTTGGATGCGAGCAACTGACCGACGACTCGGCTATCGATCTCGTTGACTGGCCGCCGTGCAAGCGTTGGAAGCAGGTGTAGGCGCACTATGGCTTCGACGTCCAGAAACGACTTCAGGTTCAGGCGGGCGTGTTCGACGTGCTGTTCCGCCAGTTCCTTGTAGAGAGGGGTGGCACGCTTGACGGCCTTGGCTGCTCCGGGATCGCCGCCCATGACGACCTCCGACCGCAGCTGCTGCGCCCGCTTCTTGGCCGCCGCAAAGGTCAGGTCGTCCACCTTACCGATCTTGAACTGGCGTTGACGGCCGGCGGCGTCGGCATAGCGGAGGTAGTAGGTCTTGCCGCCGGTGGAGCGGCATTCCAGGACGAAGCCGGTGACGGTCTAGGTTCTTTCCGAGATTCTCTGCTCGCCCGCCCCTAATCACGCGCGCAAGGCCACTCTCAGTCGAAGACCATCCACGCCCTCCCGATGGCGTGAAGTTCTCGCCACGAAAATCGACCGGGAACCACATCGCAGAACCCGGCCCAGACTCGCGCCCTTGTCTCTGCGAGGTCATGTCACCAGGCGAAAACACCTTGGCTTTGTCAGGTAAAGAGTCCTCTCTTGATCGCTCTACTGCATTCAGTGTTCGCCGAAGGCCGTTCTCAAACTGGACGCGGTTGTAGGCTGTGCCCTCATCGGAGAAGCCTTTCTTCGGAGTGAAGAGTTGTTTCCACTTCATTTTCTCGACGGCTTTTGAGAACCAAATTATGTAGTCAGTAGGATTGGCAATCAAACGACTGGTCTGGGCGCTAGTTGTTGTGTATGTGATTATAGAAACGAAGTTTTCTGCGCCAAATACTTCGTCCATAACCTCCCGCACATGGTGCAGATTCTCGTCCGAAATCTGAACAAACACCGATCCACTTTCGTGGAGCAACTCCCTCGCTAGAAACAACCGGTCGCGGAGATAGGTCAGGTACGAATGGATGCCAAGTTCCCACGTGTCCCGGAACGCCTTGATCATCTCAGGTTCTTGCGTCAAATCTTCGTCTGATCGGTCCTTCACGTCGCGCTTGTTGGTGAAGGGCTGAAAATTCGACCCGTATTTGATGCCATAGGGTGGGTCGATGTAGATCATCTGCACCTTGCCGCCCATGCTCTCCTTGGTCAGCAGCGAGTTCATCACCAACTGGCTGTCGCCGGCCACCAAGCGGTTCGACCAGCCCTTTTCATGAGAGTAGAAATCGAGCGCCTGGCGTAGCGGCAGGTTCTCGAACGGAGCAGCGAACAGATCGGCCTGACGCCACTGTGAACCTGCGTCCTTGCCCTTCAAACGCTTGGCCGCGTGGGCAAGGATCGTCGCCGGGTCCACACGCTCATGGACGTGTAGGCTGACGGTATCGACCTCGAACGATGTCCGCTCGGCCTTGCCGGTCCAGGTCAGATAGGGCGCTTGCAGCCGCTTTAGCTCGATCAGCGCGTCCTTCATCGCCTGCGGATCACTGCTGGCCAGGGCGTCGTCGATCAGCTTTTCCACCCCGGCGCGGGCGCTGTCGAAGTTCAACACAGGATCCAGATGCGGATCATAGGCCCAGCGGGTGCGCGCGCCGTCCGGGTCGGTCCCGGCATGGACCATGCCCACCTCCGGGTTGTTCACCCGCGTCTCGCCGTGCCGATAGGACAGGACCAGAATGGGTTCGCCAGACCGGCGTGCCGTCGTGTTTTTGACCTTGCGCGCCGGCCTGCCGGAAGGTTGGGAGGCTTCGTTGTCGTCGTCCATCTCAAGCGTGAGATCAGCGACATCCGCCCGGTAGATTGAACCACCCCGCCCGCGTCCGCGCCCCAAGACGCCTTGATCGACGAGCGCATCACGGGCGCTCGCATAGTCCTCGTCAGACAGGCCGGGTACCTTTTCGCGCAACAGCGCCACCATAGCCCCATTGCCCATGGACGACCCGTCTTCCGGCGTGAGGGACAGGATAAGGTCGGTGAGGCTGTCGGACATACGGTGGGCACCCGGGATGGCTTGGGGGTCTGAGAGCGGACCGTATCGCGGGCAGGATTGATTTGCACAGCCTAGATTAGAACTCAGACACTACCTGTGGCGCTAGTTGCAGATCCCATAATCACCGGCACCCCGAGCGCAGCAAATCGAGGTATCGGATCTAGAATCTGCAGCCGGTGGGGCAGTGCTGGACGGCGCGGCGTCCAATCGACCGGGCTGAACTTCCGTTTCGGGTCGACAAGCGTCATTGGCCCCCGGCCCATTTTCGGACCGTGGACGAGCCGCCGGCAGCACGACCATCCTTCCGGAAGGCCTCCCAGTCAGGACCCACCACCGCACCCAACCGGAAGGCACGTCCGCCTTAGGTCGCGTCTATGTCCTATGGGAAGGGTGGTGCCGCTTAGGTGACTCGAACACCTGACCCCCGCATTACGAATGCGATGCTCTACCAGCTGAGCTAAAGCGGCCTGTCGGCTGAGGCTGGGCCTCGGCGACGGAAGCGGCTCTTTATACGCTGACCCCCGGCTTGCCAAGCGCTGCGAGCAGGGCGTCTTCGGTGGGCGCGGCGGCGACGCGGACCTCGGCGAAAGGCAGGCGTTCCAGCGGAGCGGCGGCGGCGGGCGAGATGGCGACGGCGACACGCCCCTCGGACGCCTTCGGCGACACGCTCCCAGCCAGGGCGCGGCCGGCGCGGGGGGAATGGATCAGGACGGCGTCCCAGGCCCAGGGCGCGGCCACGCCGGTTTCGCGCGCCTCATAGACGGGCAGGGTTCGGATTCGGGCGGCGTCGCCGACGGCGGCGCGCAGGTCTCCGGCGGGTTCGGCGGCGCAGGCGTGCACGATCGTCAGGCCTCGCGCCTCGGCGCGGATCATGGCCGCGAGGTCGGCGAGGTCGCCGTCGGCGGACCTGATGATCGTGAAACCGGCCTCTCTCGCCGCGCGGGCGGTGGCCTCGCCGACGGCCAGGACCGGCAGGGTCCGCGTGTCGGACAGGGCGGCGAAGGCGGCGACGCCGTTCGCGCTGGTGAAGGCCAGGGCCTGGACGCCGCTCAGGTCAAGCGCCGCGGGCAAGGCGTGGATCTGGAGAAGCGGCGCGACCAGCGGCTCAAATCCTTCCGCAGACAGTCGCCTCGCGGTGCGATCGGCGCCAGGACGGGCGCGGGTGACCCAGACGGGGCGGATCGCGCTCAAGATTCGACCGGCAGGCTCTGATCGCCGGCGGCCATATGGACCTGATGCCCGAGGTGTTCGCCCATGGCCCGGGCCTCGGCGGTCAGGTCGCCCTGTGTCACAGCCATCCCGCCCGCCCGGCGCCAGCGGGCCGTGCCGTCGGGGGCCAGCATCTCGGTGGTCAGGGTCAGATGGCCGTCAGCGATGACCGCGTGGGCGCCGACGGCCGTACGGCAGGAGCCCTCCAGCGCCACCATGGCGCCGCGCTCGGCGGCGATGCAGAGAGCGGTGGGCCGGTGGTTCAGGTCGGAGACCCAGGCGTAGTCGGTGTCGTGCTCGCGGGTTTGCAGGGCGAGGGCGCCCTGGCCCGGAGCGGGCAGGAAAGCGTCGAGCGAGAGATATTCCCGAACTGCCTCGGTCCGGCCCAGCCGGTTCAGCCCGGCGGCGGCCAGAAGGATGGCGTCGAACTCGCCCTCGGCCGCGCGACGCAGACGGGTGTCGATGTTTCCGCGCAGCATCTCGATCTGAAGGTCGGGGCGCAGGGACAGGGCCTGGGCCTGTCGGCGGAGCGAGGCGGTGCCGAGGCGGGCGGCGTGGGGCAGGGCGTCGAAGCTGTCGAAATGGCGGCTGATGAAGGCGTCGCGGGCATCCTCGCGCTCGGGGATGGCGGCGATCGTCAGGCCGGGCGGCTGTTCGGCGGGGACGTCCTTCATCGAATGGATGGCGATGTCGATGCGACCGTCGAGCAGGGCCTCCTCGATCTCCTTGGTGAACAGCGCCTTGCCGCCCACCTCCATCAGGCGCCGATCCTGGATGCGGTCGCCGGTGGTGACAATCTCGACCAGCACGACCTGGTCCAGCGGCAGGCCCATGGCGGCGGCGATGGCGCGCTGCATCATGCCGGACTGGGCCAGGGCCAGGGCGGAGCGACGGGTGCCGATGCGGATCAGGTGGGCCATTGAGTTGCGCGGGTCCGGCGGGGTCGCTACCTCGACCCGATGAGCATGGTGGCGGATTATAGCAGCGAGATCGGGGCGGCAACCAATCCGGCGAAGGGCGGCGACCTGACGGTGCTGGGTATCGAGACCAGCTGCGACGAGACGGCGGCCTCGGTGGTGCGACTGACGCCTGACGGGACCGCGACAGTGCTCTCCTCGGTGGTCCACTCCCAGATCGACGATCATGCAGCCTTCGGCGGCGTGGTGCCCGAGATCGCGGCCCGCAGCCATGTGGAGATGATCGACGGCGTCGTGCGTCGCGCCATGGCCGATGCGGGTCTGGGTTATGGCGAGCTGGACGGGGTGGCGGCGACGGCGGGGCCGGGTCTGGTCGGCGGGGTCATGGTGGGGCTGGGGTTCGGTAAGGCCGTGGCTCTGGCGCGCGGCCTGCCGATGGTGGCGGTCAATCACCTGGAGGGCCATGCGGTGTCGGCGAGGCTGGGGGCCAGGGTGGCCTATCCCTTCCTGCTGCTGCTGGTCTCGGGCGGTCATTGCCAGCTTCTGGAGGTGCGCGGCATCGGCGACATGAGCCGACTGGGGACCACCATTGACGACGCAGCCGGCGAGGCCTTCGACAAGATCGCCAAGGCCCTGGGGCTCGGCTATCCGGGCGGTCCGGCGCTGGAGGCGATGGCCGCGAGCGGGAACGGCGCCCGCTTCGACCTGCCGAGAGCCTTGCTGGGGCGGAAGGATTGCGACTTCTCCTTCTCGGGGCTGAAAACGGCGGCGTCGCGGCTGGCCCAGACCTGCGAGACCGATCGGGACCGGGCCGATCTGGCCGATGCGGTCCAGAATGCCATCGCCCGGCAACTCTCGGAGCGGTCGGATCGGGCCATGGCGGCTTACGCCGACAAGCACGATCACCGGCTGTTCGTCGTGGCCGGCGGGGTGGCGGCCAACAGGACCGTGCGGCGGGTGCTGGAGGCGACGGCGGCGAAACGCGGGTTCGCCTTCCTCGCCCCGCCACTGGCCTATTGCACCGACAACGCGGCGATGATCGCCCTGGCGGGGGCGGAACGGCTTCAGCTGGGGCTGGTTTCGGATATCGATGCGCCCGCCCGTCCGCGATGGCCGCTGGACGAGGCGCGCGCCCTGGCCGATCCTGTCCATCCGTCCGGGCGGAAGGGCGCGAAGGCTTAGGCTGGTACGCCAGAACGGCCTCAAGTAGCCGAGCTCCGCGAGCGGGGCGTTAGGCCAAGGAGAATGCATGCAGTTTCGCACCGCAGGAGTCATCGGCGCAGGGGCCTGGGGCACGGCCCTGGCCCTGGTCTGCGCCCGCGCCGGCCTGGACGTCATCCTGCAGGCGCGCGAGCCCGAGGTGGTCGAGAGCATCACCAACCGCCGGGTCAACGAGGCCTTCCTGCCGGGCGTGGTGCTGGACGACCGGATCTCGGTGACGGCCGAGCTGTCGGGTCTGTCGGAGTGCGATCTGGTGCTGGCAGTGCCGCCGGCCCAGTTCATGCGCTCGACGCTGGCCGCCTATGCGCCCCACCACAAGGCAGGCGCGCCTATCGTCCTGTGCTCCAAGGGGATCGAGCGCGGGTCGCTGAAACTGATGACCGAGGTGCTGGCGGAGACGATCCCCGATGCGCCTGCCGCCGTCCTGTCGGGACCGAGTTTTGCTGCCGATGTGTCGAAGGGGCTGCCGACTGCGGTGACCCTGGCCTGCGCGGACGTCGTGCTGGGTGAGGCGCTGATGGAGACCCTGTCGGGACCCGCCTTCCGGCCCTATCTGGCGACCGACCTGATCGGCGCCGAGGTCGGCGGGGCGATCAAGAATGTCCTCGCCATCGCCTGCGGCCTGTCGGAGGGGCGTCGGCTCGGCAAGTCGGCACACGCAGCCCTGATTACGCGCGGCTTCGCGGAGATGACGCGGCTGGGCGTGGCCCTGGGCGGCGAGCCGGAGACGGTCGCGGGCCTGTGCGGGCTCGGCGACCTTGTCCTGACCTGCTCCAGTCCGCAGTCGCGCAACATGAGCCTGGGTCTGGCGCTCGGCGAGGGCCAGACCCTCGCGCAGGCGTTGGCTGGCAAGCGATCAGTGGCCGAGGGCTACGAGAGCGCGCCAGCCGTGCGCGAACTGGCGCGCAAGATGGGCGTGGAAATGCCGATCTGCGAGGCCACGGCGGCCCTGCTGGCCGGCGAGACCACGGTCGATGCAATGATCGAGGGACTGCTTTCACGACCGCTCAAGGCCGAACGGGAATGAGTTCTAGAGTTTCCGTACATCCTCGCGAAGGCGGGGACCCAGTTCTGCGGGCACCCGGATTGTCCGTTGGGACTCCAAACAATCATCCCATGCGCCGTGTCTCGCAAAAGCACTGGGTCCCCGCCTTCGCTGGGATGCACGGAGTTTGGGGTGGCTGAGGTCGAGGTCAGCCAAGAACGCAAACGGGTCTGGTCCACACCGCCGAACGTGGCCCTGTGTGCGCTCGAGGACATCAGGGAGCCCGGCTCGCGAGGCTTCGTGCTGCAGATCGGCGAGGCTTTCTTCCACGGTTTCGTGGTGAGGAAGGAGGGCGAGGTCGCGGGCTGGGTCGATCGCTGCCCGCATCAGGGCTTTCCGATCGCCATCGAGATGGACCGCTATCTGACGCCGGACGGGTCGCTGATCCTGTGCGGCTGGCACGGGGCCGTGTTCGAGCCGCTGTCGGGCGCCTGCGTCGGCGGACCGTGCGCGGGCGGCAAGCTGACGCCGTGGCCGGTGAAGGCCGAGGGCGGCATCATACGAACCGCCGCCCCCGACTGACATTTCAGCCCTTTTCGTCGCCGAGGATCGGACCTGGAGGTCCGCGCTCCAAGGGCGCGGCAACTCACCCGTCGAACGCTCTAGCGTTTCAGGCGTTTCGCGTTGGCCACGGCCGCCGAATGGATCGGCTTCAGCGCGTCGGCCTGGGCCTTCAGAAGTTCGGTGTTCAGGGTCAGCATCTGGCCCGCCGCCCGGCTCCACCAGGCGACCGCATAGTTGTAGTGAGCGGTCGCGGCGGCTTGGGGCGAACCGGCTCCGGCGATCGCCGAGGCGGCGCGTTGGGCGTGAGCGACCTCGTCCATGGCGGACTTCGATACGCGGGCGGCGAGGTCGCCCAGATTGCCGGCGATGGCGGCGGCAGAGGCGCTCATGGCCTCGACCTTTTCCGAGCTCATCAGATGCATTTCGGCCATGTCGGCCTTCATCGGATTGGCCAGGCCTTCGGCCATGATGTTCAGCCGGGCGGCGATGACGTCGGAGGCCGCGCGCATCATCTCGCCGCTGTTGGCGGCGGCGGTCGCGGCCGATTGGGCGTTCTTAACCGCGCGCTTGCCGTCGCGGATCGTCTTGTCGAGCATGGTCATGTGACGGGCTTGGGCCGGTTTCTTCAGCCGGGCAAGACTTCATCGGCGAAGGCGGCCACGTCGCGGATCAGGGCGGGCACGGCGGCGTCGATGATGCGCTGGCCTTTCTCCGGGCTCGCCTGGCCTGGATCGGAACCGATGCGGCCGTCTGGGAAGCGAGCGCGGTAGTCCAGGGCGTCGCGGATCGGGCCGTTCGGCGCAATCTTTGGCGAGTATTCCGCCGTCTTGATGCGGTCGGGATAGGCGGCCTGGGTCACCGCGATCTCGGACGGTGTGGCGTGCATGCCATGGCCGGTCGGGAAGATCTGGTTGCACAGGCTGTGGACGCCCGGCAGGTCCCACCAGTTCTTCAGCTTCAGGACATAGGGGCAGGGCTCCTCCAGGAACGACCATTCAGCGTAGAGTTCGGAGAAGGTCGCCTCGATGGTGGCGACATTGCCGCCGTGGCCGTTGAGGAAATAGATCCGCTCGAACCCGTGGCGGCTCAGCGACGAAACCCAGTCGGTGATCGCGGCCATGAAGGTCGAGGGGCGCAGGCTGATCGTGCCCGGGAAGGCCAGATGGTGCTGCGCCATGCCGATGTTGAAGGTCGGGGCGATCACCAGGCCGTCGTCGGCCTTCTCCGCCGCATGGGCGATGATCTCGGGACACATCCAGTCGGTGCCCAGAAGGCCGGTCGGGCCATGCTGCTCGTTCGAGCCGATGGGCACGATGACGGTGCGTGCGCCGCTCTTCAGGCGCGCGTCGATCTCTGGCCAGGAGGAACAGGCGATCAGCATGGCGGCACTCTCTGTTTTGGCGCTACGCTTGCGACACGGTCGGTCGCTAATTGAGCGCGGCAAGCGGAAGCGGGAACTGCCCCGTCCTTACGCTCGGTCGGTCAGGGCGCGAAAGCCCTGACGAAGCGCTCGGCGGTCTCGCGGGCGCGCCGGCTTTGGTCGATGTCGGGCTCGTCGACGCCCAGGATGCCGCGCAGATAGCCGTGGCCCATGGTCATGCCTGTGAACATCTCCGCCGCCGCGGTCGGATCGGGGACCCGTAGGGCGCCTTTGGCGTCCTGTTCGGCCAGCCACGTCGACAGCCGACGCAGGCTCTCGCCCGGCCCGGCGTGATAGACGGCCTGGGCCAGGTCCGGCGCCTGGGGCGAGATCAGGGCGACCCCGCGCATGGCCGAACGCCCCTCGGCCGTGCACAGCTTGTCGAGCATGGCCTGGCCCAGGGCGGCCAGAACCTCGACAGGCTCCCCGCCGGCCCGGAGTGGGGCGGTGATCGCCTCGGAGCGGCGCTCGGCCATGGCCCGGCCGATCTCCACCTTGGAGGCGTAGCGGTTGTAGAGAGTCTGCTTCGACACCCCGGCCCGGCGCGCGATCTGCGCCATCGAGGCGGCGCCGCCCTTCTCGGCGAAAAGGGCCATGGCGGCCTCCAGGATGGCCTCCGACTTCTTTTCGTCGATCTGGCCCATCACTCGGGGCATCAGTGCGCATCCATGGGTGGCTGCGTTCCCGTGCCCTGCTTCACCGGTCGGGCCAGCAGTGTCAGGAAGGCGCAGGCCGCGCAGCCGAGGGCCAGCATGGCGAAGGCGTCGCCGAATGCGAGCGTGGTCGCCTGTCGCTGCAGCATCCCATAGACCGCCTTCATCGCTGCGCCTTCGGGATCGATGGAGCCTGACATCATGGTGGCCATGCCGGTCAGCATGTCCTGCATCTGGATCGAGGTCTGCGGAATGGCCTGGGTCAGTTCGCTCATGTGCAGGGCGGTGTTGGTGGTCAGGGAGGTGTTCAGGAAGGCGAGCCCGAAGGCGCCGCCGACATTGCGGAACAGGTTCACCAGGCCGGAGGCGTTCTTGACCATGTGTGGCGGCAAGGTCGACATCGTGACCTGCTGGGCCGCGATCATGGCCAGCATGACGCCGACGCCACGCAGGGCCTGGACTCCCGCGAACTCCCAGAAGCCCCATTCGGTGGTCACAGCGTGGGCCTCCCACATGCCCCAGGCGCACAGCATGAAGCCGCCGAACATCAGGATCCGCAGGTCGAGAATCCGCACCAGCCGCCCCGCGAGCGGACCCGTCAGGAACATGGCGAGGCCCGAGACGACCATCGTCGTGCCCACCTCGGCCGGCGAATAGTCGCGCACCCGCGCCAGGAACAGCGGCAACAGGAAGGTGCCGCCGAACAGGGCCGCGCCGACCGTGAAGGTCATGATTACCCCCACCAGGAAGTTGCGATTGTTGAAGGCCCGCAGCTCGACGACCGGATTCCAGTAGACCAGCGAGCGCCAGATGAAGGCGGGGCCGCACAGGCCGGCGATCACCGACAGCAGCAGGATCTGGTCATCGGCGAACCAGTCGTTCTTCGACCCTTCCTCCAGCACGAACTGCATGCTCATCAGGAAGGCGGCCATCAAGCCCAGGCCCAGCCAGTCGAAACCCTTGGACAGCGAGGGGTCGCCCTTGTCGAAATTGGCGTAGCGCCAGACCAGGAAGAAGGACAGCAGGCCGAACGGGACATTGATGAAGAACAGCCAGCGCCAGCTCAGCATCTCGGTCAGGTGACCGCCCAGCGTCGGACCGACGGTCGGGGCCAGAGTGACGATCAGGCCAATGAAGACCGAGGCGGTGACGCGTTTGGACGGTGGGAAGGCGGTGAAGGCCACGGCGAACACGGTCGGGATCATGGCCCCGCCGACAAAGCCCTGGATGGCCCGGAAGAAGATCATCACCTCGACCGAGGACGACAGGCCCACGGCGATGCTCATCAGGACGAAGCCGCCGCAGCTGAACAGGAAGACCTTCTGGGTGCCCCACAGCCGCGACAGATATCCCGACAGGGGTATCATCACGACCTCGGGGATCAGATAGGCGGTCTGGATCCAGCTGATCTCGTCGGCCGAGGCGCCGACGCCCGACTGGATCTGGGGCAGGGAGGCGGCGACGATCTGGATGTCGAGGATGGCCATGAACTGGCCGATGACCATCCCGGCGAAGCCGAGGATCAGGAAGGTCCAGTTGATCTTCGGCTCGACGGCCGTCGGAGCCGCGCCGCCGATGACGGCCGCGGTCATTGCGCGCTCGTGGTTCCGGCGTCGGCGAGGCGCGTCTGGCCCGTAGCGGCTTCGGCGAAGGAGGCGCCGCCTTCGCTCTTCAGGTCGACCCTGACCTCGACCGAAAGGCCGGGCCGCAGGGCCGCGCCGCCTTCGGCGCGATTGACCAGGATGCGCACGGGCACCCGCTGGGTGATCTTGGTGAAGTTGCCGGTGGCGTTCTCGATCGGGATCAGGGCGAACTCTGAGCCTGTCGCGGGGGCGAAACTGTCGATACGGCCGGTCAGGTCCACACCGGGGAAGGCGTCGGCCTCGATGTGCACGGTCTGGCCCAGACGCAGGCGACCCAGTTGGGTCTCCTTGAAGTTGGCGACGATATAGGTGTCGCCCAGGGGCACGAGCGACAGCAACTGGCCCCCGGGGCGGACATACTGACCGGCCCGGACGCCGCGTGCGCCGACGACGCCGGCGGCGGGGGCGCGGATCACGGTGCGGTCCAGGTTGATGCGGGCCTGCTCGACGGCCGAGCGGGCCTGATCGACGGCGGCCAGGCTCTGCTGGCGGGTCGAGCCGAGGACGCCGGCGGTACGCTGTTCGGCGACCAGGGCAGCCTGGGCCTGGGCGACGGAAGCTGCGGCGGTCTGGGCTCCGGCCGTTTCGGTTTCGATACGTTGCTCGGAAACCCAGCCCTGACGTTGAAGGGCGGTGTAGCGATTGACCTGGGCCTGGGCGAGATCGGCCTGGGCGCGGGCCTGGGCGACGCCGGCGGCGCGCGAGGCGATCATGGCCTGTTCCTGGGCCGCGCGGGCGTCGACATTGTCCACGGCGGCCAGCAGGGCCGCGAGATTGGCCTCGGCCGCCGCGAGCTCGGCCCTGGCGTCGGCGTCATCGAGACGGACCAGGATCTGTCCCGCCTGGACCCGCTGGTTGTCGGTCACCAGCACCTCGGCGACATAGCCCTCAATCTGGGGACTGACCAGGGTGACGTCGGCCTGGACGAAGGCGTTGTCGGTGGTTTCCCACCGCTGCTTGTTCTGCCACCAGACGGCGCCGCCGATGATCAGGCCGATGGCGACGACGCCTCCGACGATCAGCGGGAGGCGTTTCTTCAATGCGGGAGCGAGGGCCATACGGTCGGGTCTCTAAGGATGGGGCGTCAGGGAGGACGGCTGTAAAATGGACCCAATCGTCCATAAATCAATCCCCTTGCGACGCGGCGTGAACACGTCATGTTTCGCGCTGTTCCCCACGCCCCTTTGAGTCTCCCGATTTCCCTCCCCTCCTCCATCGATGTCGCCGTGATCGGCGCCGGGTCCGCCGGGCTTTCGGCCGCGCGTCGTCTCGCGAGGGCGGGTGTCGCTGTCGTGGTTCTGGAGGCCCGCGACCGGATCGGCGGGCGGGCGTTTACGGCGACCCACGAGGGGATGCCGGTCGACCTCGGCTGCGGCTGGCTGCACTCGGCCGACGCCAATGTGCTGGAAAAGATCGGGCGCGAGGTCGGGTTCACCATCGACGAGACCCCGCCGCCGTGGCGTCAGCAGGCCTTCAACCTGGGCCTGACGCCGGCCGAACAGGCCGAGTTCGCAGAGGCCTTCAACGCCTTCGACGAGCGGGCGGCCAAGGCGGCCAAGGCGGGCGACGACCGCGCGGCCTCCAATCTGTTCATTCCGGGCGAGCGCTGGAACGAGCGGATGGACGCCATCTCCGGAGCCCTGAACGGGGCGAAGTTTGCCGAGGTCTCGACCCTGGACTACGACGCCTATGAGGACACGGGCGTCAATTATCGGGTGGTCGAGGGTTACGGGTCTTTGATCGCTGCACTGGGCGAAGACGTGCCGGTGGTGCTGAACTGCCCGATCGAGCGGATTGACCGGTCGGGAGCCCGGCTGACGATCGAGACAGCGCGCGGGGTGATCGAGGCCAGGTCCGTGATCCTGACCCTGCCGACCTCGGTGTTGGCGTCAGAGGCCGTGCGGTTCGATCCGCCCCTGCCGGACCTGATCGAGGCGGCGGCCGGCGCGCCCCTGGGCCTGGCGTCCAAACTGCATCTGGCGGTCGATGGAGCGGAGGAGTTCCCCGAGGACAGCCAGCTGTGGGGCCGCACCGACACGGCCCAGACCGGCGGCTATCACCTGCGTCCGTTCGGGCGGCCGCTCATCGAGGGCTATTTCGGCGGCGATCTCGCCTGGGGACTGGAGGCCGAAGGCGAGGCGGCCTTCTTCGACTTCGCCGAGAGCGAACTGTCGAACCTGCTGGGGTCGAGTTTCCGCAAACGCATCCGCCCTCTGTCGACCTCGATGTGGGGCGCCGAGCCTTGGTCGATGGGCGCCTATTCCCACGTCCTGCCGGGGCTGGGCGATCGCGAGACCGGCGCGCGGGCGCGTCTGGCGCGGCCGATCGAGGACCGTATCTTCATCGCCGGCGAGGCGACGTCGCAGGGCTTCTACGGCACGGCCCACGGCGCCTGGATGGAGGGTGAGCGTGCGGCCATCGAGGCGATCACGGCCCTGGGGCTGGACCCGCGCCTGTCCGATCCCGAGGCGCGCTGAGAGTGGCGAAGCGGACAAGGGTTACCGGCAAGCCGACCGGTCTCGCCCGCAAGCCCGGCAGCGTCATGACCGGCGCGCCGATCCCGATCTTCGCCTTTCCGCCGGACGAGGATCGGGTCGAGGACATCTTCACTCGTCTGGCCCGCGTCATGCCGGAACCGAAGACCGAGCTGAACTTCACCGATCCCTTCACCCTGATCGTCGCGGTCGCCCTGTCGGCCCAGGCGACCGACGTCGCTGTCAACAAGGCCACCGACCGACTGTTCGCCGTCGCCGATACGCCGGAGAAGTTGCTGGAACTGGGCGAGGAGGGGCTGGTCCCCTTCATCGCCTCGATCGGCCTCTATCGGAACAAGGCGAGGAATGTCATCGCCCTCAGCCGGATCGTCCTGGAACAGCACGGCGGCGTCGTGCCGCTGAACCGCGCGGACCTTCAGGCCCTGCCCGGGGTGGGACGCAAGACGGCCAGCGTGGTCCTGAACGAACTGGGCATCGAACCGGCCATCGCCGTCGACACCCACGTTTTCCGCGTCTCGCACCGGTTGGGCCTCGCCAATGCCGCGACGCCGGACAAGGTCGAGGACCAGCTCCACCGCGTCGTCCCCGAGGCCTTCCTGTCCAAGGCCCACCACTGGCTGATCCTGCACGGCCGCTACACCTGCACGGCGCGAAAGCCCAGGTGCGAGGGGTGTGTGATCAGCGACCTGTGTCCCTCGCGCGGGCTGATGGCGGGGCTCCAGGTTCCGTTGAACGCTACCTGAGCCATCTGATGCCGACGAGAGGGTGGTCGCGGTGGTCTATCTGCTGGCGCGCCTTATGAGACCGACGCCAGTGCCGCGACCAGAACAGCTGGCGGTGTCCCATGAATGTCTGGGACTTCCAAATGCCGCCTGAGCCTGGCCTGCTGCTCCAAGGCGGACGTCGTAAAGCGCAGAGTTGGGTCAGACGCTGTCGTTTGAGCCGTTTGACCGAAAGGTCGCAGGTC
Organism: Brevundimonas sp. DC300-4; assembly: GCF_049897365.1. Lineage (NCBI taxonomy): Bacteria > Pseudomonadati > Pseudomonadota > Alphaproteobacteria > Caulobacterales > Caulobacteraceae > Brevundimonas > Brevundimonas sp. DC300-4. The sequence goes on from NZ_JAFCWC010000011.1 coordinate 34,042, forward strand.
GGGATCACACATCAGGCGCCAATCAGCATGGCGACCTCCAGGTGAATGTCGGGGTCGTGGGCAGGGCCTTTTGGCCCGCGCGCCTTGCCCGTGACGTCATCCCGCCGTATCCCCGGATCATGCCCAAGACGCCCCTGATCTGCCCGTCCATCCTGGCCTCGGACTTCGCCAAACTGGGCGAGGAAGTCAGAGCGCTGGAGGCCGCCGGCGCCGACTGGATCCATGTCGACGTGATGGACGGCCATTTCGTGCCCAACATCACCCTCGGCCCGGATGTGGTGAAGGCGTTAAGGCCCCACACCACCCTGCCATTCGACGTGCACCTGATGGTCGCCCCGGTTGATCCGTGGCTGGAGGCCTACCGCGAGGCGGGGGCAGACATCCTGACCGTCCATCCCGAGAGCGGGCCGCACCTGCACCGGACCCTGGGGCGGATCCGGCAGCTAGGGGCCAGGGCCGGCGTGGTGCTGAACCCCGGCACGCCGTTGTCGGTGCTGGAGGATGTGATCGATCTGGTCGATCTGGTGCTGCTGATGTCGGTCAATCCGGGCTTCGGCGGACAGTCCTTCATTCCGTCGACGCTGAAGAAGATCGAACGGACCCGGGCCATGCTCGATGCGGCTGGCTCGAAGGCCCACCTGCAGATCGACGGAGGGGTGACGGCCGCCAACGCGGGGGCCTGCATCGCCGCCGGGGCGGATGCCCTCGTGGCCGGGACCGCCGTGTTCAAGGGCGGGCCGGATGCCTATGCGGCCAATATCGCCGCCATCAAGGCCGCATAGGTGAACTTGATCGGGCCCTTCGCCGACCGTAGTCCGTCCACGCCGAACGTCGGCGAGGGCGCCATTCCGGGCCTGCGCGGGGCGCCGGTCAGGACGCCGGTACGGTCCAGCGGGGTGACCACCGGCCCGGCCCTGTGGCCCGCCGTCGCCGGACGGGTGCTGACCCGCCAGATGTGGATCGAGCTTTATGGCCTGCCCGGCTATGCGATGACGCTGTCGGCGGGGAAGGCCACGGCCTTCGCCGCCACGGCGCGCGATTTCCGACCCGCCGACATCAACCTGGGCAAGGCCGTGATGGGCGGGCGTTTCCCCCTCGCCGGATCGAACCTGGAGGCCGAGGCGCCCGTCGATCCGTGGAACCGGCCGAGCCCTTCGAAGGCCTTTGCCGTCGACCTGCACGCCTTCGCCTGGATGCCCGGGCTGATGCTTCAGGGCGAACGCGGGGCGCGCGAGGCGCTGCGGCTGACCCTGGCCTGGGCCAACACCTTTTCGCGCTGGTCGCCCTTCGCCTGGGAACCGCGGATCCTGGCGCGCCGGGTCTACAACCTGGCCTGCGCCGCCCGGAAGATGGGCGCCGTCGCGTCCGAGACCGACAGGCTAAGGCTGGCTGATACCCTGGGGCGTCAGGCGCGGCAGTTGCTACGGCCGCCGGGCGGACTGGCGGGCAAGGCCGAACGGCTGGTCGCGGCGGCCGTGGCCGGATGCGTGCTGGCGGGGCAGGCGGGATCGCGGTTGAGGAAGGCGGCGCTGGGACGCCTGCCCGGGGCGCTGAGGGTCACGGTGGCGGGCGACGGCGGCCACGCCTCGCGTTCGCCCGAGGCCGGAATGGAGCTGTTGCTCGATCTCCTAACCCTGGACGACGCCCTGTCGCAGCTATCGGAAGCGGCGCCGGAGGCCGTGGGCGGGGCAATTATTCGCCTGACCACAGCACTGCGGCTGCAGGTGCTGCCGGACGGCCGGCTGGCGGGCTTCCAGGGCGGCGGTCCGTCGACTGCGGCCCGGGTCGCGGCCGCGCGCGCCCATGACGAACATGCTGAGGCGACCGCGTCCGCAGTGGGCTCGGTCGGCGGGTTATCGCGTATCCGCTCGCCGCTGCTGACCATCGTCACGGACGCGGGAGCTCCCGGGAAAGGCGCCTGGTCCGAGGCGGCCTGCGCCCAGCCGTTGGCGCTCGAGATCGTCTGCGGCAAGGACCGGATCGTCACCGGGTGCGGCTGGACTCCTCGTGCGGCCGACCGCCAGGGCCTGCGTCTGACGCCCGGTCATTCGACGCTGACCCTGGGCGAACAGTCGTTCGCCGAACCGCTGGGCGGATGGAAGGGCGAGTTGCTGGGACCGCGCCTGTATGGGCGGCCCTATCACGCGACGTCGGAACGCCGGGACGGCGACGGGGCGGTGTGGCTAGAGGTCGAGCACGACGCCTGGGCCCAGCCGTTCGGCCTGATGCACCAGCGCCGGCTGTATCTGGACCAGAGGCTGGACGAATTGCGGGCCGAGGAGCGGCTGCACCCGGCGGCCGGAAATCGCGACGTGGTCCGGATCATCGCCGCCCCCTATGCCGTGCGTTTTCATCTGGAGCCGGGGGTGCAGGCGTCCCTGGCGCGAGATCGCCGGTCGATCCTGCTGCGCGGACATTCCGGGCGGGGCTGGTGGTTCCGCACCGATGGTCCGGATGTCGCCATCGAACCGTCCGTGCACGTGGAAGAGGGGCTGACGCGACGCTCGTTGCAGGTCGTGGTGCGGGGCTCGGCGCGCACGGATGCTGAGACCAAGATCCGCTGGAAGTTGAGCCCGGCGGGCGCGGCGGGGGATCCAAGCTAGACCGCTTCAGGCGACCGGTGTGACGGCCTTGGGCTTTTTCGGTTTAGGCGTCTTGGGGGTCTTCTTCGGTTTGGCCGCCTTCTCCGCCGCTTTTTCGGCCTTGCGGGCCTCCTTGGTGGCCTTCTTCAGGGCCTTGGCCTCGGCCTTCTCGGCATCGGGCGCGGCGTCTGCGGCTGCGGCGATCTCGGCCAGCATGTCGAGGAAACCGTCGCGCTTGGCCTTAGGCAAGAGGCCCATGATCCGCTTGTCGGCGGCCTCGACGCGAGGCCGGGCCTGATTCAGCAAGGCCTGACCTTCTTCCGACAGGCGCACGGCCTTGGCGCGGGCGTCGATCGTCGAGCGTTCCCGCGACAGCAGCCCCTTGGTGGTCATGCGGGCGACGAGGTCGGCCAGGGTCGAGCGGTCGATGCCTGTGGCGCGGACCAGGTCGGTCTGGGTCAGGCCCTCCTTGACGGAGACGGCCTCCATGACGGCGAACTGCCGCTGGGTCGGGCCGCCCTCGCCAGCCTCTTCGGAATAGATATCGAGCGCGAGCTGGAGCGCTCGATGCATCAGATGACTTGGGGAATCGGCGAGCGTACCGGACCGCCGCGCCTGTTTGCCGGATTTCACCATGGCCGTATCCCTCTGCCGTATGCGGAGGGTTATCAGCGAGCCTTTACGATTTAACGACAGTGATGCGTCAACGGGCAGGCATGCCCAACCTCTCTCCGTGCACCCCGGCCTTCGCCGGGGTGCACGGAGACAAGAGTTCAGGGTGCGGTGTCCGGCCTCGCGGGCGCTGAAGCATCGACGGGGTCTTCCGAGACCAGGTTCTTCATGATCAGCGGCACCTGCGACAGGCCGAAGATGGATGAGGCGATCCACAGGACGCCGCGGAAACTGACCCAGACGTCGGCCGGGTCGACCGCAGTGTGGCCCAGGCGGGCGGCGGCCCAGGCGACCAGGGCCTCGGACCGGACCAGTTCGTTGACCACGGCGACGGCGGCGAAATACAGGCCGTAGCGGAAGGTCAGGGTGCGCCAGGCGGCGTCGTTGACCGGGATGACCGTGCCGAGGAGGGCCTTCAGCGGCTGTTTGCGGAGGTAGAGGCCGCCCAGCAGCGCGATGGCCAGCGAGGCGTTGAGCACCGTCACCTTCAGCTTCACGAACAGGTCGTCGTTGAAGACGAGGGTCAGGACGCCGAAGACCAGGGCGAAACCACCGACCAGCAAAGGCATGAGGGCGAGACGCTTCTCGACCAGCAGCCCGACGGCCACGGCGACGCCCGAACCGGCCACGAGGCCCCAGGTGGCGTGGACAAGGGCCTCGTCGCCCGGGAGGCCGCGCACGCGGAAGAAGATGAAGGTCGCGGCGAATGCGGCGAGGGCGCCAAAATCGACGACCTGACGGATCCAGGTCGGCGGACCCCGCTTGGGCTCGGGCATGTCAGTCATGGTCTAGTCCTCGAGGCCGACGAGCGAGCGGGAGAAGGCGCGGGCGTCGAAGGGCTGCAGGTCGTCGATCCCCTCGCCCACGCCGATCAGCTTGATGGGGGCGTCGGAGGCCTGGGCGACGGGGACCAGAACGCCGCCACGTGCCGTGCCGTCCAGCTTGGTCATGACCAGGCCGGAGACGAAGGCGGTGCGGCCGAAGATCTGTTCCTGGGCCAGGGCGTTCCTGCCCACGGTGGCGTCCAGCACCAGCAGGGTCTCGTGCGGGGCGTCCGGATCGATCTTCTTCAGAACGCGCACGATCTTGAGCAGTTCGTCCATCAGGGCGGACTTGTTCTGGAGACGGCCGGCGGTGTCGATCAGGACGATGTCGTAGTTCTCGGCCCGGGCCCGGGTATAGGCGTCGAAGGCGAGACCGGCGGGATCGGCGCCGTCGCGGCGGCTCTCGAAATGAGCCCCGGCGCGCTCGGCCCAGACCTTCAGCTGTTCGCGGGCGGCGGCGCGGAAGGTGTCGCCGGCGACGATCATCACCTTTGCGCCCTTGCCGGTCAGGTCGGCCGCGATCTTGCCGAGGGTGGTGGTCTTGCCAGATCCGTTCACGCCGACGAACAGGACGACGAACGGCTTGATCCCTCCGGCCACGCCGACGGGGCCCAGCGGATCGAAGGTCGCCTGACGCGGCAGGAGTTCGGCGGCGACGGCCTCGGCCAGGGCCTCCTTGACCTCGCGCTCGGAAGAGGCGCCGCCGAAGCGCAGCTCGCGGAAGCGGGCGACGATCCGGTCGGTGGCGGCGGGGCCGAGGTCGCTTTCCAGCAGATGCTCCTCGAGGCCTTCGAGAGCGGCCTCCGACAGGGGCTCCTTCACGAAGGCGGAGACGACCTGTTCGGTCATCTGCTGGCTGGAGCGGGCCAGTCCCTGGCTGAGGCGCTGGAACCAGCCCTTCTTGGGCGTGTCGGTCATGGGAGGGCTTTAGCGGGGGAGTGAAGCCGCGTCACGTGTCCACATACATCCGCTCATCCCCGCGAAGGAGGGGACCCAGTGCTTTGGGCGATCGATTTCGGATGCAGAGGTAAAATGGCAATCCCGGGCGCCGTACCTTACAAAAGCACTGGGTCCCCGCCTTCGCGGGGATGCACGGAATAGATGATGGCCAAGACCGACCCCTTCCATTCGCCTCGCACGCACGGCTTCGTCCGGGTCGCGGCGGCGACACCGGTGGTCCACATCGCCGACCCTAAAGCGAATGCGGAGGAGCATCTGGCCCTGATCCGGGAGGCCGGCGAGCAGGGCGTGGACCTGATCGTCTTCCCCGAACTGTCGCTGAGTGGTTACGCCATCGACGACCTGCACATGCAGGCGGCGCTGCTGGATGAGGTGAAGCGGCAGGTCGACGTCATCGCAGAGGCCGCCGATGAGGCCGGGCTGGTCGCCGTGGTCGGGGCGCCGATCCGCAACGGGGACGCCCTGTTCAACTGCGCGGTGGTGCTGGGCGGCGGGGCGGTGCTGGGGGTCGTGCCCAAGACCTATCTGCCGAACTACCGCGAATATTACGAGAAGCGCTGGTTCGCGCCGGCGGCGTCGCGGAGCGAGGATGCGGTCATCCTGGGCGGCGAGAGCGTGGATTTCGCGCCGGGCCTGATCTTTGAGGCGACCAATCGGCCGGGCTTCGTGTTCGCGGTCGAGATCTGCGAGGACTTCTGGGCGCCCTTGCCGCCGTCGACGCGGGCGGCGCTGGCGGGCGCACGGATCCTGCTGAACCTGTCGGCCTCCAACATCGTCATCGGCAAGGCCGACGAGCGGGCCGTGTTGTGCGCCAGCCAGTCGGCGCGGACGCTGTCGGCCTATGCCTTCGCCGCCTCGGGCTGGGGCGAAAGCACCACCGACCTGGCCTGGGACGGACAGGCGACGATCCACGAACTGGGCGCGAAATTGGCCGAAGGGCAGCGGTTCGCGATGACGGCTCACCTGACCGTGGCGGATGTCGACGTGGACCGGATCGGCATGGACCGGCTGAGGAACGGGACTTTCGCCGACTGTGCGCGGATCGAGGGCGAGGCGGCGACGGTGATTCCGTTCGAGGCGGCGGAGGAGCGGGAGACGGGCAGGCTGATCCGCTCCCTCGACCGCTTCCCCTTCGTGCCGGACGATCCCCGGCGGCTCGACCAGGACTGCTACGAGGCCTTCAACATCCAGGTGCAGGGGCTGATGCGGCGGATGACGGCGACCGGTGCCGAAAGGCTGTGCATCGGCGTGTCGGGCGGGCTCGATTCGACCCAGGCCCTGCTGGTCGCCTGCGGGGCCTTCGATCGGCTGAAACTGCCAAGGACCAGTATCCTCGCCTACACCCTGCCGGGATTCGCGACCTCGGACGGGACCAGGGGCAACGCCTGGGCCCTGATGACGGCGCTGGGGGTGACGGGCGAGGAAATCGACATCCGGCCCGCGGCGGAGCGGATGCTGGCCGACATCAAACATCCCTATGCGGACGGCCAGCCCGTCCACGACATCACCTTCGAGAATGTCCAGGCCGGCCTCAGGACCGACTATCTGTTCCGGCTGGCGAACCAGAACCGCGCCTTCGTCCTGGGCACCGGCGACCTGTCGGAACTGGCGCTCGGCTGGGCCACCTATGGCGTCGGCGACCATATGAGCCACTACAACGTCAACGGCGGGGTAGCGAAGACCCTGATCCGGCACCTGATCCGCTGGGTCGCGGGGCGGGACGACATGACCGGGGCGGCCGACGTGCTGAATGCCATTCTGGACACGGAGATTTCGCCGGAGCTGGTGCCGGCGGGGACGGACGGGAAGATCCAGTCGACGGAGGGGACGGTCGGTCCCTATGCGCTGAACGACTTCTTCCTGTTCCACATCACCCGCTTCGGCATGACGCCGTCGAAGGTCGCCTGGTTATGCCATCAGGCGTGGGGGGACGCGGCGCGCGGCCAGTGGCCGGCGCATCATCCGCATGGCGACCGGGTCGCCTATGATCTGGCCACGATCAAGTTCTGGCTGCGGAAATTCCTCGTGCGGTTCTTCCAGACCAGCCAGTTCAAACGATCGGCCCTGCCGAACGGGCCGAAGGTGGTGACGGGCGGGTCGCTGTCGCCGCGCGGCGACTGGCGGGCGCCGTCGGACGGGAATGCGCGGGTCTGGCTGGATGAGTTGGACGCGAACGTCCCGGACGCCTAGAGGACCGGGATGACCGAAGCCCCCACCAAAGACTCCAACGGCAACATCCTGTTGGACGGCGACAGCGTGACCCTGATCAAGGATCTGAAGGTCAAGGGATCGGGCGGGGTGACGCTGAAGCGCGGCGCCCTGGTCAAGAACATCCGCCTGACCGACGACACCGACGCGATCGAGGCCAATGTCGACAAGGTGCGCGGCCTGGTGCTGCGAACGGAGTTCGTGCGGAAGGCGTAGGGCGTCTCCTCCCCGTCCGAAGGATGGGGAGGTGGCTCGGAGCGAAGCGAAGAGACGGAGGGGTTCCCGCCGTTCAGAACCCCTCCGTCAGCTCGCCAAGGGCTCGCCGCCACCTCCCCATTCGCCAAGAGGCGAACAGGGAGGAGACGTTCTACGGAACGTCCCGCAGGAACTCGAAGATCGCGGCTTTCGACTCCGGTTCGTCCAGCATCGGGGCGTGGCCGATGTCGGGGATCTCGGCGTAGCGCATCTCGGGCGCGGCCTTCTGCATCTTCGCCGCGATATCGGCGCCCAGCAGGTCGGAGGTTCCGCCCCGGATCAGCAGGGTCGGGCGTTTGCGGGCCAGCTTGCGGAAATAGGGCCACAGGTTCGGGGCCAGGGCCTTGGCCCCGGCCGCGCGGATCGGGACGGCGATGTCGGGGTCGTAGTCGAGGACCGGCGAACCCTCGGTGCCGTCCCTGAAGACCCGCCGGGCGAAGGCGTCCCAGTCGGCGTCGGTGTAATGGGGCAGGGCGACTTCGTTGATCCGCTTCGCATAGGCGGCGGCCGCGGCCCAGGTCGGGGTGTCGACGGGCTGGCCGGAATAGGCGGCGATGCGGGCCAGGCCCTCCGGCGACACTTGAGGGCCGATGTCGTTGAGAATGGCAGCGGCGACGACGCGGCTCTTCAGCGCCGTGATCGCCATGGTGATCAGCCCGCCCATCGAGGTGCCGAGGAAGACGGCCCGCTCGATGCCGGCGGCCTCGAGCAGACCCAGCACGTCCTTGGCATAGACCGGCGGCTGGTAGGTCATCGGGTCGGTGGCGCGATCGGACTGGCCGCGCCCGCGCACATCCACCGCCAGAACGCGACGACCGCCACGCGCGATCAAGGCGGCTATGGCGTCAAAGTCGGCGGAGTTGCGCGTCAGGCCGTGGATGGCGATGACCGGCAATTTCGCCGGACCGTCCGCGCCCGGATAGTCGCGGGCGAACAGGCTGAGCCCGTCGGACGAGGTCCAGCGACGCTCGGAATACAGGGTCGATTCGGCCATTGCGGCGCACTCCCAAGCCAGGACGCCCCCCGCGTCGGCCGGAGCTTATTTCATCCCCCGGTGAACAGGCCAGCGAATTGCGATCACCCGCCGAGCAGGTCGCGGACGAAATGATCGAGATTGCCGCCCTCGAACAGGAAGCCGGGCAGGCCGGCGCGACGGGCGGCGTCCAGATCACTCTGACGGTCGCCGATCAGGAAAGAGCGGGCCGGGTCGATGTCATGGTCGGCAATGGCGCGCAGGATCATGCCGGGGTTGGGCTTGCGGTCCGGATGGTCGGGGTGGAGCCACCTGGGATCCTCCGCTTCATTGTGGAACGGGCAGGCATAGACGGCGCCGATGCGGGCGCCCTTGCCGGCCAGGCGACGGACCAGAAGGGCATTGAACCCCTCCATCTGTTCGAAGCTGAACAGGCCCCGCGCCACGCCGGACTGGTTGGTGACGATGACGACCAGATAGCCGAGGGCGTTCAGGCGACGGACAGCGTCGGCCGCGCCGGGGATCAGGACCAGATGCTCTTCGAGGTGCGGATAGCCGCTGTCGGTGATCAGGACACCGTCGCGGTCGAGGAAGACGGCGGGATGGGTCGTGGGGGCAGTGTTCAAGGCGGCGGGCTCCGGATTCGGACGGTGCATGGAATAGGCAGGACCGTTGCAAGGCGCAACGCGAAGTGACCCCCTTGTGTTTGGCGTTGCGGCGCCCGGCGGGTTAGACGGCCCCACCTTCGAAGGTCGACCCCTGATCCGGGTTCTGCGCCGCCCCGTTTCGAGAGAGGTTCCCCATGAGCATTGCCTTCATCGACCTGCAGGCCCAGCGCCGCCGTCTGGGCGGCAAGATCGAGGCCGCCATGATGGCCGCTGTCGAGAGCGGGGCCTATGTCATGGGCCCGCCGGTGCGCGAGTTCGAGACGGCCCTGGCCGCGTTCGGCGGCGCGAAACATGCGCTGGGCTGCGCCAACGGGACCGAGGCCCTGGCGCTGCCGCTGATGGCCTGGGGCCTTCGGCCGGGAGATGCTGTCTTTGTGCCCAGCTTCACCTTCTGCGCCACGGCCGAGGTCGTGCCGTGGCTGGGCGCGACGCCCGTCTTTATCGATATCGACCCCCGCACCTACAACATCGACCCCGGCCACCTGGAGGCGGCCATCGAGGCGACGATCGCCGAGGGCAGGCTGAGGCCCCGCGTGGTGATCGCCGTCGACCTGTTCGGCCAGCCCGCCGACTATCCGGCCATCAAGGCGATCTGCGACCGGCACGGGCTGAAGCTGATCGCGGATTCGGCCCAGGGATTCGGATGCACCATCGACGGCGACCACCCCCTGAAATGGGCCGACGTGACGACGACCAGCTTCTTCCCGGCCAAGCCGCTGGGTTGCTACGGCGACGGCGGCGCGGTTCTCACCGACGACGATGATCTGGCCCAGGAGATCGACAGCTACCGCGTGCACGGCAAGGCGGTGGCCAAGGATCTGGTCGGCCGGACCTTTGAGCACGACACCAAATATCTGAACATGCGGGTCGGGATGAACTCGCGTCTGGATACAGTGCAGGCCGCCGTCCTGATCGAGAAGCTGAAGGTCTTCCCCCAGGAGATCGAATGGCGCACGCGGATCGCCGCCCGCTACAACGAACTGCTGGCGCCGCACGTCGCGGCCGTGCCTTATCTGCCCGCGGGCAACGTCTCGAACTGGGCCCAGTACACGATCGAACATCCGGACCGTGACGGTCTGGCGGCCCACCTGCGCGACCAGGGCGTGCCGTCGGCGGTCTACTATCCGATCCCGCTGCATCTGCAGCCAGCCTATGACATGCACCCGCGCGGCCCTCAGGGATTGCCGGTGACCGAGGCCAGGATGAAGGTGGTCATCAGCCTGCCGATGCACGCTGATCTGGACGAGGCGACCCAGGACCGGATCGTCGACGCCGTCGCCAGCTACAAGGGCTAAGCACATGAACCCGACCCATCTGCACGCGCCGATCCGCACCGGCGTCGCCGGCGCTGGCGTCATGGGGCGCAACCACGCCCGCGTCCTGTCCGAGATGCGCGAGATCGACCTGGCCCTGGTCTTCGATCCCGACGCCGTGGTCGCCGAGGGCGTCGCCTCGGCCTATGGGGCGCAGGCTGTGACCACAGCCGCAGCGTTCGTCGCGGGCGGGCTGGAAGCCGCCGTCATCGCCACGCCGAACCGCCATCACGCCGACCTCGGCGTCGCCCTGCTCGAATCGGGCGTCCATGTGCTGGTCGAAAAACCGATCGCCGCGACCGTGGCAGACGCCCAGCGGATGATCGACGCCGCCAAGGCCAACGACCGGGTTCTGATGGTCGGTCAGGTCGAGCGGTTCAACCCGGCGGTGGAGGCGGTCAAGCGCGCCATCGAGGGCGAGGACGTCATCTCCATCCAGATCACCCGCGTCGGCCCCTTCCCGCCGCGCATGGGCGAGGTGGGCGTGGTCATCGATCTGGCCGTGCACGACATCGACATCATCCGTCACCTGACGGGCTCCGAGATTGTCGAGGTCCAGCCGCAGCTCGCCCGCACCCGCGCCGACCGCGAGGATACGGCCCTGCTTCAGTTCCGGCTGGAGAACGGGGTGATCGCCCACATCACCACCAATTGGGTCACCCCCTACAAGACCCGCACCCTGCAGGTCGCGACGCAGACCAAGTTCGTCGTGGCCGACCTGATGACGCGACAGGTCACCGAATATTTCGGCCAGCAGCCGGACGGCTCCTATTCCACGCGCGGCGTGATGAGCTGGCCGAACGAGCCGCTGAAGAAGGAGCTGGAAGCCTTCGCCCACGCGATCCGCACCGGCGAGACGCCTGCGGTGACGGGCGAAGACGGCCTGCGGAACCTCGAGGTCGCCCTGAGGTGCCTGGGGGAATGATCCTCCGGTCGGAGGCTCTGGAGAACGACTTCGTCCGGCTGGAGCCGTTCGAGGATCGGCACAGGGAGACGCTGCGTCTGGCCTGCGACGCCGATCCGGAGCTGTGGCCGACCTTCTATTACACCTCCCTCGGCGGCGACCGGTTCGACGGCGGCTGGCAGGCCATGCGGGACCAGCAGGCGGCCCGGACGCGGATTCCGTTCGCGGTGGTCCGCGAGGGCGAGGTCGTCGGCCTGTCGACCTTCATCAACATCCTGCGGGCCGATCGCTCGGTGGAGATCGGCACGACCTACTATCGGCCCGAGGCGCGCGGCGGGGTGGTGAACCCGGCGGCCAAGCGGCTGTTGCTGGAGCACGCCTTCGCCTGCGGGGTGCAGCGGGTGGCGTTTCAGGTCGACCAGATCAATCTGCGCAGTCAGGCGGCGATGGCGAAACTCGGCGCGGTTCGCGAGGGCGTCATGCGCAACGACAAGATCACCTGGACCGGGCGGGTGCGGAGCTCGGTGATCTTCTCCATCCTGGCAGAGGAATGGCCGGCGGTGCGGGCGACGCTGGACCAGCGGCTGGCGGCGTTCGGCTGAAGGCCTTGCCGGTTTCGTGAGCCACGCTGTCGCGGATGATCTGAACCCTGTTGGCCGGGCGACGTTGGGATTGTCTCCGCGACACAGAAAACCCTCCCCATGGCCTACAGAACCCTGAACCCCTTCACCGAAGAGCGGGGCAAGGACTATCCCGAGCACACCGATGCCCAGGTCGAGGCGGCGCTGGCCACGGCCGACGCCCTGTTCCGTTCGGACTGGTCGCAAGGCGACATCGCGCCTCGGCTGAAGGTCCTGTCGCGAATGTCGGCGCTGCTGACGGAGCGGTCCGACGTCCTGGCCCAGGCCATGGCGACCGAGATGGGCGAGCTGGTCGGACAGGGAGCCGGCGAGATTGAACTGTGCGCCGGGATCGCGGCCTATTACGCTGCAAACGCCGCGGAATTCCTGAAACCCGAATGGGTCGAGAGCGACCTCGGCGAGGCCTGGGTCCAGCACCACCCGATCGGGGTGCTGCTGGCCGTCGAGCCGTGGAACTTCCCGGTCTATCAGCTGATCCGCGTCATAGCCCCGGCCATCGCGGTCGGTAATCCGGTGATGTTCAAGCACGCCGGCATCGTGCCCCACTGCGCCGAACTGTTCGAACAGCTGGTCCGGGACGCGGGCGCGCCGGAGGGGGCGGTCACCAACCTCTATGTCTCCTCAGACACGGTGGCCGAGCTGATCGGCGACGATCGGATCCAGGGCGTCGCCCTGACCGGATCCGAGGAGGCCGGCAGCAAGGTGGCGTCCAGAGCCTCCGAGAAGCTGAAGAAGTCGACGCTGGAACTGGGCGGGGCCGACGTCTTCGTGGTGCTGGACGACGCCGACATCCAGGCTGCGGCCGAGGTCGGGACCCAGGCGCGACTGGCCAACGCAGGCCAGGTCTGCACCGCCGCCAAGCGGTTCATCCTGCACGAAAAGATCGCCGACGCCTTCCTGGCGGCCTTCAAGGCGAACATGGCCGCGGCCGTGCTGGGCGATCCGCTGGACGCCACGACGACCCTGGGCCCGCTGTCGTCCGGGGACGCGCTGGAGGGGCTGACGAAACAGGTGGACGCGGCGGTCGCAGCCGGGGCCACGGTGGTCATCGGCGGCAAGCGGCCCGAGCGGACGGGCTTCTTCTTCGAGCCCACCATCCTGACCGACATCGACCGCGACAACCCCGCCTATTTCCAGGAGTTCTTCGGCCCGGTCGCCATGGTCCATGTGGCCAAGGACGACGATGACATCGTGCGCCTCGCCAACGATTCCCGCTATGGCCTCGGCGGCTCGATCTTCGCGGGCGACACCGACCGGGCGCGCGCCCTGGCGACCCGGATCGAGACCGGGATGGTGTTCATCAACACCGCCACGACCAGCATGCCCGAACTGCCGTTCGGCGGCGTCAAACGCTCAGGCTACGGCCGCGAACTGGGCGACGTCGGCATCAAGGAGTTCGTGAACCGGAAACTGGTCGTCGTGTCGTCGGGCAAGACGGCGCAGACGGTGGGCTAGCCGCCGACCATCTGCATTCCCAACCATTCGGCGATCAGGGCGGGCTTGTCGGCGCCTTCGATCTCGACGGTCAGTTCGTGCTTCAGCAGCCAGCGGGTGACGCCCCCATTGGCGCCCTTGTCCTCGGCCGAGAGCAGCTTGAAGCGTCCGCGGATTCTGGAGCCGGCAGGGACGGGGGCGAGGAAGCGGAGTTTGTCGAAGCCGTAGTTGACGCCCATCACCACGCCGTCCAGCGGCTTGACCGCATCATAGGACATGGCCGAGGCGAGGCTGAGGGTCAGGAAGCCGTGGGCGATCGTGCCGCCGAAAGGGGTCTGTTTGGCGGCGACCGGGTCGATGTGGATGAACTGGCGATCCTCGGTGATCTCGGCGAAGGCGTCGATGCGGGCCTGGTCGACGAGGATCCATTTCGAGACGCCGATCTCCGTGCCGATCAGCGACTGGAGGTCAGAGGGTTTGGTCATGCGGCGGCTCCTTGAGCGGCCGGAACGAACCGGCCTTCGATGATATCGGCAAACAGGCCGGGGTCGATATTGCCCCCGGAGAGAATGACGGCGGTGGTCCGTCCCTTCGTCTCGATCTTGCCGGCGAGGACGGCGGCGAGGGCCGCGGCGCCGCCGGGTTCGACCACCAGCTTGAGGGCGCGGAAGGCGTAGGCGACGGCCTCGGCCGCCTCCATGTCGCTGATCGTCAGGACGCCGGAGAGGACTCGCTGGTTGATCGGGAAGGTCAGGACGCCGGGGAAGGGGGTCTGGAGCGAATCGCAGATCGAGGGCGGGCCCTGCGGGTGGCCCGTCCGTTCACCGGCGGCCAGCGAGCGGGCGGTGTCGTCATAGGCCTCGGGCTCTACGGCCCAGGTCTTCGTCTGCGGACTGCGGGCCTCCATGACCAAATTGATGCCGGCCATCAGTCCGCCGCCGGAGCAGCAGCACAGCAGCTGGTCGATCGGGCCCTCGGCCTGGTCCAGCAGTTCCAGCGCCGTCGTGCCCTGGCCTTCGATCACATAGGGGTCGTCAAACGGGGGGACGAGGACGGAGCCGCGCTCCCTGGCGACCTGGGCGCCGATCTCCTCGCGGCTCTCGGTCCATCGATCATAGAGGCGGACCTCGCCGCCGAAGGACTTCACCCCGGCGATCTTTATGGCGGGGCTGTCGGCCGGCATGACGATGACCGCTCTGGTTCCCATGAGCCTCGCCGCCGCCGCCACGCCCTGTGCATGGTTGCCGGAGGAGAAAGCGACGACGCCTGCGGCCAGTTCGGCGGCGCTGAAGCGGCTGATCCGGTTGTAGGCGCCCCGGAACTTGAAGGCGCCGGCGACCTGCATCGTCTCGGCCTTGAGCAGGACGCGGCCGCCCATCCGTTCGTTGAGGGCGGCGCTCTCGATCAGGGGGGTGCGGACCGCCTCCGGGGCGATCTGGCGGGCGGCGTCGAGGACGCCTTCGTAGGAAGCGGTGCGGTCGGACATGCGAGGCACTTAACCCGATCCGGTTCGTCCGGGTAAGGTGGCGAAAACGAGGGAAACGCTTAGAACCATGACCATCTGCATCCTCGCCATCGATCAGGGCACGACCTCGACCCGGGCCATCGCCTTCGAGTTGCGGGAGGACAAGGGGCTTCATCCGGTCGCCGTCAGCCAGATCGAGCTGGAACAGCATTTCCCCCGCTCGGGCTGGGTCGAGCACGACGCCGCCGAGATCTGGGCCGCGACGCTGCAGACCTGCCGCGAGGTCATCAAGAAGGCCGGTGGTGTCGGCCGGTTCGCGGCCATCGGCATCACCAACCAGAGGGAGACCGCGGTGCTGTGGGACGCCGCAACCGGCGAGCCGCTGCACAGGGCCATCGTCTGGCAGGACCGAAGGACGGCGGACGTCTCGGCGCGCATGGCGGCCGAGGGGCATGAGGCCATGGTCCAGGCGGCGACCGGCCTGATCCTCGATCCCTATTTCTCGGCGACCAAGTTCGCCTGGCTGCTGGACGCCGTGCCGGGGGCGCGGGAGCGGGCCGCAAAGCGCGAGGTCAAGCTGGGGACGATCGACAGTTGGCTGGTCTGGAAGCTGACGAACGGCGCGCGCCACGTCACCGATGCGACCAACGCCAGCCGCACCTCCTTGATGGACCTCAGGACGCGCGAGTGGCGCGACGACCTGTGCGAACTGTTCCAGGTTCCGAAAGTCGCCCTGCCCCGGATCGTCGGCTGCGCCGAGGTCTTGGGCGAGACCGATCCCGGCCTGTTCGGGCGCGCCCTGCCGATCGCCGGCTCTGCGGGGGACCAGCAGGCGGCCCTGGTCGGGCATGGGGCGCTGAAGCCCGGCGATGCAAAGATCACCTACGGCACCGGCGCCTTCCTGGTCGCCAATGTCGGCGCCGAGCCGGTGGCCTCGTCGAGCCGGCTGCTGGGCACGCTCGGCTACCAGGTCGGGGAGACGGTCGCCTGGGCGCTGGAGGGGTCGATCTTCTCGGCCGGGTCGGCGATCCAGTGGCTCAGGGACGGGGTCGGGATGATCTCCGACAGCCGCCAGTCCGAGGCGGTGGCCCAGGGACTTGAGGACAATGGCGGGGTCTATCTGGTTCCCGGATTCACCGGCCTGGGGGCGCCGTGGTGGGAGCCGGATGCGCGCGGCGCGGTGATCGGCCTGACGCGGGATACGAAGCCGGCGCATTTCGTGCGGGCGGCGCTGGAGGCCCTGGCCTATCAGACGCGCGACCTGCTGGACGCACTGGCGAAGGACGGCGCACCGAGATTCAGCGTGCTGAAGGTCGACGGCGGGGTTACGGCCAACGCCTTCGCCATGCAGTTCGTGGCCGACATCTGCGAGGTCACAGTCGAGCGCCCGGCGTTTCAGGAGATGACGGCGCTGGGCGCTGCAAGACTGGCGGCGCTCGGCGTCGGGCTGATCGACGATCTGGAGCCCCGCAACGAGGAGGCGCCGGCCGTGTGGAAACCGCGGATGTCGGCGGAACGGCGTGAAGCGCTGCTGGGGGGCTGGCATCGCGCGGTCAAGGCCGCCATTGTCGCCACGCAATGACCGACAGTTCCACAGATCCCCAGGCCGCCTTTTCCGGAACACGGGAGGTCGACCCTCGCTACCGACTTGACGAGGCCGCGCTGGACACCTGGATGGCCGCCAACGTCCAGGGCTATTCCGGGCCCCTGACGATCCGCCAGTTCAAGGGCGGCCAGTCCAACCCGACCTATGAGCTAAGCACGCAGGGCGCGGCCTATGTGCTGCGTCGCAAGCCACCCGGCGTGCTGCTGCCCTCGGCCCATGCCGTGGATCGGGAGTTCGCGGTGACCTCGGCTCTGTACAAGCAGGGCTATCCGGTCGCGCGGCCCTATGCTCTGTGCACGGATGATGTCGTGATCGGATCGATGTTCTACGTCATGGACAAGGTCGAGGGCCGGGTGCTGTGGGACCTGAAGCTGCCGGGGATGGAGCCGGCCGAACGTCGCGCCATCTTCGAGGCCCAGACCGACGCGCTCGCCGACTTGCACAAATTCGATCCCGCCGCGATCGGGCTCGCCGACTACGGCAAGCCGGGCAACTATTTCGCGCGTCAGGTCGGGCGCTGGACCAAACAGTACCGCGCCTCCGAGATCGATCCGATCCCGGAGATGGACCGGCTGATCGACTGGCTCCCACAGGGTCTGCCGGCCGAGGGACCGGCGCGGATCGTCCACGGCGACTTCCGCCTCGACAATCTGATGATGGCATCGGACGCCGCCGAAGTGCGGGCGGTGCTGGACTGGGAACTGTCGACGCTCGGCGACCCGATGGCAGACTTCTCATATCTGCTGATCGGCTGGGTCTTGCCACCGACGGTGCGTAACGGCCTGGCGGGGCTGGACCTGCCGGCGCTGGGCATTCCTACGGTCGAGGAGACGATCGAACGCTATGTGGCGCGCAGCGGGCTGCGGCCGCCGGAGAACCTCGACTGGCTGATGGCCTACAACCTGTTCCGGCTGGCGGCGATCTGTCAGGGCATCGCCGGGCGGGTGCGCGACGGGACGGCGGCCTCGGCCCATGCCATCGAGACGGCGAAACAGGTGGTCCCGCTGGCCAGGGCGGCGTGGGGCTTCGCTGTGAAGGCGGGGGCTTAAATCAGGTCTCCTCCCTGTTCGCCGCTTGGCGAACGCGGAGGTGGCCCGGAGCGGGGAGACGGAGGGGGTCTTTCCGCGTGCACGAAGAACCCCTTCGTCTGCTCGCAAGGGCTGGCATCCGCATCCCCATGCGCAAGGGCGCACGGGGAGGAGGCCGGTTGATCAGTTCGTCAAGATCTGCACCCGCGACCAGACCTCGCCGCGGTTGACGATCTCGATGCGGATCGGGCCGGCCTGCGGGCGGGCGACGGTGCAGACCGGGTAGTGGTCGAGTGAACCGTCGGAGCAGACAACGGCGCCGTTCTGGTCCCGCAGCGCGAGGTCGATATTGGTGTCGCCGTCGCCGATGGCGGCCACCCGGAGCACTTCGTTGCGACGCGCCTCGATGGTGAAACTATAGGTCTCGCGCGCGCGCAGGCGGCGCACCACAACGATCGGACCGGCGCCGAAAGGCGAGGCGCGCACACCCTTGTCCGGCGACCGTTCGCGCGAAATCTGGTCCAGCAGGAAGCGGTCGCCCCCGGCGAAGGTCTCGGCCTCGTTCAACAGGGCGGCATGGGTCAGGAAGGGTTCGTCGCCGTTCTCGCGTCGGGTCGGGATGTCGCCCAGCATACGAGCCGCAACGATCATGGCCGGGGCGTCGCGCCGTTCACGCGCCCAGTCGGCCACTTCGGCGGCAGTGACCATCCGGGTGATGGCGCGGGCCTCGAGATCGGGGTTGGGAGTTGGCGCCGGACGGCTTTGCGACCCGGCCGGCGCCGCCGTCAGGGCCATGGCCGCGACGGCTGCGACGATGGCGAGCGCGGCGGCGATAGGGGTGCGTCCCCCGACGACCCGACTCGCGCGCTCAATCATCTTCGCTCCCCCAGAGCACCGCCATCGGATGGCGACGGATCGTCAATAGCGACGAACGTTTCACGGCGGACAGTGACCGAAACTGATAGGGGCGCCAAGGGTTTGGCTGTCGCGGAAAACGGAAGGCGTCAACGCGCGGCGGCGCTGAGAATCCGGCGATCGGCGCGCGACTGAACCATCACGACAACCTTGTCCTGGGGATCGACGGCCTCGGGCAGGTCGAGCAGGATCGGACGACCGGTCCAGTCGCCGAGCCGGGTCAGGCTCTGGACGACATTGATGTGGCGGACGTCGCGGCCCCGGTTGTCGCCCCCGGCCACAGTCACGGTCTGCAGTCCGGGACGATAGACGACAGCCCAGACGTCGGCGCCGCCGGAGGGCGCGCGGCCCGAGCCGACCCCGACCGCGTCGCCGCTCTCGCGGAACTGGACCTGCGGCGGGAAGTTGCGCCGGGCGGCTTCTTCGTTGACGGCGATCTGGATCGCCTCCCCTTGCGCGCCCGAGACCTGTCGACGCCCGTCGATCACGATCTGGGGCGTATAGACGTTCCTCAAACGCATGGCGGCCTGATAGGCGCGCTGGCGCTGGGCGAACTCGGGCTTGGCGAAGGTGTCCGGCCAGCCGAGGTAGTCCCAGTAGTCGACGGCATAGGTCAGGGCGATGACGCCCGGCTCCTCGGCCAGACCCTCGACCACCTGGTTGGCGGCGGGACAGCCGGAACAGCCCTGGGCGGTGAACAACTCAATCACCACCGGCTCGGCGGTCGTCTCCGACAGGCGAACGGGACGCGCGCCCGCCGGCTGGGCGGTCGAACCAACCGCGCCGAGCAGACCCAGGGCGGCGACGCCCGCGACGATGATGCCCCTTGCCTTCATGGGCTGGAGTCCTAGCGGGAGCGGCGCGCGCGCGCGCCTCATAATCGCGTGAAGGGAGTGGCTCCTCCCTGTGCGCGCTTGCGCATGGAGAGGTGGATGCGAGCTCTTCGCGAGCAGACGGAGGGGTTCTTGGTGCGCGCGGAAAGAACCCCTCCGTCTCTTCGCTTCGCTACGAGCCACGTCCCCGCGCCTTTGGCGCAGGGAGGAGACAGCGTGTGTCAGTCCATCAACTGCTGGCTGAGATAGACATAGTGGCGCGCCCACCGCCGCGCGTTGGCGACCGGGTCGGCGTCGTTGGAGTGACCGCCCGAGGTCTCCTCGTAATAGAGGTGGTCGTGGCCCTGGTCGCCCAGGCGGGCGGCGAATTTACGGGCATGCCCGGGGTGAACGCGGTCGTCGCGGGTGTTGGTGGTAATGTAGAGGCGCGGATACTCCGCCTCTGGACGCAGTTGCTGGTAGGCCGAATACTGGCTGATGAAGGCGGCGTCGCCGGGGATGCGCGGGTCGCCGTATTCGCCGATCCACGACGCGCCGGCCGGCAGGTCCTGATAGCGCAGCATGTCGATCAGGGGGCTCTCGATCACGGCGGCGTTGTAGAGTTCTGGATGCTGGGTGATCGAGACCGAGGTCAGGACCCCGCCGTTCGAACGGCCGTAGATGCCGAGGCGGCGCGGTGAGGTCGCCCCGCGCGTCTCCAGATCGCGAGCCACGGCGGCGAAATCGTCGAAGGCGCGCTGGCGGTTCTCGCGCAGGGCCGCCTGATGCCAGGCCGGACCGAACTCGCCGCCGCCGCGGATATTGGCCACCACATAGGCGCCGCCGTTCTCGAGCCACAGCTTGCCCAGCTCCGGCTTGTAGGCGGGCGGGAAGGAGACCTGGAAGCCGCCGTAGCCGAACATGATGGTCGGGGTGGAGCCGTCCATCGGGGCGTTTGTCGCCCGGACGAGGAAGTAGGGGATTTTCGTTCCGTCCGTAGATGTCGCCTCGAACTGCTCGACCACGTGGGTGGAGGCGTCGAACATGGCCGGGCCGGACTTGAGCGTCGTCAGTTCGTCGGCATTCGCCGCCAGCAGGCTGAGGGTGGGCGGCGTCAGGAAGCCCTGGGTCGAGACGAACATCCGGCCCGAACCGCGCGACACGTCGCCGATGCCGACCGCGCTGTTGGCGGGCGCGGCGATCGGGCTCGAGCTCCAGGCCGCGCGGCCGCCCTGACCGAAGGCGAACCGGCGCAGCGTGCCCACGACGTTGTCGGAGACGCCGACCACCAGACCGTCCTCCAGGACGGCGACATCCTGCACCGACTGGCGGGCGGTCGGCTTGAAGATGGTCTCGGTATCGCCGTCGGGCGACGGCTGCGGCATGGTCGGTTGGGCCAGGTCGTCGAGCGACAGGGACAGCAACGTTCCCTCGGGGACGGGGAAGCCGCCGCGATCCCATGCCTCGTCCAGCCCGACGATCAGTCGGCCGTTCTGGACTCCGTGGATGGCGACGCGTTCCGGCAAATTCAGGCGGATGGCGACGCCGCCGTTCAGCCGCCAGGTCTCTGCGCGATAGGTGTCGAGCGGGCGGGAGATGATGGTGGCCAGAACCTCGCCCGCGCCATTTCGATAGACGCCGGGGCTGACGCCATAGCCGCCGTCGGAGATGTCGCCGCGATAAATCTCGATTCCCTCGGCCAGGGTCTGGCCGCGCTTCAGGCGCTTGACGATGAAGGGATAGCCGCTCTCGGTCAGGGTGGGCTGGCCGTTCTGGGGGCCAAAATCGGTGGCGACCAGAAGCGTGTCGATATCGAACCATTCGAGCCGGTGCTTGCCCTCCGGCAGGATGAAGCCGTCCTCGACGAAGGCCTTGGTCGTGGTGTCGAACTCACGCACGACCACGGCGTCCTTGCCACCCTCCGAGAGAGAAACGAGGCAACGGGTCTCGTCCGGAGCCAGGCAGCGCGCGCCCTTCCACACCCAGTCCTTGCCCTCGGCGCGGGACAGGGCGTCGACGTCGATCAGGGTCTCCCATTCGGGTGTTTCGGTGCCGTAGCTGTCCAGCGTCGTGCGCCGCCATAGACCCTTGGGATTGGTCGCATCCTGCCAGAAATTGCCGATGCCGTCGCCGAGGAAGCTCGGCCCCGGAATCCGGGCGGTCGACGACAGGATGTCAAAGGCCTCGGCGCGGAAGGTCTCGTAGCGCCGGTCACCGGTCAGGGCGGCCAGTGACCGCTCGTTCTCGGCCCGGACGAAGGCCATGGCCTCGGTCCCCTCGACCTCCTCCAGCGCCAGATGATCGTCGGCGGCGCGCACGCCGGCCGGCGACAGGTCGGCGGGGAAGTGGGGCGGTGGCGTCTGGGCTAGGGCGGGGGCCGAGATGGCGATGGCGGCGACGCCGAATAGGAGAGAACGCAACATGGGAACGACCTTGATTCGCGAAAGCACGGGGTCCCCGCTTTCGCGGGGATGAGCGGATGCCGAAACCTAGTCCTGCGCCGGCGCGTCCATCAGGCGGCGCGACAGGTAGGTGTATTCCAGCGCGATGCGGCGGGCCGTTTCGCGCAGGTTGGCGCCCGCCGCGTGACCGCCGTCGGTGTTCTCGTAGAATAGGACCGGATAGCCCAGCTCCTCCAGACGCGCCGCCGCCTTGCGGGCGTGGCCCGGGTGGACGCGGTCGTCCTTGGTCGAGGTGTGGATGAAGACCTCCGGGTAGGGCTGGCCCGCGCGCAGGTTCTGGTAGGGCGAGTATTCGCCGATCCAGGCGCGTTGTTCCGGGATGTCGGGGTCGCCGTATTCCGCCCGCCACGAGGCGCCAGCGAGCAGGCGGTGGAAGCGGAACATGTCGAACAGGGGCACCTGGATGACCGCCGCGTTGATCAGGTCCGGGCGCTGGGTCAGCATAGCCCCCATGAACAGCCCGCCCTGCGATCCGCCCATGATGCCGAGGCGCGGCTGTGAGGTGATGTTGCGGGCCTCGAGGTCCATGGCCACGGCCTGGAAGTCCTCGTGGGCGCGCTGGCGGTTCTGCTGCAGGGCCGCCTCGTGCCAGTTGGGGCCGAACTCGCCGCCGCCACGGACATTGGCGACGACATAGACGCCGCCCCGCTCCAGCCACAGCTTGCCGACTGTGGGCGAATAGCCGGGCAGTTGCGACACCTGGAAGCCGCCGTAGCCGTACAGCAGCGTCGGGTTGGAGCCGTCGAGCGCCATGTCTGTCTTATGCACCACGAAATAGGGGATCATCGTGCCGTCGGCCGAGCGGGCCTCGAACTGTTCCACAGTCATGCCCGAGGCGTCGAACTTGGCCGGGATCGACTTGACCTGGGCCATCTCGCCGGTCGCCGCGTCAACCAGCGACAGGGTCGAGGGGCTCAGGTAGCCGGCGACGCTGACGAAGATGCGGTCGTCCTGTTCCGAGGCCGAGCCCAGACCGACGGTCGAGTTGGCGGGCAGGTCGAGACGGGAGCGCGACCATTGGCCGGACGGGTTAGGCGTGTAGACATAGGCGGCGCCGCGCACATTTTCGTACAGGGCCACGACCAGCTTGTTGCGGGTGGCGGTGACGGATTCGACCGACTCGCGCGCGCCAGGGCGGATGAGCAGCTGGGCCGGCGCGGCCTGATCGGCCAGCCAGGCGTCGAGGTTCCAGGCGACGACATCACCGGTCTTGAAGGCCTGCCCGGACGGCGCGGTCCAGTCTTCCTTGATTGTCACGACCAACTGGCCCTGGACCAAGGCGTCGATGTCGGACTTGGCGGGCAGTTGCAGCCGGGTCGTGGTCCCGTCCGCGTTCAGCAGATGGGTCTCGCTCTCGTAGAAGTTCACGCCGCGATTGATGATCACCGCCTGGATCACGCCGTCGGCGTTTCGCAAGGCGCCGCCGCCGACCGAAACATCCGAGGGCTGGCCGGTGAAGAGGGTTTCCGCCTGATCGATGGTCTGGCCGCGCTTCAGCCGTTTGACGATCATCGGATAGCCAGAGGAGGTCATGGTGCCGGGGCCGAAGTCGCGGGCGATCAGCAGGGTATCGGCGTCGACCCAGGTCACGCCGCCCTTGGATTCCGGCAGTTCGAAGCCGCCGTCGACGAAGGTGCGGCTCTCGGAGTCGAACTCGCGGACGACGACGGCGTCCTTGCCGCCGTCGGACAGGGAGATCAGGCACAGCCGCTCTTGAGGCGGCAGGCAGGACGAGCCCTTGTAGACCCAGTTCTTGCCCTCGGCCGCCGACAGGGCGTCGAGGTCTAGGATCGTCTCCCACTGCGGTGCATCGGTGCGATAGCTGGCGATCGTCGTGCGCCGCCAGATGCCGCGCACATGCGTCGCGTCCTGCCAGAAATTGTCGATTTGGCCGTCATGGGTGAAGCCCGGTGACGGAATGCGGTCGCGGGCCTGGACCAGGGCCAGGGCCTGTTCGTGCAGGCCTTCGTAGCGCGGATCGCCCTGGAGCACGCCAAGCGAGCGGGTGTTGTGCTCCTCGACCCATGCCATGGCGCGGGCGCCGTCGACCTCTTCCAGCCAGAGATAAGGATCGGTTGCATCGGTGGTGGCGAAGCCCCCCTCGACCAGCGGCGGGTTGGGCGGGGTGTGGGTCTGGGCCAGGGCGGAAGTTCCAAGAATGGAGGAGGCGAGGAGGGCGGCCGTGAGGCTCAGCGAACGACGCATGCAGGGGCGCTCCGAAATAAGGATGGCGCACCTTAGTCGCGAGGGGGCGGGCGGCAAGGCGGAGAACCTTACCGTTTTGTCACGTGGGACCGACCCTGGCGAATCAGACGGCGCCCTCGTCGGGTATGCAAAGAAGGTTGCCGCAGGCCTTGCAGTGGACGGCGTCGGGGTCATGGACCTGAAGGCCGCACTTCTCGCACGGATAGCGGACCTTGTGCGGCCGGAGCAGGGTTTGGCCCAGTCGCACAAACAGGGTGACGCCGACCAGCATGATGACGATCGACACGAGCCGCCCCCAGATGCCCGGCAGCAGGATATCGCCGTAGCCCGTGGTCGTCAGGCTGGTGACCGTGAAATACAGGGCGTCGACCCAGCCGCTGATGCCTTCATAGCGGCCCATGAAGCCGGTGTAGACGAAGCCCGTAGCGACGAAGACGAAGGTGACCAGGGCGACGACAGCCTTGGTGGTGTCCTCGACCCGGGTGTCATCGTATTTGCGGCCGACGGTGCGCCAGAAGAAGTCGGAGCTGACCAGGGTCCACAGCCGGATAACCCGCAGGAAACCAAGGTTGAACAGCCACGCCGGAAACAGCAGGGTCGCCAGGATAAACAGATCCACCCAGACGATGGGTCGCTTCAGCCAGTCCCTGATGTTGGAATAGGCCAGCGCCCGCGCGGCGAGGTCGCACGCGAGGATGGCCGCCACCAGGTAGTCCACGACGTAGAAGGCCAGGCCGACATGCCTGAGCAACGGCGCGGCGATGAAGAAGGCGACGATGATCAGGTCGATCGCAAGCACGGCCAGTCTGAATCTAACCGCCGTCCTGGAGGCTCCGTGGTAGAGGGCGCGGAGGCGTGCCCGGATGCGGAGGCCGCGATGCGGGAGCCGGTCGGTGGCTGTCATGGGCATCCCTCTAGCCACGCTGTCGTCCGAACGCCACGGTCCAGCCTGCAGGCCGGACCGTGGCGCAGACGATCAGGCCTTCTCGATCGCAGCGGCGATCTGGTCGGTGGAGTGTCCGGTCAGATCCTTGGCGATCTCGCCGACGAGGCGCGAAGACAGTTCCTTGTGCCAATGCTTGCGCAACTCGCCCAGGGTCTTGGGCGCCGCGATCACCAGAATCTTGTCGAACTTGCCGCCCAGGGCCCATTTGTTGAGCACCTCGGCCACGCCCATGGCGAAACCGTCCTCGGCCTGGGTGTCGTTGTCCGGATTGGCCTCGCTGGAGCCGCGACCGGCCGAGCCCGAGGCCCGCTCCTCGATTTCCGGATTCGACAGGGCGGTCAGGGCGACGTCGTTGTGGCCAGTGTTCTTGAACAGGACCAGCTTCTCGCCGTCCACCACTGCCACCATCGCGCCATTGGGAAGA
Organism: Brevundimonas sp. DC300-4; assembly: GCF_049897365.1. Lineage (NCBI taxonomy): Bacteria > Pseudomonadati > Pseudomonadota > Alphaproteobacteria > Caulobacterales > Caulobacteraceae > Brevundimonas > Brevundimonas sp. DC300-4. The sequence continues at coordinate 59,339 of NZ_JAFCWC010000011.1, forward strand.
TTCATTGGTAAGGCCTCGTCGTCCGTTTCAGAGAAGAGACTAACGAGTCGCGGCCGGGGGCGTTGCGTGACTGCGACCTTGGGGCCTTCGTCCGACGTGTCTATATGGCGTCCATGAGCGGCGCGCCCTCCAGACCCTTCGTCAAGATGAACGGCGCCGGCAACGACTTCGTCGTCGTCAATGCGCTGGACCGGCCCTTCACGCCGGGCCCCGACGCCGTGCGCGCGCTCGGCGATCGCAAGACCGGCGAGGGCTTCGACCAGCTGATCGCCATCGAGCCTTCGGACACGGCCGACGCCTTCATGCGGGTGTGGAACGCCGACGGCGGCACGGTCGAGACCTGCGGCAACGCCCTGCGCTGCGTCGGCTGGATGCTGATGCAGGCCAACGGCTCGGACGAGGTCACCATCGACACCCTGGGCGGAAAGACCGTGGCGAGGCGTGCAGGCAAGGGCCCGGATGGAGACCGGATCACCGTCGACATGGGTCCGCCCCGACTTCACTGGCGCGACATTCCCCTGGCCGAGGAAATGGACACCCGCGGCATCGAGCTTCAGGTCGGGCCCATTGACGATCCGGTTGTGCACACGCCCGGCGCCGTCTCCATGGGCAACCCGCATGTCGTCTTCTTCACCGATCGGCTCGACGATGACTTCGTTGTGGCCGCGGGCTCCCTGATCGAGCACCACCCCCTGTTCCCGGAGGGGGTCAATGTCGGGTTCGCCAGCGTCCTGGCCCCCGACCGCATCCGCCTGAGGGTGTTCGAGCGCGGCGCCGGCCTGACCAGGGCCTGCGGCACAGGCGCCTGCGCGGCCCTGGTCGCCTGCGCGCGGCGCGGGCTGACGGTGAGGAAGGCCACGGTCGTCGTCGACGGCGGCGAACTGGTCATCGACTGGGATGAGGCCACCGACCATGTCTTCATGACCGGCCCGGTGGAGGTCGAGCGCACGGGCGCCCTGGACCTCTGATCCTCGCCGCCCGGGCGTCGGCGGTTGTCCCGGGGGAAGGGCGCCGCTAGACCGGACGGGCCCAACCGTCAGAGACCCAAATGCCCGACCAGACCGACAAGCAGACCTTCTCCGACGAAGAAGCGCTCGATTTCCATCGTCTGCCGCACCCTGGCAAGATCTCCATGGCACCGACCAAGCCCATGGCGACCCAGCGCGACCTGTCCCTGGCCTATTCGCCCGGCGTCGCCGTGCCGGTGCGCGCCATCGCCGAGGATCCGGACAAGGCCTACGACTACACCTCAAAGGGCAATCTGGTCGCCGTCATCTCGAACGGCACGGCCATCCTGGGCATGGGAAACCTCGGCCACCTGGCGTCCAAGCCGGTGATGGAGGGCAAGGCTGTCCTGTTCAAACGCTTCGCCGACGTCGACAGCTTCGACATCGAGGTGAAGGCCACCGATCCCGACGAGTTCATCACCGTCGTCAAGAACATCGGCGACAGCTGGGGCGGCATCAACCTGGAGGACATCAAGTCCCCGGAATGCTTCGTCATCGAGAGCGAGCTGCAGGACCTGCTGGACATTCCCGTCTTCCATGACGACCAGCACGGCACAGCCATCATCTCCACCGCCGGCCTGATCAACGCCTGCCACGTCACCGGGCGCAAGTTCGAGGACGTGAAGATGGTCCTGGTCGGTGCGGGCGCAGCCGGACTGTCGTCGCTGAGCCTGATGAAGTCGCTGGGCGTCAAGCCCGAGAACGCCACCGTCGTCGACCTGCACGGCGTCATCTATCGCGGCCGTACCGAGGGCATGGACCAGTGGAAGTCGGTGCACGCCATCGACACCGACAAACGCACCCTGGCCGAAGCCATGCGGGGAGCCGACGTCGTCCTGGGCCTGTCGGCCAAGGGCGCGATCACGCCCGAGATGGTCGCCTCCATGGCCCCGCGCCCGATCATCTTCGCCATGGCCAACCCGGATCCGGAGATCACTCCTGAAGAAGTGCTGGCCGTGCGCAAGGACGCCATCATCGCCACCGGCCGCTCGGACTATGTGAACCAGGTCAACAACGTCCTGGCCTTCCCCTATCTGTTCCGCGGCGCCCTGGACGTCCGGGCCCGACGCATCAATCACGAGATGAAGATCGCCTGCGCCCACGCCCTGGCCCAACTGGCGCGCGAGGACGTGCCGGACGAGGTGGCCGTGGCCTATCGCGGTCGCAAGCTGAAGTTCGGCCCCGACTACATCATCCCGACGCCGTTCGATCCGCGCCTGATCTGGTACATCCCGCCCTTCGTCGCTCAGGCGGCGATGGACACCGGCGTCTCGCGCGTCAGCATCGACGACATGGACGACTATCGCGCCCGGCTGCGCGGACGGGTCGATCCGTCCGCCGCCCTGATGCAAAAGATCTCGTCCGCCGTGCGCGCCGCGCCGAACAAGCGCGTGGTATTCGCCGAGGGCGAGGAATCGACCGTCATCCGCGCCGCCTGGGCCTTCAAACAGGCCGAGCTTGGTACTCCGATCCTGATCGGGCGCGAGGATCTGGTCCGCAGGAACGCCGCCGAGGCGGGCCTCGACTTCGACGCCATGGGTATCGAGATCGTCAACGCCCGGGTTTCGGAGCGCAACGTCGAGTACACCGACTTCCTGTACGAAAAGCTGCAACGACGCGGTTACCTGCGCCGCGACGTGCAGCGCATGATTAACCAGGACCGCAACTATTTCGCAGCCGCCATGCTGGCGCGCGGCCAGGCGGACGCTATGGTCACGGGCACGACCCGCAACTTCAACATGGTGCTGAAGGAGGTCCGGCGCGTGCTGGACGTCGAGGGCGACAGCCTGATAGGCCTGTCGATCGTCCTGGCCAAGGGCCGCACCATCTTCGTCGCCGACACCTCCATCCACGAACTGCCCTCGGCCGAGGAACTGGCCGATATCGCCATCCAGGCCGCCGCGACGGTGAAAAAACTGGGTCGCATGCCGCGCGTGGCCTTCCTGAGCTATTCCACCTTCGGCAACCCGCCCGGAGAGCGCGGCGAGAAGGTGCGAGAGGCCATCCGCATCCTCGACAACAAGGGCGTCGATTTCGAGTACGAGGGTGAGATGCCGCCGGAACTGGCGCTCGATCCGGACCTGCGGACCAACTATCCGTTCATGCGGTTGAGCCGCGAGGCCAATGTGCTGGTCATGCCGGCCCTGCATTCGGCCGCCATCTCGACCCAGCTCATCCAGGCCCTGGGCGGGGCGACAGTGATCGGTCCGCTGCTGGTGGGTCTGGAGAAGTCGGTGCAGATCGTCTCGCTCGGCGCCCAGGTCTCGGAGATCATCACCGCCGCCACCTTCGCCGCCTACGAGCAGGGCGTCAGCGTCGAGTTCGAGCCCGAGGACGAGGACGCCACGCCGCACCCGAGCGCCGCGGCCGAACGGTCGATGACGGCGGTGCCGCCGACGGTCTGATCAGACCGTCGAGGCTCCGGTCCGGGCCAGCTTGCGGGCCTCGAACCCCAGCCGGACCCATTCGATCAGGACGAAGACGATGGCGATCACCCCCATCCAGGCGGCGATGACGAACATCGGCGCATAGCCCTGGGCATCGATGAGCTCACCGAGCGCGCCGCGCCCGAGCGTGCCGATGAGCAGGGCCAGAGAGATGAAGACGGCGAACTGGACCGCGCCGAAGGTCTTGTTCGACAGGGCCGACAGATAGGCAACGAAGGCTGCGCCCGCGAAGCCGCCGGCGATGTTCTCGCCCGCGATGGCCAGCATCAGACGTGACAGGGGCTCGCCCACGCCGATCGATCCGAACACGGAATAGAGGCCGGTCGCCGACATGAAGGGCCCGATGCTTGGGGCGCCGAGCGCCAGGTCCATCATCAGGAGGTTGGTGGCCGCCGACAGGATGGCGCCGAGCAGCAGGCTCCACATCCGGCCGATGACCAGCAACGCCCAGCCGCCGAGCCCAATGCCGACGATGGTCATGATGACGCCGAAGGTCTTGGACGCCAGGGCGACCTCGGCGGCCGTGTGACCCAGCGCCCCGCCCGTGTCCCCCATGTAGAAGGGGAAGGCGAACGGACCCCAGACGCCGTCGGTGATGCGGTAGGTCAGGATCAGTCCCAGTACAATCACCGCGCCCCAGCCCAGACGGCCCATCAGCTCGACCAGCGGGGCCAGGATGGCATCATAGAGAGTGTCGGCCAGCTTCGGCGCCGCCGTGGCCTCGGCGGCGGTCGCGGCGCGGCCCTTCCACACGATCACGCCCGCGAGAGCAGCCGGCAGAACAACGGTGGCCCCCACGATCCAGGGGCCCCACGAGCTGGTGAAGGTCCCGGCGCTCGGCGCTGGCGAGGTGGTCAGGGCGATGACCATGAACCGGACCAGCATGAAGGCGGCCCAGCCCCAGGCGGCCAGGGTGGCGACCAGCACGATCAGCCGCAGACGCGGCGACCCGCGCCGCTCGCGCGCGACCGCCGTCCGGGACGACGGGACGGGCTCGGGCGCGATCAGGGTGCCGATGATGCCAAGCCCCATCAGCAGGGCGGCGGTGATAAAGACGCCGGGCCAGCCGATGACCACGGACATCAGCAAGGACCCTGCACCGCCGACGAGGGCGGCCGTGCGATAGCCGAGTTGATAGACGGTCGAGAGCAGGTCGATGGGCGTCTTCTCGTCTGCCACCTCGATCCGCCAGGCGTCGATGACGATATCCTGGGTGGCGAAGGCGAAGGCGCCGAGCGCGGCGCCCAGGGCCAGCGGGCCCAGCACGCCTGCGCTCGGATGCGACAGGGCGACGAGGCCCAGGGCGATGGCGATGATCACCTGAAGCACCAGGAGCCAGCTACGGCGGCGGCCGAGCCGCTTGCCGAGGCCGGGCGGCGTCCAGCTGACGGCCGGGGACCACAGGAAGCGGAAGGCGCCGAACAGGCCGATCCAGGAGAGGATGCCGATTGTGGCGACCGGGATCTTCTCCTCGGTCAGCCAGGCGTTCAGCGTGCCGATCAGCATGGCGAACGGCAGGCCGGCGGAGAAGCCCAGCAGCAGCATGGCCAGGGTGCGCCGCTCGCGGAAGGCGACCTTCAGAACGGCCAGGCCCTTGGGCTTCAGGTCGATCTCTGTCGGCGCAGTGGGGGGCGCGGCGGGAGCGGTCATGGAACGGAGCCTCTGTCTCGAAGGGTCTCCGATCTGATCGCCGGTTCGCCCTATGCGACGCCGACCTTGGCGCGGATGTCGCCGCTCGTCCAGCGGGCCAGGGCAGCGCGCAGGGCCTCCATCTCCAGCGGCTTGACGAGGTGGTCATTCATGCCCGCCGCGAGGCAGGCCTGACGGTCTTCGGCGAAGGCGTTTGCGGTCAGGGCGACGATAGGGGTGCGGTCGCCGCCGGCTCGGATGGCCCGGGTCGCGGCCGGGCCGTCCATGCCGGGCATGCGCATGTCCATGAAGACGAGATCGTAGCGGGCCCGTTTCATGGCGGCGAGGGCCTCGTCCCCCGTTGCGGCGGTTTCGACCACGCAACCCTCGCGGCGTAGAAGGGTGCGGGCGAGGAGAGCGCCGACCGGATTGTCCTCGACCAGCAGGATGCGGGTGCCGGCGAAACGGATGGGAACAACCCGGTCGTCCTCGGGTGGCAGGCCGCGCGGGACGCCGACGGTTTCTCCAGCCGTGGCGGCGGCCAGCACCCGTTCGACCAGCGAAGCCCGGCGCAGGGGTTTGATCAGATAGCCGTGGAAACCGACCGACCTGTAGCGGGCGATCAACTCGCGTTCCGACGGCTTCAGCAGAATCACGCCGCGTCCGCCCTCGGGCAAGGCTGCCAGCGACAGGCCCGATACGGCAGCTTCGGCGTGGTCGACGAGGGTGACGGGCGCCAGATCGCCGGCGGGCCAGACCGAGCCGCCCGACGCGGTGATCTGGGCCTCTGCGGCGGCGCGGACGAAAGTGTCGGGGGTGCGGACGGCGACCGCCCGATCGGTCAGGGGCCGGGCGCGGGGTGTGGCGCCCGGAGCGACGGCGAAGGCGGCCTCGAACACGAAGCGGGAGCCGTCAGCGGTCTTGCCGCCCGGCGCATCCTGGACCCGCACCACCCCGCCCATGGCCGTGGCCAGTTTCTGCACCACCGCGAGACCCAGACCGGCCCCGCCGTGGCGGGTGGCGTCGGAGGCATCGACGTGGCCGAACTCCTCGAAGATGCGGGCACGGGCCTCGACCGGCACGCCGGGGCCGGTGTCGTCGATGATGAAGGCCAGCCGCGGCCTATGATCGGAACCCCCGGCGCGTTCAACCGAGATATGGACGCCGCCGGCGTCGGTGAACTTCACCGCATTGCCCGCGAGATTGAAGAGGACCTGACGCAGACGGCCCTGGTCGGCGAGGACATCGGGGGCGTCGGGCGAGACCGACCAGACAATCTCAAGCCCCTTGTCGTGGGCGCGGGGGCTGAGCAGTTCGGCGACGCCGCGCACCAGACCCTCCAGCTCGACGGGCGCGGGATCGAATTCCAGTTTCCCGGCCTCGAGCCGGGCGTAGTCGAGCAGGTCGTTGACGAGGCCGAGCAGGTGTTCGGCGGAATCGCGCGCGGCCTCGGCATAGGCGCGCTGCGCCCCGTCCAGCCGGGTGCGGGTCAGGAGGCCGATCATGCCGATGACGCCGTTCAGGGGCGTGCGCATCTCGTGGCTCATGAGCCGGAGGAAGGGATCGGCGCCGCCCGCGCGGATCGCCTGCCCGGTTTCGCCCGCCTGCTCCGTCTTCCGTCGCGTCATGCCGCTCTCCGTTTCGGGAGGATCATGCAGGATCAGGCGTTAAGGCCGCTTCAACTGCGTGCTGAAGGCTACCAGGCCGGGAGACTGGCCCGGACGTCCTGCTGCCGTTCGAACTGGTCCTGGGCGCCGACGGTGGTGCGGCGATAGATCAGGGCCTCGGCGATGTGGCGGCGCAACACCCCGGTCGACCCCTCCAGGTCGGCGATGGTGCGGGCCAGACGCAGGGTCCGGGTCCAGCCGCGCGCCGTCAGTCCCCCGGCCTCCCCGGCCCGCATCAGCAGAGCCCGCCCCGCCTCGTCCGGCGTGGCGAACCGTTCCAGTACATCGCCGGACGAACGGGCGTTGAGCGCCTGAAGCGGGTCGAGGCCAGCCTCGCTCACCCGCTCTTCCTGCATGGCGCGGGCGACGGCGACGCGGGCGGCGGCCTCGGCCGTGCCCTCGGCCGGGCTCGGCAGGGCCATGTCGGCGGCGGTCACGGGCGGGGTCTCCACCGTCAGGTCGATGCGGTCGAACATCGGGCCGGAGATGCGGTTCTGGTAGTCGCGCTGGCAGCGCGGGGCCTTGCCGCACGCCCCCTTGCCCGCCCCGCCCATGCCGCAGCGGCAGGGGTTCATGGCCGCGACAAGCTGAAACCGCGCCGGATAGCGCACATGGGCGTTGGCCCGCGCCACCACGATCTCGCCCGTTTCCAGCGGTGCCCGCAGACTGTCGAGCGCCTGGGCCGAATATTCGGGCAGTTCGTCCAGGAACAGGACGCCGTTGTGCGCCAGGGACGCCTCGCCCGGCTTGGCGCGCAAGCCCCCGCCGGTCAGGGCGGCCATGGAGGCGGAATGGTGGGGCGAACGGAACGGCCGGTCGCGCGTCAGGGCGCCCCGCTCGATCAGTCCGGCGACCGACCAGACCATGGAGGTCTCCAGCAGTTCCTGCGGCGTCAGCGGCGGCAGCAGGCCGGGCAAACGCTGGGCCATCATCGACTTGCCCGAGCCCGGCGGGCCCACGAACAGGATGTTGTGCCCCCCGGCAGCGGCCACTTCCAGCGCCCGCTTGGCGCTCTCCTGTCCCTTGACGTCGCGCAGGTCGGCGGCGCTCGCGCCGATCTTCACCGGCCCCGGCTCCGGCGCGCGCAACACGGTCGTACCCTTGAAGTGATTGATCAGGCCGATCAGCGACCGCGGCGCGAGGATTCGGACGTCGCCGGCCCAAGCGGCCTCGGGCCCATTCGCCTCCGGACAGATCAGGCCAAGCCCCATGGAGGCGACCGCGACAGCGGCGGGCAGGGTTCCGCCCACCGGCTGGATGCGGCCGTCCAGCCCCAGTTCGCCCAGCGCCGCCCAGCCGTCCAGCGCGTCCGGCTGGATCACCCCCAGGGCGGCCAGCAGAGCAAGCGCTATCGGCAGGTCGAAATGGCTGCCCTCCTTGGGTAGGTCGGCGGGGGCCAGGTTGGCGATGATCCGCTTGGCCGGAAGGGCCAGGCCGATGCCTGCGAAGGCGCCGCGCACCCGCTCCCGGCTTTCGGCCACCGCCTTGTCCGGCAGACCGACGATTGAGAAGATGGTCGGGCCGTCGTTGCCGACCAACTGCACCTCGACGGCGACGCGCCGCGCCTCGACCCCCTCGAACGCCACCGTCGCGATACTGGCCAGCATGATGCTCTCCTTGCCGCGCTAGCGCGCGCCGCGCTGCTTGAGCGCGAGGAGAACGAACCATGAACCTGTTCAGATTGCAAGAGCGCCGTTATGCGCTCGGAACGTGTTTCGCCTCGATCACGTCCCACAGGATTGCGGCGGCGTCGATGCCGGTGAATTCCTTAAGCTGCACGGCGCCCGTCGGCGAGGTAACGTTGATCTCGGTCAGGTAGTCGCCGATCACGTCGATGCCGACGAACAGCAGGCCGCGCGCCTTCAGTTCCGGGCCGATGATGGCGCAGATCTCCAGGTCGCGAGCCGTCAGCTCGACCGGCGCCGCCGTGCCGCCGACGCGCAGGTTGGACCGCACCTGACCCTCGGCCGGGACGCGGTTGATGGCGCCGACCGGCTCGCCGTCGATCAGGATGATGCGCTTGTCGCCCCTGGACACGGCGGGGATGAATTTCTGGATCACCAGCGGATCGCGCGATCCGGCCATATGGATTTCGATCAGGGCCTCCAGGTTCGGATCCTCGGCCTTGAGGCGAACGACGCCCGAGCCCGCCGCGCCATGCAGTGGCTTCAGCACCACATCGCCGTGACGCTCGTGGAAATCGACCAGGGCGACGGGATCTGACGAGATCAGGGTCGGCGGCTGGACACCCTCGAACCGGGTGGCGAACAGCTTCTCCGGCGCGGACCGGACCTCGGCAGGGTCATTGACCACCAGGGTGCGCGGATGGACCGTCTCCAGCAGATAGGTGGCCGTGACATAGGCCATGTCGAAGGGCGGATCCTGGCGCATGAGGATGACGTCGACGTCCTTGCCGAGATCGAGCTTCACCTCGTCGCCGAGGGTGACATGGTCGCCATGTACCTGACGGATCACCGCTGGACGCGCGCGACAGAACAGGGCGCCGTCCTCCAGCGCCAGGGTGCGGAAGTCATAGACCCAAAGCGGATGACCGCGCTGCTGCGCCTCCATGGCCAGGAAGAAGGTCGTGTCCGAGGCGATGTTGACCGCCTCGATCGGGTCCATCTGGATGGCGACTTTGAGCATGGAGAGGGACTTCCTTGGTGCGCTATCGCTCGGCCCCTCTTTGAAGGTTGGGGCGCCTCGCTGCTTGAGCGCGTTCGCGCCTAGTTTTCAAGTAGTACGAAGCGCGACGGTTCCAAGCAGAAGCGTCAGTTTAGCCGCATCCGCAGCCGGTCGGCGGCCATCTGATGCATCTCATCGTCCTGCCCCGCCACGGCGCGGGCGCGACGCAGGGCTTCGAGGGCTCCGGTCAGGGCGCCCTGTTTCTCGCGCGCCGCCGCGACATCCAGCCACGGCCGGTAATCCTCGGGATCCAGGAGGGCGCGGCGGACGGCCGACCGTTCGGCGCAGAGATAGTCCCCCACCTTGATGGCGCGGCTAAACAGGACGTTCTGCAGCCGGATCAGGCACTCACGGTCGCTGACCGGGGCCATCAGCACGTCCAGACGGTCGGCGACGTGCGGCGTCAGGCCGGCGCGCAGGGCGCGGCGGGTCAGCTCCGACGGCATGACGACGCGGCCCTGGCTGAACGGATCCAGCGCGACAGGACCGGAGGGGGTCTCGACCCGCAGCAGGAAATGGTTGGGAAAGTCGACGCCCTGGGCCTTCACGCCCGCGCGGCGGGCGGCGTCGAGGTAGAAGACGGCCAGCGCCGCCGACAGCCCCCGCCTCCGCTCCGCGACGTCAAGCACATCGGTATTGGCCGGATCGGCATAGCGCAGCAGGTCGCCGTTCAACCTCAGATCTGAGGCCATGGTCTCGGCAAGAGCGTCGTCGGGGCTCTCGCCGCCGATGCGCTCGGCCAGCCGTTCGGCGGCGGCGTCTGCGAGGACGCGGGCCGGCGAGGAGTCTCGGAACGGATAGTCATGCAGGGCGCAGGCGATCGCCGCGTCCAGCAGCGGGAACGCGTCGTCGTCGGCCCGACCGGCCTCTTCCAGTGCGACTTCCGCCTCTTCGCGCGTCACAGCCCCGTCCCCCGACGACCCGTTCCCACCCCCCGGTGGAACTATAGATTGCGACGATGGCGCGGAACTCGTCCTGGCGCCAGCGCTACGGTATCGATCCGCAACGCAAGACCGGCCAAGCTGGGCCTTTGGCGCAAAAGTGCGGCGCCGGCGGCACGCAGTCGCTCTAGCTGTCGGGGATCCACGGCGTTCAGGGCGGCCTCGATCGTGGCGCGGCGTTTAACCTCGACCACAACGGCGGTCTTCCCCTGTCGGGCGAGAATGTCGATCTCCACGCCTTTGGTCTTCAGACGGAAACCCAGCACCTGATAGCCCTTCAGCATCAGGAAGGCGGCGGCCAGCCATTCGGCGCCGTGACCCTCGCGAAACGCCTGCCCGCCCAGGGCCTGACGCCATGCCGCTTTCGGCCTGGCGGGAAGCGCGGCGCGGACCTTCGACGGCCTCATCCCTTGCCCTGAAGCTCCAGCGCCCGGCGGTAGAGGGCCTTTCTTGGGAGGTCGAGGGCGCGGGACACCTCGGACGCCGCCTCTCCGGGGGCCAGGCGCGCGAGGGCTTCGGTCAGGGCCGCGTCCGCATCGGCGGCGCTGGCGGTCTTGACCTCACCGGGGCCGATGACGATGACGATCTCGCCCTTGGGGCTGTCGCAGCGCGGGTCGACGGCGAGCTCGGCAAGGGTGCCGCGCACGGCCTCCTCATAGAGTTTGGTCAGTTCGCGGGTGACTGCGGCGGGGCGCGGACCCAGCACCTCGGCCATGTCGGCGAGGCTGGCGGCCAGACGCGGGCCGCTCTCGAAGAAGACCAGGGTCTGGCGCGCCGCCTTGACCTCGGCGAGCGCCGTCTTCCGCGCGGCGGACTTGGGCGGCAGGAAGCCGGCGAACAGGAACCGGTCGGACGGCTGGCCGGCGATGCACAGGGCGGCCAGCAGGCTGGAGGCGCCGGGGATCGGATGAACCGGCAGGCCGGCGGCGATGAAGGCGCGGGCGACGACGAAGCCGGGGTCCGAGATCACCGGCGTGCCCGCGTCGGAAACCAGGGCCACAACCTGACCGTTGCGCACCCGCTCGATGGCCAGTTCGGCGGCATGGGCTGAGGCGTGGTCGTCGCAGCGTTCAAGCTTCGCCTTCAGCCCGTAGGCGCCGAGCAATTTACCGGTGACGCGGGTGTCCTCGGCCAGGACCAGATCCGCGGCGGCGAGAACGTCAAGCGCCCTCAGCGTCATGTCCCTGAGGTTCCCGATCGGGGTGGCGACCAGATAGAGCCCTGGCGACACGGGGCGGGGCGGCGGCGCGGTCGGGGGAAAGGGGGTAGGCTCGCTCATCGCCCGACCGTGCCACAATCCGCAGCCTGAGCGAAGGTCAGGTGAGCAGCGCCTTCAGCACAGCGTCGAGGACGGGGCGGCCCCGAGCGGTCGCGGCGATGCGGCCGTCGGCGGACGCGAGGAAGCCGTCGGTGATCAGGTCCGCGACCGGATCGGCCGCAGGCGACAGTCCCAGCGCCGCCAGATCGGCCAGGGCGACCCCCTCGACGGTGCGCAGCCCCAGCAACAGACGCTCCTCGGCGGCGGCGCGGGGGTCCAGCACGTCCTGGTCGGACCAGGGCGTTCCGGCGGCGACGCCCTCGACATAGGTGGCGATGCGGCGGTGGGCGACCGTGGCGGTGCGGATGCCTTGCAGCGTCAGCCGCCCGTGGGCGCCGGGGCCGACGCCGACGTAGTCGCCGCCGCGCCAGACATGCAGGTTGTGGGCGGAGCGGGCCGCGGCATCCCGGGCGTGGTTGGACACTTCATAGGCTTCGAACCCGGCGACCCCGAGGACCGTCTGGGTGGCTTCGTAGAGGTCAGCGGCTGTGTCCTCGTCGGGCGGCACGAGCGAGCCCCGCTCGGTCGCGCGGGCGAAGGCGGTGCCCTCGGCGATGGTCAATTGGTAGGGGGAGACGTGCTCGAACCCCATGGCCAGCGCCTCGGCCATGGCGGCGTTCCAGGCGGCGACCGTCTGGCCCGGAAGGGCGTAGATGAGGTCGATCGACAGCCGGCCGAAGACGCCGGCGGCGACGGCGATGGCCCGGCGCGCCTCGTCGGCGGAGTGGTTGCGGCCGAGGAATTTCAGGGCCGCGTCGTCCAGCGACTGGACCCCCAGCGACAGGCGATTAACCCCCGCCTGTCTCAGCGCGGCGAAATGGGCGGCTTCGGCGTCGGTGGGGTTGGCCTCGAGCGTGATCTCCACCCCGCCGCCGGGGAACAGCGTCCGCGCTCGCTCGATAACCCGCGCCACGTCCTCCACCTGCATCAGCGACGGGGTGCCGCCTCCAAAGAAGATCGAGGCCAGCGGGCGCGGTCTCAACATCGCCGCCTGGGCCTCCAGATCGCACAGGATGGCCTCGACCAGCACAGCCTGTTCCTCGCGCCAGCCCCGGTCACGTACGACGTTGAAGTCGCAATAGGGGCAGATACGGGCGCAGTAGGGCCAGTGGACGTAGACGGCGATGGCCCCATTCCCCGATTTCGGCGCGGCGGCGCCGGGGCGAGGCTCAGTCAATCAGGGCCGCCTTCAGCATCTCGAAGGCGCGGGTGCGGTGGCTGAGGCTGTCCTTCAGCTCCGGCATCATCTCGCCGAAGGTCAGGTCATGGCCATCCGGAATGAACAGAGGATCGTAGCCGAAGCCGTGCTCGCCGCGTGGCGGGAAGGTGACGACCCCGTCGACCCGCCCCTCGACCACCACACAGGGGCCGTCGGGCCAGGCCACCGCCAGAGCCGAGGTGAACCAGGCGGACCGATCCGTCGCGCTCAGCTCCTCCAGCCGCGTCTCGATCTTTCGCATGGCGGAGGCGAAGTCCCGCTCCGGCCCGCCCCAGCGGGCCGAAAAGATGCCGGGGGCGCCGTCCAGAGCCGCGACTGACAGGCCGGAATCGTCGGCCAGGCTGACTTCGCCCGAAAACTGGGCGGCATGACGCGCCTTCAGCATGGCGTTGCCGACAAAAGTGGTCTCGGTTTCTGCTGGTTCGGGCAGATTCAACTCCCCGGCGGTAACCACCGTGTAATGTCCGTCCAGAAGCGCGTCGATTTCCCGCGCCTTTCCGGCGTTGTGAGTGGCGGCCACGAGCCGCATCCCTCTGATAAGCTTCAACTTCATACGTGATCACGCTCTTGAAACATTTCATTGCCTAAGTTTAATATCGTTAAACGATATGTAACGTGACTGCTCGGTACGCACGGCCTATCTATGATCTCAAGAACGGCGGCCACACGTTCCCCGGAAAGACCCAAAAGGGCAAATCCGAACCCCGTGGCGCACAGAAGCGGGCATTAATGACCCGCCTCAGGATCGAAGGATAGAACGATGAACACGATGAACGCCTCGCTGATGATGGACAAGGTCGGCGCGGTGCTGATCAATGCCGCCCTGCTCGCCGCCCTGCCGACCGCCCTGGTCGCCATCCTGGTGCAGTCTTTCTAACTTGGGTCGCTAACGTTCGCTCCCCGGTCCGATCTTCGATCGGCCGGAGGACAGGCTAAGCGGTGGCTCATTGCTTGAGCGACCGTCGAAGAGAAGAGACCCCCCGTTCGTTGCTCAAGCAGCGAGGCTCCACGAGCCGAGCGATAGCAACACAAAAGAAGGCTTCGCCGTTGAAGAAGATCGCGATGTATAAGACCGCGTAGGGGTGTTCCCGAACCCCACGCGGTCCTCGCGGCCAAGATTTCCGGTCCAGTGTCCTTTCCGAGCTGTCGATGCCCCTCACACGGCCTGAGCTGCGCCTGCCGAAGATGCCCAGAGGCATCCGCGCGCCGTTCAAGACCCTGGGCCCCAGCTCTGTTTCCAGCCTGCTGAAGATCGCGCTGGACGTGGCCTATGTGCTTCTGATGGTCATCACCGCGGTGCTGCTCCTGGTCTTCCTGGCCTCGATCTTCATTCCACTGGCCAATCTGAACATCACCGTCTCCAACGAATCCGGCGGCCGCCAGCAGCCGCTGACCCGGCCCCTGCTACTGTTCGGCGTGGGGGCCCTGACCGCCTATTTCGGCGGGTTCCTGCTGATTCTGAGAAATCTGCGGATGATCTTCCGCACCCTGACCGTGGGGGATCCGTTCCGCCCCGAGAACGTGCGCCGCCTGCGCCAGATCGGCCTGATCCTCGCCATCGTCACCGGCGGCGTCTGGTCGATCCAGGGGCTCGTCGCCGCCCGCCTGGCGCCCGGCGTGATGGATTCGCAGGGCGTCGGCGAGCTCTTGACCCCGGTGTTCTCGGTCCTGGTCGTCTTCGTCCTGGCCGAGGTGTTCAAGGAAGGCGCGCGTCTGCGCCGGGAATCCGAGTTGACCATATGACCGCCAGAGCCGGCCGGCGCGCTCAAGCAGCGAGCGACCGCTTAGCCTGTCCTCCGGCCGATCGAAGATCGGACCGGGGGGCGAGCGGTAGCGCCCCGAAGGGCCACTAGAATGGCGATACGGGTTCAACTGGACAAAATCCTGGTCGAGCGGCGCATGTCGCTGACCGAGCTGGCGGATCGCGTGGGGGTGACCCTGGCCAATCTGTCTATCCTGAAGACCGGCAAGGCGCGGGCCGTCCGGTTCTCGACCCTCTACGCCCTGTGCCGCGAACTGGACTGCCAGCCGGGCGACCTGCTGGTCTTTGAGCCCGGTCCGCCGGAGCCGGACGCCGACGGCGAAGACGCCTGATCCCGTGGCGCGGCGACCGCCTCCCGACCTGACGACCGAGGACCGCCGCATCTGGGCCCGGGTCTCCGGCTCCGTCACGCCTCCGAAGACCCGAAAGGCCGCACGCGTGACGCCGGGCGCCATCCTGCCCGACGAGCCGCTAAAGCCCGAGACGATCAAGGCCGCGCCCCGCTTGCCCGATCTGGGCAAGCCGAAGACGTCAACGAAAATCCGGGGCGCCGCTCCGGCCCCGAAGCCCACGCCTGCGCCCACGACTGCGCCCCGGTCCGTGCCCGAGGAGCTGGAACCCCGCCGCCAGCGCCGGCTGTCGCGCGAGCGCGATCCGATCGAGGCCTCCATCGACCTGCACGGCTTTGGCCGGTTCGAGGCCGAGGACCAGCTGCGCGCCTTCCTCACCCAGTCCCGGGCGCGCGGCCTCCGCGCCGTACTCGTCGTCACGGGTCAGGGACGCCGTCTTTCGCAAGGAGGGGGCGGCGGCGTCATCCGCGCCTCGATCCACGAATGGCTCCAGGGTCACGCCCTGCGCGGAATCGTCTCCGGCTTCGCCATGGCCCACCGGCGCCACGGCGGCGACGGCGCGATTTACGTCACATTGAAACGCTAGCCCGAAGGTGGAGGATCTCGATGACCGCAAACCGCCTCGCCATATGGGTTTTCGCCGTCGCCTTGACCGCAGTTGCCGCGCCGGCTCTGGCCTGTTCGCCACTGGCTGACGCCTCTCCGGACGCCGCTGCAGAGCGTGTCAGAAATCGTCAGGCCGAGCTTTGGGCCCGGTCCGACGTGATCTTCCTGTCCGAGGCCAGCGCCTTCGAGCGCATCGAACTGGCCGGGGGCAACGGGTTCAGCGCCATGCTCGTCCCGTCGCTGGCGCTAAAGGGCGATCTGCCGGCCGGGCGGATCACCATCCGCCACACCACCTTCACCAGTTGCGGACCCATCCCCTTCCTCGACGCCCTGTCGGGCCGCGAGGGTGAGTGGTTCGTGACCTATGGTCGCTACGTCGCGTCAGGGCTGTCGATCGACGCCACCGTTCCGGTCGCGAATCTGGTCGACGACGAAGGCCTGCGCGCCTGGCGCAAGGCCTTTGATGCGGAACCCTCAGCGAACTAGACGGTCAGCGTCAGGCCGTTCTCGGCGGCCAGATCGGCCAGCTTGACCATCGGACGCGGACCCCAGTGGGCGATCACCTCCGAGGCGGCCAGCGAGCCGAGCTGGCCCGACTGTTCCAACGTCAGGCCGCGCGCGACGCCCAGCAGGAAGCCGGCGGCGTACTGGTCGCCGGCGCCCGTGGTGTCCTGGACCCTGGCCACCGGATAGGCGGCGATCGAGACCCGCTCGTCGCCCGAGAGGATCACCGAGCCGTGCTCGCCGCGGGTGACGGCGGCGATCTCGACCATCGAGGCCAGTTTCGCGGCGGCGGCGTCGAAGTCATCCGTCTCGAACAGGGCCGCCAGTTCGCCTTCGTTGGCCAGGACGATGTCGGCCGAGGTCTCGATGAAGGCCAGCAGTTCGGCGCGCCAGCGGGCGACGACGAAAGTGTCCGACAGGGTGATGGCGACCTTGCGGCCTGCCTTGTGGGCGGCGGCGGCGGCGGCCTCGAAGGCGGCGCGGGCCGGGGCCGGGTCGAACAGATAGCCTTCCAGATAGATGATGGCGCTGGACCCGATCAGCTCGGCATCAATGTCCTCGACCCCGAGCTGGTTCGCCGCGCCCAGGAAGGTGCACATGGTGCGCTGGCCGTCCGGGGTGACGTTGATCAGGCAGCGGCCGGTGCCGGCGCCGCCGTCCAGAACGGGGGTGTCGAAGTGGACGCCCGAGGCGCGGATGTCGTGGCTGAAGACGCCGCCCAGGGTGTCCGGCGCGACCTTGCCGACATAGGCCGCACGGCCGCCGAACGAACCGATGCCCGCGACCGTATTGCCCGCCGAGCCGCCCGAGGCCTCCACGCCCGCCGCCATGGCGGCGTACAGGGCCGCGCTCTGGCTCTCGTCGACCAGCTGCATCGAGCCGGGTGTCAGGGACTGGGCGGTCAGGAAGGCGTCGTCGCACGGCGACAGGACGTCGACGATGGCGTTGCCGACGGCGCAGACATCATAGGTGGCGGTGTTCTGGGTCATGGCGCGCCCCATAGCGGGCCGGATCGTCACGCGCCAGAGGCGGATTACCGAAGCTTCACTTGCCGCCCGACGGGCGGTTCGCAAGATCGCTGCCGCATTCCGGGAGATCGCCATGCTCAGCCTGCTCGCCGCCCTCGCCCTTCAGATCGCCGCGCCGATGGTCGTCCCGGATGGCGGGCGGATCAGCGAGGAGCGAAAATGCTTCACCCTGAGCATGATCCGCGACGGCGACTCGCGGCCTATTGGCGTGACTTGGCAGACGATCGAGCGCGACACCGTCGAAGGCGATCCCGTGCTGCGGGTGGTCGTGCATCAGTCGGTCAATGGCGGCGCTTTCGACATGCGAGACGAGTTTCTGCTGGAGGCCGCGAGCCTGCGGCCGATCTCCCTGATCAACACCCGCCAGGGTCAGGTCCATGTGCGCCTGGCCTATGGGCCCGACCGGATCACAGGCGTGAGGATCGAAGGCGGCGTCTCCACCCCGATCGACGTCCCCCTGACCAGGCCGGTCTGGGAGGGCAATCTGTTCGGCCAGACCTTCGCCGCCCTGCCGCTGGCCGAGGGCGCGACGTTCTCCCTGCCCTACTGGCAGTACGACAAGGGGTTCGGGACCTTCTCCGTGCGGGTCGTCGGATCGGAGACGGTTCGCACCTCCGACGGTCCGATCGAGGCCTGGGTCGTCGAGGCGGGCGCCGAGGCAGGCCGCACCCTGACCTATCTGATTTCCACTTCGGGCAACCGCGAATTGGGCTATCGGGCAGCGCAAGGATCGCAGGCCCTGGGCGGCGATTGTTCCTCGCTGGAGACCGCGCCCTGACCCAAATCGCCATCCTGACGCCCGCCGCCGACGACCCGGCCTACAAGAGCCACTGGCCCGTCGTGCTTGAGCGGCTGTCGACCGCCCTGGCGATGGCCGATGTGAGCGCTGTCCCGACCGCTTGGACCGACCATGTCGAGGACGCCTCGGACCTGACCGGCTATCCGCTGGTGCTCGGCGTCCTGACCTGGGGCTACTATGAGCGGCACGCCGACTGGCTGGCGGCGACGACCCTGTGGGGCAAGGCCGGGGTGCGGATCGCCAATCCTGCCTCGGTGCTGGGATGGAACTCCGACAAATCCTATCTGCGTCGGCTGGAGACCGCAGGGATCCCGATCCCGCCCACGGCCTGGAGCGATCAAGTCACGCAAGCCGAGGTTGACGCCGCCTTCGGCCGGTTCGGAACCGACACCCTCGTCGTGAAACCGACCGTCTCCGGCGGGGCATGGAAGACGGTGAAGGTCTCCCGCGGCGAGACCCTGACCGACGCCCCCGACGCAGCGGCGATGATCCAGCCCTTCCTGCCCGAACTGGTGGCCAACGGGGAGCTGTCCCTGCTGTTCTTCGGCGGACGGTTCAGCCATGCGGTCATGAAGCGCGCCACAGCGGGTGATTTCCGTGTCCAGGTGCAGTACGGCGGCAGCTATGTATATGTCGCCGAGCCGCCCGCCGGGGCCGTCGCCCTGGCCGAGCGAGTGCTGGCCGCGATCGAAGAGCCCCTGCTGTACGCCCGCATCGACATGGTCGAGTCCCCTGCGGGGTGGGTCCTGATGGAGGCGGAACTGGTCGAACCCGACTTCTATCTGGCCCAGGCTCCGGACGGCGGGCGTCTGTTCGCCGAATCCGTGAAGGCGAGACTGTCCAGCGGCGCCTAGTCTAGTTCGCGGCGTCGCGCCGCTCTTGCGCTTCATCGAGCGTCGTCGCCGTCGGCAGCGGCCGGGACGGGGCGACCAGCGCCGAGGTCAGGCGCTCGACATCCTCGTCGGTCAGCAAAGGGCCGGAGGATTTGGCGACGATGCGGCCCATGGCGTCGACGGCGAAGCTTTCCGGAACGCCTGAAACGCCGAGGTCGAGGCCGGCGCGGCCTTCCCGGTCGACCAGGACCATGGCGAAGGGGTCGCCCAGTTCGTCGAGGAAGGCCTGGGTCGCCTCGGGCTCGTCCTTGTAGGCGACTCCGACGATGGCGATCCCCTGCGCCTCCAGGGCCAGCAGGCGCGGATGCTCGAGGCGGCAGGGGGCGCACCAGCTGGCGAAGACGTTGACGATCATCGGCTTGCCGACGCCGGCCGTGCGGATGTCGACGTTCTGGGGCCCGGCCACGCCGTCCTGAAGGATGGGCAGGACGGTCTCGGGCGCCGTCTGGCCGACCAGGGCGTCCGGCTTGAACGCGGGATCACGCTTCAGCGACCAGCCGATGAACAGGGCCGCCAGCGAGGCGAGGACGACCAGCGGCACAATCGAAAACCATCGGCTCATTTTTGGTCGCCTATCGCGCTTTGCGCCCCTTGAGCCACGGCTTCGCCGTCGTCCTCAAGCCGTTTCAGCTCGGCCTTCCATTTGCGCGAAGCCGAGACGGTCCCGGCGATGACGGCGCCGAGCACCAGGGCGCTGATGCCCCAGGCGGGCCAGACGAAGGCGGCGTAGGGGCTCATGTCGAGATCTGGCATCAGGCTGGCTCCCTCATGCTTCCAACGCCTGTCGGGCGCGCAGGGTCTGAACCCGACGGCGGGTGATCTCGGTGCGGATCGCGGTCAGCCAGATGGCCAGGAACAGGGCCCCATAAGCCGCCATCATGATCAGCAGCGGGGCGAGGAAGACAGGGTCGAGGCTCGATCCGCCCGCGCGCAGCAGCGAGGCCGGCTGATGCAGGGTGTTCCACCAGTCGACCGAGAACTTGACGATCGGCAGGTTGATCAGGCCGACGAGACCGAGGACGGCGGCCGCGCGGGCGGCCTTCTGTTCGTCGTCGATCGAGGCTCTGAGGGCCATGTATCCGAGGTAGAAGAGGAACAGCACCAGCACCGAGGTAAGGCGAGCATCCCAGACCCACCAGGTTCCCCACATCGGCTGGCCCCACAGGGAACCGGTGATCAGGGCGAGCGCCGTGAAGGCCGCGCCCGGCAGGGCGGCGGCGCGGGCGGCGGCGTCGGCCAGCGGATGGCGGAACACCAGGGCGAAGAAGCTGGAAACGCCGAGCGCCGCATAGGCGCCGAGGCCGAGCGTTGAGGCCGGCACATGCACGAACATGATCCGAACGGTGTCGCCCTGCTGATAGTCGCCGGGCGCCGCGAAGCTCAGCCAGACGCCAACCAGCAGCAGAACGGCCGCGATCGCCCAGAGCACCGGCGTCAGCGGCCGGGTGAAACTCATGAAGCGGGCGGGATTGGCGAGGCCGAACATCGTCAGCGCGATTACGCGCCACGGCGGGATGGAGCAAGCGCACGCCGGGTCGCGGATACGAAAACGGGGCCGGGGCTTTCGCCCCGACCCCGCTCCAGCATGATCGTTTGAGACAAATCCGCGTAGCGGATTTGGCGAGAGCGTGAATCATGCTCTCGCTAAACTCTGGAGCTTGATCGACGGCATCAGTAAAATCGCGAAGCGATTTCTCCTCAGCCGATCAAGCTCTGGTCACTTGAAAAATCCGTGAAGGACTATTCAGCGGCCTTCAGCTGACCAGCAGATTCCTTGCCGGTGCGACGGTCGCGTTCGACTTCGTACGAGACCTTCTGGCCTTCGTTCAGGCCGTTCATGCCTGCGCCTTCAACGGCCGAAACGTGCACGAACACGTCCTTGCCGCCGTCCGAGGGCTCGATGAAGCCGTAGCCTTTAGTGGAGTTGTACCATTTGACAGTGCCGGTAGCCATTTTAAGGACCTCCGTTAGCAGTTTGCATCAGGCAAGAGCGCCTGAAGCCTGTCGGGTCTGAATGGGATCGGCCAGAAACTCGGTGCGTTCGCAAAGAGAGAGGGGCGTTACGCAGAGAGATCGACGGCGCTCATATGGACGCAAAACGCCCTGTGCACAACCTGAGTCTTGATTCGGCGATTCGTCAGGCCGGAACCGGGCCGTCCTCCTCGTCATCTTCGAGGTCGGGATCAGCCGACGCGGGCGCTTCCTCCCCTCCCTCCGGGGCGATGTAATGGGCGACGCAGAGCTTGCGCAGGGCGGACGTCAGCGAGCCGCCATACAGGCGATCCTGGACACGCTCGTGCCCCTCCTGCTGAAGGCGGGTCTTGATGTCGCCGACTGTGCGGCACTCGCCGCTGCGGGCGAGTTCGTAGGCGCGTTCGAGGGTGGTCGGGCGAAAGTTGTTGCTCATAGACAGAGAGATAAGGCGAACCGACCGATTTTGCGACTCCGCTCAGAGGCGCGGGCGGCTTCGCCGCCGCGACAGGCGGTCGGCCAGGGCCTCTGCGTACTTCAGGGTGAAGGTCAGGGCGGCGGGGCTGCCGCGACGCGGACCGATACTGTCGGCCATGACCGCGCCGCGCTCTCCGATCGCCGCAGGCGAGCCGGTGGTGGTGTCGATGGCGGTCTGGTGCTCGATCTCGGCGTTCACCTCGGCGCCCATCAGAATCACCTGAACGGAAATCCAGGTCCACAGCAGGAAGCCCATGGCGGTCGCCAGCGGACCGTAGGAGTCCAGCCGCACGAAGTTCGTCAGATACCAGCTGAAGATGAAGGACACGATCACGCTGAGGGTCGCCGCGAAGAGCGCCCCTGGCGTCAGCCAGCGCCAGCGGGCCCGCTGGCGGCAGGGGCCGAAGCGATAGATGACCGTCAGAGCCCCGACGTAGCCGAGGAACAGTAACGGCCAGCGCAGGGGGGCCAGTCTCTCCCACTCGTCCGCCAGGCCGAAGACCCCCAGCGCGATCGGCACGCCCACGACCAGGGCCGCGGTCATCAGCACCGCCGCCAGCCCCGTCAGGGTGAAGGCGAACCCCAGCAGATTATACTGGACGATATTGCGCCGCTCGACCTCGTGGTAGGCGACATTGAGCCCGTAGAACAATGTCTTGATGCCGTTGTTGGCCGTCCACAGCGACAGGGCCAGGGTCCAGACCAGGGTGAAGGTCAGCTGGCCGGTCGAGCCCGCCGCCAGTCGCGTCAGCTCGGCATTGATGAACTGGGCGACGTTCGAGGGCAGCACCGAATAGAGGAAGGCGATCCGCCCCGATGCGTCGTTCGGATCGGCGAACAGGCCGTAGATGGTGACGAACGCCGCCAGCGCCGGGAACAGCGACAGCAGGATGAAAAAGGTCACCCCGCCCGAAACGAATCCGACGCGGTCGCCGAAATAGGAGCCGCCGACACGCCAGGCGATGTCGGTCCAGCCCTTGTGCGGGATCTGATGGGGCCGTTCGGCCATGCGCCCGCGACCGGGCTCGCGGGCCTCGCAATCTTCCGGCGTCGGCGGCCGGGGCGGCGTCGGTTCGGGCCGGCGGGGCCTCAGTTCGACCCCGTATTTGTGACCCTGGGTATAGATGAGGTGCGCGGCCCCGGCCCCGGCGGCGAGACCCCCGACGATCGCGCCAACGAAGGCCCAGGGGCCGGAAATGAGGGTGCGGGGCGGGGAAGGCCGGATCGGAGAGGGGAGTTGCATCGGCGGGTCAACGGTCCAGCGGCGGGCCGTGTTCCGGCTGAGCTTCACCTTGCCTGAATTCGCTCGCTGGGGCACTGACCGGCCGTGGCCGAGACTTCTTCCGCATCTGTCGCCGCCCTGTGCCGCCATCCGGTCAAGGGTTTCACGCCCGAGCCGCTGGAGCGGGCGATGCTGACGGCCGGCCAGGCCTTTCCCGGCGACCGGTTGCGCGCCGTCGAGGTCGGGCCATCGGGCTTCGATCCGCGGGCTCCGGCTCATATCTCGAAGATGCGATTCACTGTGCTGGCGCGACTGCCGGAGATCGCGCGGGTTCGCACACGGTGGGACGAGACGACCGATACCCTGCATGTGTCGAGCGAGGGCGCGCCAAACCTGTCGGTGAAACTCGGCGACCCCGAGGACGACCGGCGGCTGGAGGACTGGCTCACCGATTTCCTCGGCGAGGCGGCGACCGCGCCGCTGCGCCTCCTGGGCGGCGGCGGACATCGGTTCATGGACGATCCCGCGGGGGCGGTCTCGGTGCTGAACCTTGCCAGCGTGCGCGACCTGTCCGCACGGCTGGGCGTCACGGTCGACCCCCTGCGGTTCCGTGCCAACGTCTGGGTCGAGGGCTGGCCCGCCTGGGCCGAGAACGACTGGGTCGGGCGCGACTTGGCGCTCGGCGGGGCGAGGCTGACGGTGATCAAGCCGATCGTTCGCTGCGTCGCCACCCATGTGGGCCCCGAAACAGGAACGCGGGACATCGATGTGCTGTCCGCTCTCCATGACCTTTACGGCCACCGCTGGTGCGGCCTCTATCTTTCGGTCGGAACCAGCGGCGCGCTGACCGTCGGCGACCGCGCGGAGCTTTGCTGAATGACCGAACCCACCACCCTCGTCGCCGCCTGGAAGGGTGCGCAAGGCGCGTTGAAGGCCGCCCGCATCGACAGCCCGGCCATCGATGCCCGCCTGTTGCTGGAGGCCGCGACCGGCGCCAGCCGGCTGGACATCCTGACCGATCCGCACCGGCCGCTGACGCCCGACCAGTCGGCGACCCTGGCCGGCTATGTCGAACGCCGCCTACGCCGCGAGCCGGTATCGCGCATCCTGGGCCGCAAGGGCTTCTGGAAGATCATGCTGAACGTCACCCCCGACGTGCTCAGCCCACGTCCGGACACCGAGACCATCCTCGACGTCGCCCTGCTGGCCTTCGAACCGGCCCAGGCCTTCAGCGTCATCGATCTCGGGACGGGGTCAGGCGCTATCCTGCTCGCAGTGCTGGGCGACCGGCCGGGCGCGCATGGCGTCGGGACGGATATCTCGTCGGAAGCTTTGGCCGTGGCGAAGGAAAACGCCGC
This sequence comes from Brevundimonas sp. DC300-4, assembly GCF_049897365.1. Classification (NCBI taxonomy): domain Bacteria; kingdom Pseudomonadati; phylum Pseudomonadota; class Alphaproteobacteria; order Caulobacterales; family Caulobacteraceae; genus Brevundimonas; species Brevundimonas sp. DC300-4. The sequence continues at coordinate 83,222 of NZ_JAFCWC010000011.1, forward strand.
CAACCTCGACCTCGACGGCCGCGCGGCCTTCCTGCGCACCGAATGGGCGGCAGGGTTCGGCGACCACAGCTTCGACCTGGTCGTCTCCAATCCGCCCTATATCCCGTCCGACGATATCCCCGCCCTGGACCCCGAGGTGCGCGACCACGATCCGGTCCTGGCGCTGGACGGCGGGCCGGACGGGTTGCAGGCCTATCGCGACCTCGCGCCGGAGATCGCCCGAATCCTCAAGCCCGGCGGAGTCTTCGCCGTCGAGATCGGCTGGGACCAGGGCGAGGCGGTCAAGGCGTTGTTCGAGGCTGCCGGTTTGACGGGTGTCAAGGTGGTCAAGGACCTGGGCGACCGGCACCGTGTGGTGACCAACGGTCCGGATCCGCGAACGACGCCGATCCGTCAGGGCTGAGGTTGATGTCGCCTCCCCATTCGCGAAGCGGCGAACGCGGAGGCGAGGCCGCAAACAAACCTCTTGGAAACCTCCCCGGCGCGCGCTAAGTCCTTGGTTGTCTCCCTCCCTTCCGCATCTCGTTGAACCGTCTCAGGTCCAGCGACGCTCGGCCGGGACGCGCGTGAAGGTCGGCGGTGTTCATCGCCTGCGGACCACGACGGGCGACGAAGACCCTTCCGATAATATCGCCGCCGGGGATTGGCCCCCAAGCGAACCGGAACCACAGACAACCGGCCTGACCCCCTCGCCACAGTCGCGCAGGGACACGCCAAACCAGCACGGTAAGCCTCGATGCGAGATTTCAAGGGCATGAAGCGCCAGCGCGGCCGCAACCGGAAACCCGGTGGCGGCAGTGGCGGCAATGCCAATGCGGCGAACCCGAACCGTTCGTGGGACTCGCAGGGTCCCGAGAACATCAAGGTCCGCGGCAACGCCCAGACCGTCTACGAGCGCTACCAACAACTGGCCCGCGACGCCGGTTCGTCGGGTGACCGGGTTCTGGCCGAGAACTACCTCCAGCACGCCGAACATTATTTCCGCGTCCTGCGCGCCCTGCAGCCGCAAAGGCCGGTCAGCGAGATCGCCGCGCGCGAACTGTCCAACCAGGGCTATGACATCGATTTCGAGGACGAGACGGGGGCCCAGGCCGCCGCCTTCCTCGCCGCGCAACAGGCCGCCGACCGCATCCAGCAGCAGAGCGACGCCCGCGACGCCGAGGCCGCCCAGGGGGCGCAGCAGCCGCGCGAGCAACGCGAGTGGACGCCGCGTCCGCCTCGCGACGAGAACCAGAACCGTGACGGCCAGAATCGCGACCGCGAATGGACCCCGCGTCCTCCCCGCGACAACCAGACCCGCGATAGCCAGCCCCGCGATAGCCAGGACGGCGGCCAGCCGCGCGCCGACGGCGACGTCCAGGGCGAAGGCGGTCGCCGTGAGACCCGCCGCGAACGCTGGGAGCGTCGTCGCGAGGAACGCAACCGCCGCTATGAAGCCGAAGGCGGTACGCCCGACACCCGCACCTATGAAGAGGCCGAAGGCGGTCGCTCCGAGGGCGGGCGTTACGAAGGCGGACGCAATGAGGGCCGCACCGACGGCCCTCGTTCGGAGAACGCGCGCGAAGGCGGCGATTTCATCGCTTCCACCGCACCGGTGACCTATACGCCGCCGGTCGACGCCGCTCCGGCGGAAGCCGCGCCGGAACAGGCGGAACGTCCGGCTCGTCGCACCCGTGCGCCGCGCGCCGAGGCGCAGGCCGATACGACACAGAGCCTGCCCGGCTTCCTGACCCGTTCGGCTGCTCCCGTCGCACAGGCGTCCGCCCCGTCGGACGACGGCGAAACGCCCGCGCCCAAGCGTCGGGCCCCGCGAAAGAAGGCCGAGACTCCCGCCGAAGGCGAGTAGTCTCTCTGCGAACAACAATCTCAAGATTACGATGACACCGTCCATGACGCATCCTCCGGCTCCGGAGGATGCGTCATGGGCTTCGTTCTGCCTGTCGTCGCCGTGGCGCTGACCGCGCGAGAGTCCGCGTGTCCCGGGCTGCCGCGACCATCACAGCAGGACGATCGACCTCCGCGCCCCGGGATCGGTTGAGGATGATCGATCGAGGGCGGCGGCCTAGAGTCGGTCCAGTCGGGCGACGAAGAAGCCGTCGAGGCTCCCGTTCTCGGCCCACATCGAGGGCAGGATGCGCAGCCAGCCTTCGGGCGTCAGGGCCTCGGCCGGAGCGCCCAGGGCTGCCGGATCGGCGGGCGTGGTCCTGAAGGCCGGGTTGCGGCGCAGGAAGGCGATGACCTGGGTCTCGCCCTCTTCCCGCTCCAGCGAGCAGACGCAGTAGACCAGACGACCGCCCGGCGCGACGCGCTCGGCTGCGGCGTCGAGCAGCCGGTGCTGGACATCGGCAAGCTTCGCCACCTCAGCGGGCTTGGTGGCGCGCAGGACTTCAGGATTGCGACGCAGGGTGCCTGTGGCGGTGCACGGCGCGTCCAGCAGGACGGCGTCGAAGGTGCGCGGGTCCTTCCAGTCCTCGCCGGGCGTGACCACGATCTCGGCGATCAGTCCGGTACGTTCCAGGTTCTGGCGCAGACGACGCAGGCGCGGTTCGGACCTGTCGAGCGCCGTCACGGTCGCGCCGGACGCTGCGAGCTGCAGCGTCTTGCCGCCGGGGGCTGCACACATGTCCAGAGCAGTCTCGCCGGCCTTGGGGGCCAGCAGGCGGGCCGGCACGGCGGCGGCGGCATCCTGAACCCACCAGCCGCCGGTCTCGTAGCCGGGCCAAGCCGCGACATCGCCGCGCACCCCCGAACGCACGGTCCCGCCGGGCAGGACGGTTCCTTCGATGGCGTCGGCGAGAGCCTGCGCGTCTTCGCCGGGCTTCAGGCTGAGATCGGTCGGCGGCTCGTCGCGGGCGGCGAGCGCGATGGCAGCCAGGGTCGCCGCGCCATAGGCCTGTTTCCAGCGCGCCGCGATCCAGTCGGGCAGGTTGGATTCGGCCGTGGTCAGACCAGGGCCTTCGCGCTCGATGCCGCGCAGGACCGCGTTGACCAGCGCCTTGTAGGGGCGGGTCTTGGCGTCGCGCTCGGCCAGTTTCACGGCTGTGGAGACGGCGGCGAACGCCGGGGTCTCCAGCACCAGCGTCTGCGCCAGCGAGACGCGCAGGATGGTGCGCACGGCCTCGGGCGGCGACTTCTGCAGGCGTCGATTCAGGATGGCGTCGATCTCACCCAGGCGACGCAGGGCGGCCATGGCGACGGCGCGGGCGAAGGCGCGGTCGGGACCGGGCAGGGACTTCAGTTCCGGCAAGGCCATGGCCTCGTCCAGCCCGTTCCGGCGCTCGAGCGCGGCGTTCAGCAGGACGCCGGCGGCGATGCGCGCCTCGACGCCGATATCGGCCGCGCCGTCCGGTTCTGCCGTGCGAACGATCGGCTCGCGGCGAGGCCCGCGCGCCTTGTCGGCCATGCGGCGCCCGCGCGCGCCCGAGTTCTTGCCCTTGGGCGTTCCCCCGCTCACACCGAAACCTGTGTGCCGAGCTCGACCACGCGCCCGGGCGGGATGTGGAAGAAGTCCGTCGGGTTGGCCGCATTGCGCATCAGGAAGATGTAGAGCTTGTCCTGCCACAAGGGCATCCCCTGCGTCGCCGAGGGCACGACCGAGCGGCGGCCGAGGAAGAAGCTGGTCGACATGATGTCGAACTTCAGCCCCTGTTTGCGGCACTGGCTCAGGGCGCGAGGCACGACCGGACTCTCCATGAAGCCGTAGCTCAGGGTGATCTTCTTGAAGTCGTCGTTGATCGGTTCGATCAGCACGCGCTCGCTCTCATGCACGCGCGGCCGGTCGGTGGTGCGCACGGTCAGGATGACGTTCTTCTCGTGCAGCACCTTGTTGTGCTTGAGATTGTGCATCAGGGCGACCGGCGCGACATCGGGGTCCGAGGTCAGGAAGATGGCCGTCCCCGGCGAACGATGCGGCGGGCGGGCGCGCAGCATCTCGATCAGGTCGGTCAGAGGCAGGCTGTCCTTCTTGGACTTGGCCGAGAGTATCTGGGACCCCCGCGTCCAGGTCCACATGATCAGTACCAGGACTGCGCCGAGCACCAGCGGCAGCCAGGCGCCGTCGGGGATCTTCAGCAGGTTGGAAGTCAGGAAGACGCTGTCGATGAAGCCGAACGGAACGAGCGCGCCCAGGGTCGCCCACAGCGGCCATTTCCACTTCTTGGTGATGACCGAATAGCTCATCAGGGTGTTGATCAGCATCACCCCGGTGACCGCGACGCCGTAGGCCGCCGTCAGGTTGTGCGAGCTCTGGAACACGAACAGCAGCACCAGCACCCCGATCATCAGGAAGGTGTTTACCGCCGGGACGAAGATCTGGCCGGCCTGGGTCTCGGAGGTGAAGCGGATGTCGATGCGGGGCAGGAGTCCGAGCTGGACCGCCTGCTGGGTCACCGAGAAGGCGCCGGTGATGACGGCCTGTGAGGCGATAACGGTGGCGATGGTCGCGAGGGCGAGCATCGGCCAGTAGGCGAACTCGGGCACCATCGACCAGAAGGGGTTCTCCGCCGCACCGGGCTCGGCGAGGATCAGGGCGCCTTGGCCCAGATAGTTCAGGGTCAGACAGGGCAGGACGAAACACAGCCAGCCCGTGCGGATCGGCGCCTTTCCGAAATGGCCCATGTCGGCGTAGAGGGCCTCTGCCCCGGTGACGGCCAGGAAGACGCTGCCCAGGATTATGAAGCCGAGAAGGCCGTCGTTAATCAGCAGCATGACGCCGTAGTGGGGCGACAGGGCGCGCAGGATCGAGAGGTCGTCGAAGATGTGGTAGAGACCCAGCGCCCCCAGCGACAGGAACCAGATCGCCGTCAGCGGGCCGAAATATTTCGACAGGCTGGCCGTGCCGCGCGACTGGACCATGAACAGGCCGATCAGGATGGCGGCGGCGATCGGCACGATGAAGGCGTCCAGACGCGTGCCTACGCCGGGAGCGTCTTTCACGCCTTCGATGGCCGAAAGCACCGAGATGGCGGGCGTAATGATGCCATCGCCATAGAACAGCGCCGCGCCGCAGACCCCGAGGATGAAGATCCAGGCCGACCGCCGGCCGATCGCGTGGGTGGCGAGCGCCATCAGGGCCAGGGTGCCGCCCTCGCCCTTGTTGTCGGCGCGCATCAGGAACAGCACGTATTTGAACGTCACCACGACCATCAGGGCCCAGAAGGCCAGGGAGACGACGCCGATCACGGCCAGTTCGCCGCCTATGCCCCGCTGGGCATGGCCGATCGCTTCGCGCAGGGCGTAGAGGGGGCTGGTGCCGATGTCGCCGAACACCACGCCGATGGCGCCGATGGTCAGGCCCCAGAAGCCGGCCTTGCCCACGCCGTGCGCGGCGGGGGCGCCCGCATGGCCGTTCTCGGGCGCGGACCTGGAAGCGGTCGACGGAGCAGGCGGGGCGGGGGAAGCGCCGTCACCGGGGGATGCGTCCCCTGCCATGAATATCCTCCGGGCGCCGCGGTCGGCGGGCCCATCAAAGCGGAGGGCCTGTAGGCTCATTCCGCGGTCGGTTCAATCGCATGGAAACGGTTTCAGTTGCACCGTGTTCGGCCGGCAATCGGCCGGGATTTGTGAATCCCGTCCCGGGCGCCTACCTTGAGGACTGGAACCGGACAAAAATGTCAGACAGTCAACGCTTTCCCGTCGCCGCCCACGCCCTGGCCTATCTGGCCCACAAGGGCGCGTATGACGCCGCCCATGCCTGCCCCAGCGCTATTCTGGCGGCCTCGGTGCCGACCAATCCCGTGGTCATCCGCCGGGTCACCGCCCTGTTGTCCAAGGCCGGGCTGATCGCCACCCGTCCCGGCGCGTCCGGCGGATCCTGGCTGCTGCGGCAGCCGGAAGAGATCCGGCTGGATGAAGTTCTGAAAGCGGTAAACGGCTGCGCCCACCTCGGGTCGCCCCCCCTGGGCGCCAAAGGCTGCCCTATCGGGGAGCATATTCCGCGTCAGGTGGCCAAGGTCCTGACCCTGGCCGACCAGGCCGCGTCGGACTCGCTGAGAAAGATCACCATCGCCGATCTGCTGGCTGAGAAGTCCACAGCCCTCGATGGTCTGGAAGAGCCCCCGGCCTGCGCTGAAGCGATCCGCGCCGCCGGCGCTGTGGCGGCCTAGCGAACCTTTCTTTCGTCATCCTCCGGCAAGGCGCGACTTCGCGGCGCAGACCGGGGGACCCGCGGCGCCGAAGGCAAGTTTTCGCGCGAGATTTATTGCGCCGCAGTGTGCGACAGTTTCGCGCTCACGCGCGCCGCCGGGTCCTCCGGTCTTTGCTGCGCTTCGCCGGAGGGTGACGAAGGAAATGAAGCGCGCCATCCTCATTACGGGAGCTTCGGCAGGAATCGGCGCCGCCCTGGCTCGCGTCTATGCCGAAAAGGGCTGGGACCTGATCCTGACCGCGCGCCGGGAGGCGGCCTTGACGGTGCTGGCCGCAGACATCGTCGCCCGATATGGCGTCGCCTCGACCGTGATCACCGCCGACCTCGCCGAGCCCGAGGCGCCCGCCCGGCTTGTCGAGGCCATCGCGGCGCGCGGCCTTGTCGTCGACGGCCTGATCAACAACGCCGGCTTCTCGCGCACGACGGGCTTCCTCGCCACCGACCCGGCCCAGCATGCGGCCATGGTCCAGGTCATGTTGTCGGCGCCCGTCGCTCTGTCCAGGCTTCTGCTGCCGGGCATGGTCGAGCGCGGCTTCGGGCGGATCATCAACGTCGCCTCTCTCGCCGGCCAGATGCCCGCGACCGGCGGCGACACCCTCTACGGCCCGATCAAATCCTTCCTGATCAAGGCGTCCCAGGGCCTTTGGCTGGAGACGCGCGGGACCGGGGTGCACGTCACCGCCCTGTGTCCCGGCTACACCCTGACGGAGTTCCACGACGTCAACGGTTCGCGCGAGCAGGTGTCCTCCGCCTATCCCCCATGGATGTGGCAGACGGCCGAGCATGTGGCCCGGGTCGCCTACGACGCCTGCGAGGCGGATCGGCCGAGGGTGACGCCCGGGGCGATGAACAATGTCCTCGCCGCGCTCGCCAAGCTGCTGCCGGATGGCCTGGCGCTCAACATGGTGGCGGGCCATGCGCGTCGGCTGAAGCGGATTTGAGCCGCGTCGCTTGAGTCAGGCGGCAAATCAACGGAACACCGGAGGATGGCGCATACAGGCCCCACGTTCGGCATCATCGGCACGGGCGGTTTCGCGCGCGAACTCCTGCCGGTCGCCCGCGCCTTCCTCAGACATCGTTCCGAGCTGAAGATCGAGCCCGGCCGGATCGTCTTCGTCGACCGCCACGGCGGGGAGTCCGTCAACGCGGTTCCCGTTCTCTCCGAAGCAGAGTTCGTGGCCCTGGAAGGCGACCGTCATTTCGCCCTCGCGATCGGCGACGGGGCCGTGCGCCAGACGATCGCCGAACGGCTGGAGGCGGCCGGATGCCTGCCCCTGTCGATTCAGGCGGACAATGTCCTGCTCCCCGAGGACCTCGACTGCGGACCCGGTGCAGTGTTCCAGCCCTTCAGCACGGTGACGGCCGACGCCCGGATAGGGCGCCAGTTCCAGTGCAACATCTACGCCTATGTCGCCCATGACTGCGTGATCGGAGACTATGTCACCTTCGCGCCCCGGGTCAGTCTGAACGGCAATGTCCTGGTCGAGGATCACGTCTATGTCGGCACGGGGGCGATGATCCGCCAGGGGACGCCCGACAAGCCGCTGGTGCTGGGGCGCGGCTGCGTCATTGGCATGGGGGCGGTGGTGACGAAGGATGTGGCGCCGGGCGTCACCGTCGTCGGCAATCCCGCCCGGCCGCTGGAGGCGAAATGACTGCTCCTGTCTTCTTCATCGCCGAGGCCGGAGTGAACCATAACGGGGACCTCGGCCTGGCTCTGCGGCTGGTCGAGATCGCGCACCGGGCCGGGGCCGACGCGGTCAAGTTCCAGACGTTCACGACCGAAAAGGTGATCGCCGTCGACGCCCCCCTGGCCGAATACCAGAAGGCCAACGCCGGGGCGCCGTCGGCCGTCGAGATGCTGAAGGGGTTCGAGCTGCCCCACGCCGATTTCGCCCGCATCGCTGACCACTGCCGCGTCCTCGGCATCGAGTTCATGTCCTCGCCCTTCGACCTCGACAGCGCCGCCTTCCTGGCCGGGATCGGGATGACGAAGTTCAAGCTGGCCTCGGGCGAGATCACCAACGAACCCTTCGTGCGCGGCGTGGCCAGGCTGGCGGCCGACCACGGCGGATCGGTCATCCTGTCCACCGGCATGAGCACCCTGGACGAGGTGGCCGAGGCGGTCGGCTGGATCGAGGCGGCGGGAAATCCGCCCCTGACCATCCTGCACTGCGTGTCCAACTATCCGGCCCCGGCGAAGGACGCGAACCTGCGGGCCATGGATACTCTGCGAGAAGCCTTCGGACGGCCGATCGGCTGGTCGGATCATACGCTCGGCGACGCAGTGTCCCTGGCCGCAGTGGCGCGCGGGGCGACGGTGGTGGAGAAGCATTTCACCCTCGACAACGACCTGGCCGGTCCCGACCACGCCATGTCGATGGACCCGGACGGCCTCGCCCGCCTGATCGCCGGTATCCGCTCGGTCGAGGCCTCGCTTGGCGACGGCGTCAAACGCCCGGTGCAGGCCGAGCGCGAGATCATGACTGTCGCCCGCCGCAGTCTGTTCGCGGCGCGGGACATCGCGGCGGGGGCGGTGATGGCTGCCGACGACCTGATCGCGCTCCGTCCGGGAGACGGGATTTCGGCGGCGAAGCAGAGGGATGTGGTGGGGAAGACGGCCACGCGGCGTATCGCTGCCGGGACCAGGCTCAAGCCGTCAGACCTGACCTAGAGAGTGATCGTTTGAGACGGAAGCGCTGCGCGCTTCTGTCGAAAGCGTGGATCAGGCTCTCGCTGCTCTAGTGCTGGCTTTCTCCCTCCCCATAAATGGGAGAGAGACAGGGTCAGTGCCCGCCTGCCGGATAGGGCGCCGTCACTCCGATGGCGAACATGCCCGGCAGGGCCTCGCCCAGACCCGCGAGGATGAACTGGATCGCCAGGGCGCACAGGATCAGGCCCAGCACCCGCACGATGATCGCCATTCCGACGTCGCCCAGCACCCGGCTGATCGGTCCGGTAGCGGCGAAGGTGATGAAGGTGGCGAGTGCCGCCGCGCCGATGGCCAGAAGCCCCGCAATGGTCCCGGCGTAGCCCAGCTTGGTCGCCTCGCCGGCCTGGATGATGATGGTCGAGATGGCGCCCGGTCCGATCAGCAGCGGAATGGCGAAGGGGACGATCAGTCGCTTGAACCGGCGACTGGCGTAGCCGCGCACGTCCTGGGCATCGGTCAGGGCGTCCTTGTCGGCGAACATGGTCAGGAAGTCGCCGCGCGTCATGTCCAGACCCAACAGCAGCAACAGGATGCCGCCCGCGATCCTGAACGCCGCCAGCGAGATGCCGAAGAACTGCAGCAGCCACAGGCCGGTGAAGAAGAAGAAGACCAGGAAGGCGGCGATGAACAGGCAGATCAGGGCCGAGACCGACAACCGCTGGCGGGCGCTGGCGCCGGCCGTGGCGGCGGCGAAGATGGGGATGTTGCCGATGGGATCGACCAGGGCGAACAGGGCCACGAACAGGTTGACCCCCAGATCGAGCGCGTCCATTGCCTTGTTCCTAGCCTACATCATTGAACGCCGGTCCGCCGACGCACCCCTGTGCGCCGGGTCTAGCCGGTCACGCGGAGCCCGTCGATGACCTCGCCTCTCCTGTCCGACCCGCGCCTGATCGTCGGGCTGGATCTGCCGTCGCTCGAAGCGGCCCGTGAATTGGTCCAGCGGATCGGCAACGGGGTCGAGAGCTACAAGGTCGGGCTGACGCTTCTGGCGCGCCCGGGCGGCGTCGCCTTCGCTCACGAACTGCGCGCCATGGGCAAGACGGTGTTCCAGGACTGGAAGCTGCATGACATCGGGGCCCAGGTGGAGGGCGCGGCGCGCTCGGTCGCCGAGGGCGGCTGCGACCTGCTGACCGTCCACGCCGAGCCGCAGGTGATGCGGGCGGCCGTCAAGGGGCGGGGCGCCCATGCCACGAAAATCCTCGCCGTCACCGTCATGACCAGCCTCTCGGATGAGGACCTGAAGGAGATCGGCTATTCGGCCAGGGCCGCCGACCTGGTCGAGGCGCGGGTGCGTCAGGCCCTCGACTGCGGCGTTGACGGGGTGGTCTCCAGCCCCCTGGAGGCCGCCCGCGTGCGCGAGATCGCCATCGAGGCCGGGCGTCCGGACTTCCTGATCGTGACCCCCGGCGTGCGCCCGGCCGGCGGCGACCTGGGCGACCAGCAGAGGGTGGCGACGCCCGCCGACGCGCTCCGGGCCGGAGCGACCCATCTGGTGGTGGCGCGACCGGTGATCGCGGCCGAGAACCCGGTAATGGCGGCGGCCACTATCGCCGCCGAGATGGACGCCGTCCGCTAGATATTCAGTCCCGAGGTCAAGTGGATCGGGTCCGAGGTGAAGCGAGTGGCCGATGCTGTTCGATCCAGACCGGCGGCGCCCGGCGATCCGTGTCGGCGGCGGCGCTGACGTCAGGGAGCCTTGACCATAGGGTAGCCGTCCCGTTCGCCTGGGCTCTGTCGCGGATCCAGCAGCACCCCCGACACGGTCGCGGCCAGGATCCGCGGCGCAAACGGCAGTCGGGCGAGCTTGCCCAGTACATGGTCGCGGACCCAGGGCAGGGCCTGGCCGTCGGCCTGGTAGAAGGGGGTGAAGCCCATCGACAGCCCCTGATACAGGCGCACATGCCAGCGACGGATGCGGGCGTAGGCCAGCAACGCTTCGTCCAGCTCGGCGTGGGTCGCCAGCGCCTCGGCCAGGGTTAGGGCGTCCAGCAAGCCCATGTTCACCCCTTGTCCGAGCTGCGGGCTGGTCGAATGGGCGGCGTCGCCGACGACGGCGAGCCGGTCGGCGACAGGCAACGGCAGGGTGTGGTGGCCGTAGCGGGCGAGGGTCAGGGACTCGGGATCGGGAATGGTTTCCAGCAGGCCAGCGACCTCGGGCCACAGGCCGCGCACCTCGGCCTTCCACCGCTCCATCCCGGCGCGCAGCCAATAGTCGTGGTCGGCGGGCTTCAGGCTCCAGAAGAAGGTGGCGAGCCGGTCGGGATTGTCGGGGCGGGCGCCCACGGGCAGGATGCCGATCATGCGCGAGGCGCCCCGATAGACCTGTTCCAGGGCCGTGGCGTCGAACTGATCGCCGGGCCAGGGGACGGTGGCCCACAGGGCGCCCCATTCGAGTTCCTGTCGCCGTCCGCCCTGTTTCGCCAGGAGGTCGCGGGCGACGGGGGAGCGGGCGCCCGACGCGTCTACGACCAGGTCGAAGGCGGGACCGGTCTTGCCGCTGGCCTCGGTCAGGCAGCCGTCGGCCGCGGCGGCGATGTCCCGGCGGGTCTCGAACGCGACGCCCCCGGCCAGGCAGGCCTCGTAAAGGACCTGGAAGATGGCGGCGCGGTGGACGCCCAGGGCGTTGACGCCGTCGGGGCGGGGCGACTTCAGGTCGGCGTAGCTGACGTCGAGCACGACGCGGCGACGACGCGCCTCGCGGCCGAAGATGTGTTCGAGGGGCTGGCCGAGCGCCTTGACCCTGTTCGTCAGGCCGAGGCGGTCGAGCACATGCAGGCCGGTCGGCTGGAGCATGAAGCCGGCGCCGATCGGGCGCGGTTCGTCGAATCGCTCGTGGACCACGACGCGCCGGCCCTGACGCGCCAGCATCAGGGCGAGGGCAAGACCGGTCGGTCCGGCGCCGACGACGGCGACGGTCCCGGGCACCTTAGTTGGGGACCAGTTCGATCAGGTCGAGGTTGGACTCGTTCTGGGGCCAGGGGAGAACGAGGCGCCAGCGCGCCTCGCCGATCCGCTCCAGCACGGCAACGATGTCGCGGTCCGGGCGCTGGCCATAGGAGTTGGCGGGCGGCTCGGCGGCGAGGGCGATCGAGCCCAGCATGACCATCTGGCGGGCGTCCTCGGGGAACAGCAGGCCGGAGGGGCGCTGGGAGCCGGTGGTCTTGGAGAATTTCAGGCCGCGCGGCGTCTGTTCGATGCGGCAGTCGAACCAGCCGTAGACGACGAAGCCGAGGCCGGTCTCTCCGCCCTGGGAGCCCAGTTTGACGGTGCGGCAGCGGTAGTCACCGGGCGGGGGCGCGACGCTGTTGCGCGCCGCGTCCTTCTCGATCAGGTCTCCCAGCGAGGAGAGATCGCCCGAACCGGGCTGGCGGCGAGCCTGCTCCAGCGCCAGGCGCCAGGCGGCGTCCCTGCGGGCATAGCGGTCGCGGTCGATGGCGGTGATGATGCTGCGCCAGTCCCGCAGGACCGGGGCGCCGGGCCCCGAGGGCGGTGGAGGGGGAGGGGGCGGCGTACTCGCGCAGGCCGCCAGAATTAGTGTCGTCGTAAGGGCGAGGATGCGCATCGCCGCAAGGGGCCTCACGCCTTGGCTGACGTCAAGCCGTCAGACGATCATCACCGTGCCGAGCAGCAGGTGGCAGCCCCGGCGGCCCATGATGATGTTGGTCGCCGATTGCAGCTGGGCGGCCAGGCGTTCGACGTTCGGTACGCCGCCGGGCAGCAGGGTGTTGGCCTCGCGCTGGACCAGGATGTTGAACACCGCCCGCATGCGTGGCTGTGACTGTTCAGCGCGGAGTTTCAGGGCGGCGTCAGGGGCGTCGACCCCGGTCTCTACCGTCATCACGCCCCGGCGGCCGTCGGCACGCATCGTGGTGGCGGTGACGGTGGGATAGCGGACATAGCCGCCGCCTGATCCACCACCGCCGCCGCTCGAAGCAAGGGCGGGGGTTGCGGCGAGCGCGAGCGGGGCGACGAGAAGGGCGCGACGTTTCATGCGCCCCTCGTCACATGGAGGCGGTTAAGGGCGGGTTTGCGTGAAATGTCTCCCTCCCTGTTTGGGGGGGGGTGGTCGAAGCGCAGCGAAGACCGGGTGGGGCGGCAAGGCAAACCTCACGGGCCTGCATCCCCATCGCACGGTCCTCCCCACCGCGTCGTTGCGCGAAAATCCTTCCCCGGGGTGGGAGGGAGATTTCGTCTAAGCCGCCGCCTCGACCCGCGCGGGCTCCATCGGCTTCAGATCCAGCAGGGAGAACAGCCGGGCGTCCTCGTCCTGTTCCGGGTTGGGCGTGGTCAGCAGCTTGCCGCCGACGAAGATGGAGTTGGCGCCGGCGAGGAAGCAGAGCGCCTGCATTTCCGGGCTCATGGTCTCGCGTCCGGCCGACAGTCGGACCATGGCGCGGGGGCAAACCAGGCGGGCGACGGCGACCGTGCGGACGAACTCGATCGGATCGATCTCGCCCTCTTTCAGGACCCGCTCACCCAGGGGCGTGCCGGTGACCGGCACCAGGGCGTTGACCGGCAGGCTGTCAGGATGCGCTGGCAACGTCGCGAGGGCGTGGAGCAGACTTGCGCGGTCCCGCCGGCTCTCGCCCATGCCGACGATGCCGCCGCAGCAGGTCGACATCCCGGCGTCGCGGACGTGCTCCAGGGTGTCGAGACGATCCTGATAGGTCCGGGTCGTCACCACCTGAGCGTAGTATTCCGGCCCGGTGTCGAGGTTGTGGTTGTAATAGTCGAGCCCGGCCGCCTTCAGCTGCTTCGCCTGATCGGCGGTGAGCATCCCGAGCGTCGCGCAAGTTTCCAGACCGAGCGCCTTCACGCCCGAGATCATGGCGGCGAGTTTCGGCGTGTCGCGATCCTTCAGCTCGCGCCAGGCCGCGCCCATGCAGAAGCGCGACGCGCCGCCCGCCTTCGCGGCCATGGCCTCGGCGAGGACGGCGGTCGTGTCCATCAGCTTTTCGGCCTTCAGTCCGGTGTCGAAGCTGGCCGATTGCGAGCAGTAGCCGCAGTTCTCGGCGCAGCCGCCGGTCTTGATCGACAGCAGTTGGGACTTCTGCACCTCCGACGGATCGAACCAGCGGCGATGAACGGTCGCGGCCTCGAACACCAGTTCCATGAACGGACGGGCGAACAGGGCCTCGACTTCGGTCAGGGTCCAGTCGTGGCGGGGGGGGCTGAGATCGGTCATGGGCGGGGTCGTGACTCAGCCTGCGACCGGACGCAAGGCCGGGCCTAGTTTTCCTCGTTCCGGTAAACGCGCCCGTCGCGCATTACGAACCCCACCGACTTCAGCACGGTGACGTCCGCCAGTGGGTCCCCCTCGACCGCGATCAGGTCGGCGCGTTTGCCGGGCTCCAGCGTGCCGACCTCCGTCGACAGGCCCAGCAGGTCGGCGGCGTTGACGGTGGCGGCCTGGATCGCAGCCATGGGCGTCATGCCGTACTGGACCATCAGTTCGAACTCGTCGGCGTTGCGGCCGTGCAGGGATACGCCCGCATCGGTGCCGAAGGCGATGCGGACGCCGGCGGGATAGGCGACCTGGAGCGACTGGCCGGTGATCGAGATACGCCACAGGATCTTGGGCAGGACCTCGGGTGGATAGGCATTGGGGTCGGCGGCGAGGCGCGAGCGATAGCCGTTCACGGTCGAGAGCGTGGGCACATAGTAGGCGCCGCTCTCACGGAACAGCCGGATGGTGTCCTCGTCGAAAATGGTGCCGTGTTCGATGGAGTCTGCGCCGAGCCGCAGGGCCAGGTCGATGCCGTCGGCGCCGTGGGCGTGGACGGCGACCTTCTTGCCGTACAGGTGGGCCGTCTCGATCAGGGCGCGTGCCTCGTCCTCGAACATCTGCACCCCGAGGCCGGCGCCGATGCGGCTGTTCACCCCGGCGGTGGTGGCGATCTTGATGACGTCAGCGCCGCGCCCGACCTGGATGCGCACGGCCTCACGGCAGCTTTCGACACCGTTACAGACGTTCTCCTGATCGCCCATCATCTCGCGCACGTCGTCGGCGAGGCTGAGGCGGCCGTCCATATGGCCCGATGTGGTCGAGATAGACTCGGCCGCGTCGATGATGCGCGGGCCGGCGATCTCGTGCCGGGCGGTGGCGTCGCGAAGGGCCAGGGTGACGCCGCCCGAGTCGCCGAGGTTCCGCACGGTGGTGAAGCCGGCCATCAATGTGTCGCGCGCGTTGCCGGCCGCCTCATAGGCGCGGGCGGGCAGGCTGTCGGTGAAGTTCGCCAGCAAGCCTTGTTGACCGGCGCGGTCGGAGGTCAGGTGCACATGGCTGTCGATCAGGCCGGGCAGGACGAACCGGTCGCGCAGGTCGACGACGGTCGCAGCCGGATAGGCCTCGACGCCGACGAAGCCGTCCCGGACCGACTCGACCTTGCCGTCGCGGATGACGACGGTGGAGGCGCCGCGCGGCGCCTGCCCCGGACGGTCCAGAAGATGGCCCGCCTGGACCAGGGTGACGGCGCCGGCGGCCGGAGCGGTGGTCCCGTCCTGGGCCGCCGCCACGGTTCCCGTCAGCACGGCGAAAATGGCCCCCGCGATCACAGCCTTCATGAACGAACTCCCCTGTTTGAACGAGTTTAGGCATGCCGAGGCGACAAGGGGAATGGGCGGAGCCTATTCCTCCCTCGCGGGTGAAGAAATGGATCATATAAAGACATCCTTATATGATTCTTGCCCTATGTCCCTTCGCGGGCTATAGGCGCGCGCAATCTTCGAACCCTGCCGCGCTCAAGGAGCCGCCTTCATGACCGACTATATCGTCCGCGACATCTCGCTCGCCCCCTTCGGCAATAAAGAGATCGCCATCGCCGAAACCGAAATGCCGGGCCTGATGGCGCTGCGCGAAGAGTTCGGCGCGCAACAGATCCTCAAGGGCGCCCGCATTGCCGGCAGCCTGCACATGACGATCCAGACCGCCGTCCTGATCCAGACGCTGGAAGCCCTGGGCGCCGACGTCCGCTGGGCCTCGTGCAACATCTTCTCGACCCAGGACCACGCCGCAGCCGCCATCGCCGCCAACGGCACGCCGGTCTTCGCCACCAAAGGCGAGACGCTGGAAGAATACTGGGACTATGCCCACAAGATCTTCGAATGGGCCGACGGCGGCTATCCCAACCTGATCCTCGACGACGGTGGCGACGCCACCCTGCTCTGCGTGCTCGGCCCCAAGGCCGAGAAGGATCTGTCGCTGCTGTCCGATCCGCAGAACGAGGAAGAGGAAGCCCTCTACAAGGTGATGAAGCGTTACATCGCCGAGAAGCCCGGCTTCTATTCGGCCATCCGCGACGCCATCGGCGGCGTGTCGGAAGAGACCACCACCGGCGTCCACCGCCTGTACGAAATGGCCAAGAAGGGCGACCTGCCGTTCCCCGCCATCAACGTCAATGACAGCGTCACCAAGTCGAAGTTCGACAACCTGTACGGCTGCCGTGAATCGCTGGTCGACGCGATCCGTCGCGGCACCGACGTCATGCTGTCGGGCAAGGTCGCCGTGGTCTGCGGCTACGGCGACGTGGGCAAGGGCTCGGCCGCCTCGCTGCGCCAGGGCGGCGCCCGCGTGAAGGTCACCGAGGTCGATCCGATCTGCGCCCTTCAGGCCGCCATGGAAGGCTATGAGGTCGTCACCGTCGAGGACGTGGCCCATGAGGCCGACATCTTCGTCACCGCCACGGGCAACCTGGACGTCCTGACGGTCGATCACATGCGGGCGATGAAGAACAACGCCATCGTCTGCAACATCGGTCACTTCGATTCGGAGATTCAGGTCGCCGGCCTGAAGAACTTCAAGTGGGACGAGATCAAGCCGCAAGTCCACCACGTCGAGTTCCCGGACGGCAAGAAGATCATCCTGCTGTCGGAAGGCCGTCTGGTGAACCTGGGCAACGCCACGGGCCACCCCTCGTTCGTGATGTCGGCGTCCTTCACCAACCAGACCCTGGCCCAGATCGAACTGTGGACCAACATCAAGGCCTATGAGAACCAGGTCTACACCCTGCCCAAGCACCTCGACGAGAAGGTCGCCATGCTCCACCTGGCCAAGCTGGGCGCCAAGCTGACCGTCCTCAACAAGGAACAGGCCGCCTACATCGGCGTGCCGACCGAAGGCCCGTTCAAGCCGGAAGCCTACCGCTACTAAGGAAAGATAGCGGGTATCCTCCCTGCGCCGCAGGCGCGGGGAGGTGGCTCGCAGCGTAGCGGAGTGACGGAGGGGATCTTTCTGCGCGCACGAATACCCCTTCCGTCTGCTTGCAGGCGGCTCGCATCCTCCTCCCCCTTCGCCAAGCGGCGAGCGGGGAGGAGGCGCGCTTTTTCAAGCCGCCAGCGCGAGCACGTCCGGTCGTTCGCGGCCGGACAGGCTGGTTTCGAAGTCCGCGAGCAGGTCGAGCAGTTCCTCCGCCCCCGGCGCTGACTTGTCGCCGCTCATCCGGTAACGCCAGAAGCTGACGATGTGCTGGATGGCGCCCAGACGTTCGCCCAGCCGTGCGAACAGGATCGGCGCATCCCGCAGGAAGTCCCGGAAGGCGGTCGGCTTGCCCTCCAGCGTCAACCCCCGGAAGGCGTCGTCATAGACCCGCAGCATGTCGGCCGTGGCCTCGCAGGTCAGATGGATGCGACGGCGGACCTGTTCCTTCGCGCGGTCGATCGCGGCGTGCTGCTCGGCGCCCACGCGGCCCCGGGGGCGGACGCGGCGAACGCTGTCCACCACCCAGCCGATGTCGCCGGTGATCGTCTGCAGCGCCCATTTGTAATAGAGGAAGCCCTTCCAGCAGAAGACGCCCTCCTCATACTCCTCCGGCGCCAGCATCAAGGTCTGGCCGAGCGCGCTCATGTCTTCGCCGGCCGAGTTCGACATGATCTTGGCGGTCAGGCGCGCCACGGGATTGTCAGCCGCGAGATCGATGTCTGGTCCCAGGCTAAGGTCGACGAGCGGCGTGATCTCTCTGGCCACGAAGTCCGCCATCCGGATCAGGTCGGCTTCGGAAACGTTGAAGTAGCAGGGGGCCGGCATGTGGCCGTTGCGACGCAGCTGCTCGCGCAGCAGGAAGGGGTCCAGGCTCGGCAATTCGTCGATCAGCGACAGGATTCTGCGGTCCGGATGCGACGGCCGGATGCCGAACGACTGCTCCAGCATCCCGTCGAACCCGACCTGATCCACGAACAGATAGCGGCCGCCGGCTCGCAGGTCCGAACCGTCGATGGGCAGGATGATCTTGGTGGCGACGTATCGGCGCACCCGGAACTCGTCGATCTCGTTCCTGCGCAACCGGTGCTTGATGATCAGGCTGCGGTTCAGGGTCGGGTTCTGGAACAGGGGGGCCGCGCGCCAGCTATCGGTGCGACCGTGCTCATGACTGACCCGCAGCAGGTTGAGCACCCGCGCGGTCGACGCGGAGGCCCTCAGATTGTCCAGATTGCGGATCGAGCGGTCGGTCATTCAGGCTCCTGACCCGCTACAGTCCAGGGCAAAGGTTAGGATCGCGCCGAGAAGCAGGGTTAGCCGAAGCTGAACAGCGGTAAGGAGTCGCGCCGTCGGTCGCTGGCGCAGGCGTCTGGAGAGGCCTAGGTTGGCGCCATGAACGTCTTCGACATCCTCGTCCTGATCGCCATCGGTGCGGTCGCCATCACCCTCGGGTTCGGCATCTATTCGCTGTATCGCGGCGGCGACTACGCACGGTCCAACTCCAACAAGCTTATGCGGCTAAGGGTGGCGCTGCAGGCGACCGCCATCGTGCTGCTGATGACCGGTCTGTGGTGGAAATCCACGCACGGGGGCTGAGGGCGTGGTCGTCCTCAACAAGATCTACACCCGCACCGGCGACGGCGGCGACACGGGCCTGGCGTCCGGCGCCCGCGTGTCCAAGTCCGATCCCCGTGTCGAGGCCTACGGGACAGTTGACGAACTGAACGCCGTCATTGGTGTCGCCCGGCTGCATTCGGGCCAGAACGACCGTATCGACGCCATGCTGGGCCGGATCCAGAACGAGTTGTTCGACCTCGGCGCAGACCTCGCCACCCCGCTCGATCCGCCGCCGAAATGGGAGGCCCTGCGCATCGTCCAGTCCCAGATCGACCGGCTGGAAGCCGAGATCGACTGGATGAACGAGAGCCTGAAGTCGCTCGACAGCTTCATCCTGCCGGGCGGCTCGCCCCTGTCGGCCCACTTGCATCTGGCCCGCACGGTGGCCCGCCGGGCCGAACGCGAAGCCATCCGTCTGGCCGAGACCGGAACTCCGGTGACCCCCGAGGCGGTCCGCTATCTGAACCGTCTCTCCGACCACCTGTTCGTCGCCGCCCGCCGCGCCAACGCCAATGGCGCGGGCGATGTCAAATGGGTGCCGGGCGGGACCAGATAATCCTCTTCCTTCTCCCGGTGGGAGAAGGTGGCCGCGAAGCGGACGGATGAGGTTTCGGCCTCACCGGTAAGGCGCAACCCTCACCCTTTCGCGTTTCCAATCGCTTCGCTCCTGGACGCTCAAGCCCTCTCCCACCGGGAGAGGGAAGCATTGGGTTTCTCGCCCGACCGCGCTAAACCGCCCGCCAATCAAGAACACTCAGACTTCAGGGAACGCAGCCATGCGCGACATCAACCATTTCATCGACGGCGCGTCCTTCACCGGCGCCTCGGGCCGGTTCGCCGATGTGTTCAACCCCAACACCGGCGAGGTCCAGGCCCGGGTGCAGCTGGCCTCG